>DATFBI010000043.1:0-29543 GCA_035253925.1 Propionibacteriaceae bacterium
TGGTATGAGTTCTTCCCGCGTTCCCAGGGTGCGCGGTGGGACGAGGAGAATCAGAAATGGATCTCCGGCACCTTTGACACCTCTTACGAACGACTCGAGGCCGCCGCAGCGATGGGCTTCGATGTGGTTTATCTGCCGCCCATCCATCCGATCGGCAGGACCTTCCGTAAGGGGCCAAACAACACGCTGAGCCCAGGCCCAAGCGATCCCGGCTCACCCTGGGCCATCGGCGCGGAGGAAGGCGGACACGACGCCATCCATCCCGACCTCGGTGACTTCGACGCCTTCGACCGTTTTGTGGCCAAGGCCAATTCCCTGGGACTTGAGGTTGCCATGGACTTCGCTCTTCAGGCATCGCCTGACCATCCCTGGGTAACCGAGCACCCCGAATGGTTCTCCAAACGTGCCGACGGCTCCATTGCGTACGCGGAGAATCCGCCCAAGAAGTATCAGGACATCTATCCCATCAACTTCGACAACGACCGCGACGGGATCTACCTGGAAAGCCTGCGCATCGTCAAGCTGTGGATGAGCCATGGCGTACGGATCTTCCGTGTAGACAACCCGCATACCAAGCCCGTGAACTTCTGGGCGTGGCTGTTGACTGAGGTTCGCAAGACCGACCCAGATGTGTTGTTCCTGTCCGAAGCATTCACCAAGCCGGCGATGATGCATGCCCTCGGCAAGGCGGGCTTCCAGCAGTCCTATACCTACTTCACCTGGCGGAACGAGAAGTGGGAGATCGAGGAGTACATCAAGGAGCTGACCACAGAGACCGACAGCTTCTTCCGCCCGAACTTCTGGCCGAACACTCCAGACATCCTGCCGCACTTCTTGCAGTGGGGTGGCAAGCCGGCTTTCACCATCCGCGCAGTGCTTGCCTCGACCCTTTCGCCGCTGTGGGGCATTTATTCCGGCTTTGAGCTGTTCGAGAATGCTGCACTTGCCCAGGGCCGCGAGGAGTACCTGGACTCCGAGAAGTTCCAATACCGACCCCGGGACTGGAAGGGCGCCGAGGAGAGCGGCGAGAACCTCAACATGCTGCTCGGCAGGCTGAATCAGATCCGCCGTGAGCACCCTGCTCTGCAGCAACTGCGGAACCTGCACTTCCACCACGCGCCGCACGCCAATGCGCTTGTCTACTCCAAGAGGAGCGGCGACGACGTCGTGATCGTGATCTGCAGCCTTGATCCGCACAACGTGGTCGAGACCGAGATCTATCTGGACATGGACGCCCTCGGTTTAACGGCGCGCGATGTCTATCTGGTCCACGATGAAATCACCGGGCAGACCTGGCGCTGGGGGCAGCATGCCTTCGTCAGGCTTACTCACGCCGATCCGGCGCACATTCTGACGCTGATTCGGTACGGCTCGCGGAATACCGCCTCGGGGCCGGCTGGCGGTATACGGTTGGGCGCACAGGGCTAGGACGCCGTGAGGGGGACAGCCGATCCTCAGGTCGCCGACCAGGTCCTGAGGTATATCTCTAATGCACGGTGGTTCGCCGGCAAGGGTCGACGAGTCCAATTCCGATCGCTAACGCCGTTGCCCTGGCTTACCGACGTCTCGGACTTTTTTAGGCCTGCCGCTGCCCTAGGTGTCCGATTCGAGATCGCGGAGGTGAGCTATCCACCCGAGGAGGATCCGGAGCAGCTGTCCACTCCGACCGATCTGGCCGACCAGGATACGGAGCCGACCCGGGAAGCTGGGCCCAGTGAGCCACCTGAGATGATCCAGCAGAGCGATCCGGCTCCGACCGAGTACTACCACCTAGCGGTCTCCTACCGGCCGGCACCGCACGCTGAGCTGCATCAGGCAGAGATCGGTCGCTTCACCGATCCTGATCTTGGTCCGGTCATTGCCTACGATGCCACCCAAGATCCAGAGGCATGCCGGGTCATTCTCACCGCATTACTCGGCGGCCGCAGGCTCCGCAGTCCCGACTGCGAAGCCCGATTCAACACGACCACGGCTTCGGGTCTTCGCGCCGACCTTGAAGCGCGTCCCTTCACTGGGCAACAGAGCAACACCTCGGTAATGCTCGGTGAGACAGCGATACTCAAACTCTTTCGGCGTCTCGAACTGGGCCACAACCTTGATATTGAGGTGCATGCTGCGCTGAACGCAGCCGGCATTTCCGACGTTGCAGGTCTATTCGGCTGGATCGAGGGCAGCTGGGTCTCCGATGCGCGTCAGCTAGATGCTGATCTTGCAATGGTGATCGAGCAGTTGGCGGGCGCGGCTGATGGCTGGGACCTGGCGCTGGAATCGCTACGAGTCGAGAATGCCTCCAACAAGATCAAGACAAGCTCGAACTTCGCAGCCGAGGCCGAGGCATTGGGCAGGGCGCTTGCCGAGATTCACCAGGCTCTGCGGTCCTCCTTCCCGACCGCAAAGGTACTAGGTGCGCGGACGGCGAGGATCATGATGGACCGGCTGCACCAGGCGGCCAAGATTGTCGCCGCACTAGCACCGTATGTCCCAGACCTGCTGCGCCGTTTCAGAGAGCTGGGAGCCGAGACGCTCGATACCCAACGCGTCCATGGAGACTTTCATCTCGGACAAACGCTGCATACCCCGTCTGGCTGGAAGATCATCGACTTCGAGGGTGAGCCGGCTAAAACACTTGCGGAACGACGCCTCCCAGACTCCGTCTGGCGGGACGTCGCGGGCATGCTGCGTTCCTTCGATTACGCGGCCGCGAGTGTTCCAGGGCCATACAGCGCAGCCTGGGCAGCAGAGTGCCGGGCCGCCTTTCTACGCGGTTACGTCAGCGGGGAGTTGGATGAGACGGAAACCAGCGTGCTCCGCGCGTACGAGGCCGACAAAGCGATTTATGAGGTCGTCTACGAAACACGGAACCGGCCGGATTGGATAAGCATCCCGCTGCGAGCGGTAGCTGAACTGGCGGGCGAAAATCAGGACTCAGATCAGGTGTCGCCCGGCGAGCTTGCGAGCCGGACCAGAGAACAGGAGTAGCACCCATGTCGTACGATCCGACCGGCGGTCTAACTGGCTGGGACCTCACAGGTTTCCACGAGGGGCATGACACCGAGTGCTGGCGTCGCTTGGGCGCGCAGGAGACGACCGTTTCGGACTCGGCACGCGGTCCGATCTTCGGCACCCGATTCTCGGTTTGGGCTCCCAATGCACAGGCCGTACGGCTCGTCGGCGACTTCAATTACTGGAACGGCGATGGGCACCACATGCATCTGATCCCGGGAGCTGGGGTCTGGGCGCTCTTCGTGGAAGGGGTGGGCACCGGCAGCCTGTACAAGTTCGAGGTGCTTGGTGCCGACGGGGTATGGCGGCTCAAGGCCGATCCCATGGCGCGGTTCGCCGAGGCTGCGCCGCACACCGCCTCGATCGTCTATGAGAGCCAGTACGCCTGGGGCGACGACCAGTGGATGTGGTACCGCGGGCAAAAAAAGATGCATGCAGAGCCGCTGAGCATTTATGAAGTGCACATTGGATCTTGGCGCCAGGGGCTGACTTACCTGGAGCTGGCGAATGAATTGGTGGAGTACGTCAGCTGGCAGGGCTACACACATGTGGAGTTCATGCCCATCGCCCAGCACCCGTTCGAAGGCTCGTGGGGCTATCACGTCACCGGTTACTTCGCCCCTATGTCAAAGTTCGGTTCTCCAGACGAGTTCCGACACCTCGTCGACAAACTGCACCAGGCCGGAATTGGCGTAATCGTGGACTGGGTGCCCGGGCACTTTGCGACCGACCCTTGGGCACTGCAGCGCTTTGACGGAACCGCGCTGTACGAGCATGAGGATCCACGGCTGGGCTGGCACCCCGATTGGGGTTCCTACATTTTCAACTTCGGTCGCAACGAGGTGAAGAGCTTCCTGATCTCCAATGCCTACTACTGGCTGGAGGAGTTCCACATCGACGGCCTGCGGGTGGACGGCGTCGCATCCATGCTCTATCTGGACTACTCACGAGAAGTGGGTCAGTGGGTACCGAACAAGTACGGCGGCAACGAGAATCTGGACGCTGTCGAAGTCCTGCAGCAAACCAACTTCCATGCCTACCGGCGGGAGCCTGGCGTCGTCATGGTTGCCGAAGAATCAACCTCCTGGCCCGGCGTTACCCAGAGCACCGAGCACGGCGGCCTCGGCTTCGGGTTCAAGTGGAACATGGGCTGGATGAACGACTCGCTGCGCTACCTGGGTCGCGAGCCGATCTATCGGCAGTATCACCACCACGAGATGACCTTCGCCATGGCGTACGCGTACTCAGAAAATTTCATCTTGCCGATCAGCCATGACGAGGTGGTGCACGGCAAAGGCTCGATGTTCGAGCGGGCACCGCAGGATGAGTGGCGGAAGTTCGGCACGCTGCGCGCCTTCTACGCATTCATGTGGTCCCATCCGGGCAAGAAGCTGCTGTTTATGGGGACCGAGTTCGGTCAGCGGCGAGAGTTCTCCGAGAGCCGCAGCGTCGATTGGTGGCAAAGCGCGGAGTGGGGACATCGCGGTGTTCAGCGGCTGATCAAGGACATGAACACGATCTACAAGGAGCACCCGGCCCTCTGGAAGCGCGACGCCGACGCGTCAGGTTTCTCCTGGATCGACGCCGATGATCATGGTGGGAACGTCTTTTCTTGGCTGCGCTATGACGGCGACGGTCAAATGATTGCCTGCATTACGAATTTCTCCTCCGAGCCACGGCCAGACCACCAGATCGGCCTGCCAACCGAAGGAGTTTGGAAGGAGATCTTGAACACCGACGCTGAGGTGTACGACGGTACAGGCTTGATCGGCAACCTCGGACAAGTCATTGCGCATCGGGTGCCGTCTCACGGATATGAGGCGTCTGCCTCGGTGACAATCCCACCGCTGGGCGCTGTCTGGTTGCGGCTCGAGCCCGAGCTGGACGAGGAGCAGCCGATCGAGCGCGAGAAGGCAACGCGAGGAGTCATCGCCGCCGCAAGGGCAGCATCGCCGCACGCCACCACAACTGACGAGGCAGTGACAGGTCCAACTCAGCCTCGGCGTGCGAAGCCCTCGGAAAGTGAGGCTGAGGCTGAAGACGAAACAGCACCGGACAGTGCGCGTGGTACTGAGCCCGAGGGTGCGGAGTCGCCGGAGAGTGCGAACTCACCTGACTCCCCCGACAGTCCCGACTCGCCGGATTCACCGAGCAGCCCAAACTCAGCGGACTCACCTGCCTCGCCCAGTTCCCCAGATCTACCCGGGAGTCGCTGAACCGTCGTCGATAGCCGATGCAGCAGCACCGCTGTCGCGCGGCAGGCGGATATAAAGGCCGACGGCCAGGACGATCTTCAGCGCCAGCGCTTCGCCGGACTAGGTTGGTCAGTCATGAGCACGAGCCGGATCCAGTGGCTGCAGAAGCGTGACTGACCTCGCTCTGACCCTCAATATCTCCGAAGGCGGAATCGCCACCGTGAGCTGGAGCGGATCCGGTAGTGCTGAGTCGCTCCAGCAGGCACTCAGTGCCGCAGCCGATGAAGCGTTCGTCGGCTACGGGCTGCGTCGGCTGGAAGTTGCACTGCCAGCCGAGGACCTGACTGCTCGCCGAGCGGTGCTGCGTTCCGGTTTCCGGCTCGAGGGGATTCGCCGCCAGGCGGTCTTGCGCCCAGACGGCTCGTACGGGGATATCTGCCTATTCGCCCGATTGGCGTCGGACGAGCCGTACGGACCGCACGGTTTCTCGGGTGTGATGAACTCGGCGCTGCCGAAGAAACGCCTTATCGCCCATGTGCTGCTGCGGGACGCACTCGGCCGAGTGCTGCTTTGTGAGACCCAGTTCAAGTCCGACTGGGAACTGCCCGGGGGCATCGTCGAGCCGTACGAGACGCCGCGACAAGCTGCCAGCCGTGAGGTTACCGAGGAGCTCGGCATCGAACGAGCCATCGGTCGGCTGCTCGTCGTTGATTGGATGCCGCCTTATCTGGGATGGGACGATGCCATCGAGATGATCTTCGATGGTGGGGAGATAACCGAGGAGGATGTGGCCAGTTGGTCGTTGCAGCCGACCGAGATCAAGCGGGTGGCCCTGGTCGACCTCGAAACCGCAGCCAGCCTGGTCACGCCGCTCGCCCACCGCCGGCTGGTACTTGCGGCGTCCCTCGGACCCGTCGAAATGGCATACACCGAGGAGGGCCGCACGCCCTGATCACTGCTGGCTGTCAGACCTTGCCGAGCTCTAGGCGTATGTCGTGAAGGGTCAGGATTAGCGCGTTATTGCCGCACCCGAGGCCCGCCTCACCGCTGGGAGCCAGCACATTGCCAACCTCTGAGATCGGCACGGATTGCTTCTCCTTGCCGACATTGAGCGTGGCCGTGCCGCTACTCTCGCCGACCGTGAACCTCGCTTTGTCGCCCTCCAGCCGATAGTCACCGCCGATCGTGCCGTCCACCAGCAGGCCGCCACGCTGGCCAGCCAGCGTCAGGTTGATGGGATCCGTCCCTGCGCCGCGGAGCAGATATGAGCCGTTCTTGAACGTCACCGTGACGTCGCCGCCCTCGCCCGTGCCATACGTTCCTCTCTCGCCCACTCCGACGAACCTGATGAGTCGGTAGCGTCCACTCAAACACTCGCTCGCTGGTACGGCTGGATTCGACGATGGACTTGGGCTGGCGGTAGCGGGGGCCGCGGCGTCCGGCGGGCCGCTGCTGGGCGCCGGGGATGATGGGCTCGATGCGGCCGGGTCGCCAGAACATCCGGCGAGCGCCAGCAGCATCGTGGACATGGCGACAAAGAGTCGCTTCATGATCCTCTCTTCCGGGTCTGCAGCAACTGCTTGGGGCACTGCTCGCGCGACCGGCGCATGCAGTGCGGGTCAGCATATTCGCTAGAAGAGAGCGGTCATTAAGTCACGACGCGCCTTGAGGACCCGTTCGTCGGCGTTGCCGAGTGTCTCGAATAGTTCGAGCAGCCGTACCCGAGCGAGGTCTCGCTGATCTCCGGATAACCGCTTGATCAGCGCAATCAACCGCGCGAATGCCGCCTCCGCCTGCCCATTGATCATCTCGACATCGGCGGCTGCCAGTTGAATGTCCACATCATCGGTGCCATCTGCGGCGGCAAGGGTTGACTTCGGATCCAACATCGCCGCACGCGCAAAGAGACCCGCCTGTGCCTTGCCAGCCTGTGCGCCAGCATCGTTCGGGTTGGCTTGTAGCAGTTTGTCGAATTCCTCGCGGGCCGCCGCAAAGTCACCGCGCTCCAACGCGGCGTCTGCAGCGGCATACCGCGGATCTGCATCCGGCTCGGGCTCCGCAGCCTCGGATGGCTCAGAGCCAACAGGCTCAGCACGCCCCATAATCCCGTTCGCTACCGCCGCTTTCAGCAGTTGATCAATTGCGACCTCTACTTGATCTTTTGGCAGTACTCCCTGGAACAGCGGAGCCAGCTGCCCATTGATCAAAGCGATCACAGTAGGAACCGCTTGCAGTCCAAGTGCTTGAACAATCCCCGGCGCGGTGTCCACATTCAGTCGGGCTAACAGGAACTTGCCCTCTGCAGCGTTCGCGATCTCGATCAACGCGTCGGACAGCTGCTGGCCAGTGGCAACCCGAGGCGAATAGAGCTCGACTACTACGGGGTGCTTGAGCGACCTGCGAATCGTCTCGGCCTCGAATGTCTGCTCGGTGACCTCGACAACGTACGACCCGCCAGCGGTCTGTGGGCCGGTTGCCTGACCGGCGGTTGACTGCTTGGCCCGCTGGGCCATCTGAGAAAGATCAACAGCGCCAGGACGGTGGAAGCTGGACGAACTCATGCGCTCATCCTTTCAAAGCCCAGCGAGCCTCGCGGTGCCGACCGAGCGCTAAGACTCGATTGCGCACCGCCGAGGTCGACGGATGCTGAGAACCTAGCGGCCTGCCCCTCACCGGCCAGGCGAAACGACGGCAGAATGTGGCCATGGCTCACCCGCGCGCCGGCCAGCCGGCACTCCCCGAAGACCTCATCGACGTCGATGCAGTCATCAGCGCCTATTACGACCTGGTGCCGGATCCCAGCAACCCGGACCAGCAGGTGGTGTTCGGTACCTCCGGACACCGCGGCTCGAGTCTGGATACCGCGTTCAACGATGCCCATATCGCGGCGACGACTCAGGCAATCGTGGAATACCGAGCTTCCCAGGACATCACAGGGCCGCTCTATATCGGCAAGGACACTCACGCGCTCTCCACACCGGCCTGGACAACCGCCATTGAGGTGCTGGTGGCCAACGGGGTGACTGTCCGAGCCGAGGATGACCAGGACTACACCCCGACACCTGCGCTTTCGCGTGCCATCGTGGTGCACAATGCCGCAGCCAACGCCAGTGACATCGCCGACGGCATCGTCGTAACGCCGTCGCACAATCCGCCCCGCGATGGCGGATTCAAGTACAACCCGCCGCATGGCGGCCCGGCAGATACCGACGCGACAAGCGCGATCGCTGCCCGGGCCAATGAGCTGCTCGCCGATGGCTCAGCAATACGGAGACGGCCGTACGCCGACGTCGTGTCGGATGTTCATCGATTCGACTACCTCGGCGCCTACTGCGAGGACCTGGTCAATGCGCTGAACCTGAAGGCCGTACGGGACGCAGGCGTGCACATCGGCGCGGATCCGATGGGTGGCGCGAGTGTGCAGTACTGGGGCTACATAGCCGAAAACCTCGGTATCGACCTGACCGTTGTCAATCCGAAGGTAGACCCCCGCTGGTCATTTATGACCCTCGACACCGACGGCAAGATCAGGATGGATTGTTCCTCGCCCAACGCCATGGCAAGCCTGATCCGCAACAAAGACGAGTACGACATTGCCACGGGCAACGATGCAGACGCTGATAGGCATGGCATCGTCACCCCGGACGCCGGCCTGATGAATCCCAACGCCTACCTGGCGGTGGCGATCCAGTACCTGTATGCCAACCGGCCGGGGTGGCGCCCGGATGCCGGAATCGGCAAGACGCTGGTGTCCTCGTCCATGATCGACAGGGTGGCGGCCAGCCTGGGCCGAACTCTGGTCGAGGTGCCGGTTGGTTTCAAGTGGTTTGTACCCGGCTTGGGTACCGGTGAGATCGGCTTTGGCGGCGAGGAGTCAGCGGGCGCATCGTTCTTGGCCCTGGATGGCAGCACCTGGACTACTGATAAGGACGGCATCCTGCTCGCGCTGTTGGCCAGCGAGATCAAGGCGGTTACCGGCAAGTCTCCCAGCGAGCTTTACGCCGAGCTCACCGCCCAACACGGCGCCCCGGCGTACGCCCGCATTGACGCTCCCGCTAACCGCGAACAGAAGGCCAAGCTGTCCAAACTCGACGCCTCATCGGTTACCGCTACAGAGCTGGCCGGCGAACCGATTACCGCGATCTTGACGCGGGCTCCGGGGAACGACGCGCCTATCGGTGGATTGAAGGTGGCCACCGAGTCGGCCTGGTTCGCGGCGCGGCCGTCCGGCACCGAGGACGTCTACAAGATCTATGCCGAGTCGTTCAAGGGCCCCGAACACTTGGCTGAGGTCCAAGAGGCAGCCCGCGCAGTTGTTTCCGCCGCTTTAGAGGGGTAACTCGCTAGCTTGCGAGCGTCGGCAAATCGCGCGCCCGACGATCGGAGGAGCGATGAGCGAACGCTCTCGGGATGGAGTGCGCAAACAAGAAGGTAGAGCGTTCGCGAAAAGCGACGACGACGTCGGACCCCACGCGCCCGATGCGCGAGCAGCAAGCCCAAAATAGAGTGTGCACGCCGACGAGCTGGCGGATCTGCTTCGCTGGTGCGCGGCGCTAAGCACTAAACCGGCCGACTTGGCTGGTGCCGTAGTGCTCGCCGCGGGCCCGCGCTGGTCGCAGCTCGTCGATTCGCCCGCAGACCTGCGGGAGCTAACCATCCATACCTTCCTGCGCACCCCCGAGTCAGACCCATCTCCACGGCAGGGCTTAGAGCGCATCCCCGATGAGCTGGGCGTCGTGGTCACCGCGTATGACAGGCTGCCGAAGCTACAACGAGCAGTGGTGATGCTCAACTGCCTGGAAGGCGTCACCTATGCAGAGATCGCCGGACTGATCGACCGGTCGGCGGCTCGGGTAGGCATTGAAATCGATCGAGCACTTGCCACGATCAACGCCGATGCCTATTCGGTGCGTGCCGCACTCGACATGATCACGTGGCACCTTCCAGACCCTGTCGAGGTGGCCCGGGAGTTTCGCCGGCACACCAGGACACGGACACGTCGCAGGCGTCGCATTCAGTTGGTCGGGGTCGCTGTCGTGACGGTACTTGCCGTATTGGTCACCTTTAGCGCAGTGCATCGGCCGTATGTCGAGCCGCGCCAGTCAGGAGTATGGGCCTTTTCCCACACCGTTCGTCCCATGGCGGGCTGGTCGATCCGGAGTCGTACAGTCGAGCGAGAGTGGGAAACAACGATCCTGCGCGCCGAATCACCCAGTGCTGGCAGGTGCGCGGTAGCAGTAGGCGGGAATCAGGCCACCTGGGTACGCACACTGCCGGGCAATCCCACGAAAGTCCGGGTCGGCGCTCGCTCGGCCTTTTTCGCCGAGGGTGTCTGGCCCAACGGCGGCGGTGCGATGCTGTGGTGGGAGTACGCCGACGCGGCCTTGGTGATCATCGAGTGCGGCGGCGTCAGCACGCCGAGGAAGGTGCTCCCAAGGATCGCCAACCATGTGGTCCTGATAGCTGAGCCGGTCCTGCTGCCCTATCGGGTTCGATCACTTCCCCGGCACTATAAAGTCGCCTCAGTTACCAAGGGCCTGGTGCGCTACTCGACCGTGGCGTTCATCACGCGCAATGACTACCCAGAGGGCATCATTCACGTCAGCATCCGCTACCCGGCAGGTCTGCCGATGTACGGGGTCAGCAACTCTGCCCGAACAGCCCGGTACGCCAATGGCAGGCACACCGCGGTCTGCCAGCCGTTCGGAGACAGTCACATCTGCGTCCGCGGCGAGATCAGCACCCCCGGACGGATCAACATCGCACAACAGCGTGCAGCGCTGTCGGTGATCGATCGGATCGCTGCACAGCTTGAGCTCGCCGCTAACCCCACCGATCCAACGAGCTGGTTCGACGCCCGGCAAGCGTTGCCATCGTGACCGGCGTCTCGATGGGCCCTTAGCCCGTGAGCAGCCAATAGGTGCGCCCCTCGACAAGATGAGGGAAATGCCAGACAGTCAGCGCCGGCGGCCGAAGGCGATGACGGCTACCAAGCCGATGATGAAGATCACACCCAGCACTGTGCCCTCGACACCGTGCCCAGTAGCGATCAGATAGACGCAGGCCGCCAAGAATGCAAGCGTGATCACTACCCCGTAATTCAAACCCCGTGCGTTAAGTCGAACCTCCCGCTGATCAAGAGCAGCGATGCGATCAAGCTCCTTTTCGATCACCGCACGAGTTTCGGCATCAGCTTCGGCGTAAACCTGCAGTGGATCCTGATAACGGTCATATCGAGATGGCCGCTCAGTCATAGCTGCTCCTCATTTCGCGGTTGATCAAGCAGATCCACGACCGGTTCGGCGCCTTCGGTTGGCGGTGGAGATTCCTCTGGGCTGCTCACTAGGTCCACCATCTGTTGCACCGCCTGTCCGATCCGACCCGGTGCATCTAAGGGGTCGACAGCATCAATGCGCGCAATGGCATGTTCCAGCCGACCTGCCACGCTGTAGTGAACGTGCGGGTAGCTGAGCGGCGCGTAGAGATAGCTAAACCCAGTTAGCAAGGCCCCTACGGGTGATCGTGAAGAAGGAACTGTGTGCTGAAGCGTCATTAATCGTCGCGGCGTAAGTCTCCGAGGGCGAGGGCTAGAGGGAACAAGGAATACCAGCAGCAATGTGACGATCATCAGCGCGCTCCCAACCCCGATGAGCAGCCAAGCTCCGGTCGGCACAGTGCACCTCCTCACGCCCACCCTAGTGTCGTGTTAGCACGACACTAAGTCAGCGCGTACGGCCATCGCTCACCGACGCGCGGTCGCGAGGCTGACCGGGCCTTGGGCATCTCCGTACTAAAAGCGCGCCGGCTCGACGTACTCGCCCCATTCGGCGCGCAGCACATTGCAAATCTCACCGAGCGTGGCTTCGGCGCGGACAGCCGCAAGCATCGGTTCCATCATGTTGCCGTCGGTCCGGGCAACCTTGATCATCTGGGCCAGCTCTGCCTCGACTCTTGCAGTGTCCCGAGCGGCCCGCCGAGTCTTGAGAGTGGCACACTGTTCGACTTCGACTTCATGGCTCACTCGCAAGATCTCAAGCGGCTTGGTAACCGTGCCGGTGTGCACATTGACGCCGACGATCTTCTTATCGCCCTTCTCCAACTGGGTCTGATAGCGGAATGCCGAGTCGGCGATCTGTGCAGTGAACCAACCTTCCTCGATCCCCAGCAGCAGCCCAGATGTGATCGGACCTATCTCATGTTCCCGGGTCGAGCCGCCACCCAGCTCCTCGATCCGATCAAGGGTCGCCACTACCTCGGACTCGATCTTGTCGGTAAGTGCCTCCACATACCAGGACCCGCCGAGCGGATCCGCGACGTTGCCGACACCGGTCTCCTCGGCGAGCACCTGCTGGGTTCGTAGCGCGATCTCGGCAGATTCCTCGGTCGGCAGTGCCAGCGTCTCGTCCATTGCGTTGGTATGTAAGGAATTGGTCCCGCCAAGCACCGCAGCCAGCGCTTCGATAGCGGTTCGTACCACGTTGTTGTACGGCTGTTGCGCGGTCAGCGAAACGCCAGCGGTCTGAGTGTGGAATCGCAGCGATTGCGCCCTGGCAGTCCTCGCACCATACCGGTCTCGCATCCACCGTGCCCAGATCCGTCGTGCCGCCCGGAACTTGGCAATCTCTTCAAAGAAATCGATGTGCGCGTCGAAAAAGAAGCTCAAGCCGGGTGCGAAGCGGTCGATCTCGAGCCCTCGAGATAAGCCGAGTTCGACGTAACCAAAACCGTCAGCCAGGGTAAAGGCGAGCTCCTGGGCCGCTGTCGACCCGGCTTCCCGAATGTGGTAGCCGGACACGCTGAGCGGCTTGTACGCCGGGATGCTGCGGCTGCAGTACTCCATCATGTCGCCGATCAAGCGGAGGTGCGGACCCGGCGGAAACAGCCATTCCTTTTGAGCGATGTACTCCTTGAAGATATCGGTCTGCAAGGTGCCATTCAGCGTTGTGATATCAACGCCTTGGCGCTCCGCAGCAACCAAGTACATGCAGAAGATCGGCACGGCGGGGCCGGAGATTGTCATCGACGTAGTCACCGAGCCAAGATCAATTCCAGAAAACAGCAGATCCATATCGGCGGCAGAATCAATCGCTACGCCGCAGTGACCGACCTCGCCCAGACTGCGGCTGTCGTCGGAGTCGCGGCCCATCAAGGTTGGCATATCGAATGCGACACTGAGCCCACCACCGCCAGCCGCCAAGATCATCTTGTAACGCTCGTTGGTCTGCTGAGCGTTGCCAAAGCCGGCGAATTGCCGGATGGTCCAAGGACGGCCGCGGTAGCCACTCGGATAGAGACCACGCGTGAAGGGGAACTGTCCTGGCCAGCCGATCCGCTCCATCCGTTCGTCGGCTGCCTCATCATCCGGTCCATAGACTGGATCGACCTCGACACCGGAAATCGTGGTGAAGTCGGCGTCGCGAACCTGACCCTTCGCCTGGGCCTCGGCATAGGCAGCCGCCCAACGCCCTCTGCCGCTAGCATCCTCTGCGGTCATCGAACCTCCAGTTCCAAATACTAGGAACCCCTAGTAAGAGACCCAAGGATGGCTATGGCACCCGGCAACGCCGGTCCTAGAAGTCTCCCGCGGCTTCCCGCGGCGTGGTAAGCAGCCAGGTCAGCTGATCACATTCCTCTTCGCTCAGCGCCGCCAGTCCGAAACGAGCGTTGACGATCGCCTGGGTCGCCTGTTCCATCACCTCGCGGCCCTTAGGTGTTATCGATGCGAGTACTGCGCGACCATCCTCAGGATGTGGCGCACGCCTGATCAAGTCGGCAGCTTCCAAGCGCTTCACGAGCGGTGTCACCGACGTAGCGTGCACCTGGAGCCGCTCGCCGATCTTGCCTAGCGGCAGGGCACCTCGCCGTGAGAAGGAGAGCAAGACCAAGACCTCATAGCGAGCAAAGGTCAGGCCCAGCGGGCGAAGCAATTCATCAAGCTCAGTAATGAGTAGCTGATGCACCCGCATCAGGGATGTCACAGCACGCATCCGAGGCATCTCGCCCCACTGGGTCGCCCACTGCTTTGCCGCCTCCTCGACGGGGTCGAAGGGCAGCCGGTGTCGCTCCATGGCGTTGGTTTTTGGGGCGTTGGTTTTTGGGGCGCTGGTTTTTGGGGCGGTCATGTTCCGTCATCTTCGGCGGGTGCGGCAACCTGCTGAGGCACGTCGCCCTGCATCACTATCCGCAGCACATCCTCACGCTCATCAATGTCCTTGACGAATGTGATCTTGTTTAAGCCCTGCACTTGAGCGGCCGACTCGAATACGAAGTGGCCGTAATTCAGCCAGCGGCCAATGAGGGGCTTATTGACAGTAATGTCCAAGATCCTGAGCAGCGGCACGCTAGCGCGGGCCGTAGAGAAAACACCATTGACTCGGAACACTCGCTGGTTAGTGATCACGAAACGATCGCGGTATTCCTCCAGCATCCCGTAGAGCCCGTGCAAGCCAAGCAGCATGCCAAGCACAAAGAGAATCCAGTAAACGGCTCCCTGGAAGGCGAAGGCGCTGACGAAGATGATCACTCCGATGAGAAGCTGTACGCCTGGCCAGGCGCTCGCAGCCCAGTGCTTTTTAACCTCAACCACTTTCTGCTCGCCGGCTGTCGTCAAAATGTACTTGTCGACATGCGGATCGAGCCAACTAAGCACGCCCACCGTTAGCCGCCAGCGAGCGACTGAAAGAACACAATGATCGAGCGAAATACTCGGGCGAGCGCGCCAAACAAGGAACGGATTGCGTTGGCGGCAGCTTCAGGTTGCGCAATCAGGTAGAAGAGGAAAAAGGCCACGACCAAGAAGACGATGAACCGCTTGACCCACGTCATGTCGGACTACTCATCCTTCCGGTCTTCACTGCAGAGTATTCGAACGCGCTGCCGCATGTACAGACAGCCGCCTGCACACTCTTCTTTGTACCCGATGAATCCAGGGTTTCGCAGCAGCCACGCCGCCAGTCATCACAGGCCTGCTGACTGTCACAGGAGCATCAGGCCTATCGAGGCCAGGTCTGGCGCCTCCGACCGCCCAGGTGCCCTACCAGTCAGCGGCCAATAACCACTTGGTCGGCCGCTGCATATGGATCCAGTTCGCCTCGGCTCACCGCCTCTGCAAGATCATCAAGCCCAGTCTCGCCATCGAGCCGGAATTCTGCGCGCAGCTTGGCAAGAGCGATGCTCTCCACCTCGCGTCGGGCACGCGCCACCCGGCGTTTCTGGGCTCGTCCAGTATCGGCCTGCGACGCTCGGAACCGATCGATAGCTTCCAGCAGATCCGAAATACCGCGATGCTCGGATGCGACGGTCATGACGATCGGCGGCTTCCAGTCCTGCGGACCGCGCTGTGCCAGTGCGATCATCATCCGCAGCTCTCGGACCAGGGCTTGGGCACCCTCTCGATCACTCTTGTTGACAACAAAAATGTCACCGATCTCTAAGATGCCCGCTTTGGCCGCCTGGATCCCGTCTCCCATGCCAGGTGCCAGCAGAACCAAGATGGTGTCGGCGGTCTCGGCTACCTCAAGCTCAGACTGCCCTACGCCAACTGTCTCGACGATGACGGTGTCAAAACCTGCAGCGTCGTACGCCCGTAGCGCCTGAGGGGTTGCCACGGCAAGACCACCGAGATGGCCCCTGGTCGCCATCGACCTGATGTAGACATCGGGATCGAGGGCATGTTCCTGCATGCGAACTCGATCACCCAGCAGCGCGCCGCCGGAGAATGGCGAGCTTGGGTCGACGGCTAGTACTCCCACCCGCTCCCCGCGCGCCCGGAGTGCGCGGACCAGCGCGGTTGCAGTCGTCGACTTGCCTACTCCGGGCGCACCGGTTATGCCGATGACATGCGCTCGACCAGTATCTGGCGCGAGCTCCTTCATGATCATCGGCAGCGCCGGAGATGCATTCTCGATCCAGCTGATCAATCGACCAAGGGCACGCGGACTGCCCGACCGGACGGCAGCGACGACATCACGCAGCTTGCCGCGGTGAAGGGACAATGTCGGATTCTGTGAAACGGTAGGCCGCCGCTCAGCTAATGCGGTCGTCTGCAGGAACGGTAATGATCAATGTGTCACCCGAGCCATCTCATGCTTTACCTCCACCTTGCCACCACTGCACAGCGCGATTCCACGCTCGCAGCTAGGGTCAACCATCAGTCTGGCACTCTAATGTTCATGACCAGAATGCCCTTCGATCTCAGCGCTGGGCTGCCTGGCCTATTGGGTTTTGATCATGTCGGTATAGCGGTCCCAAACTTGGCCGCCGCGATCAACTTTTACCGCGATCTGCTTGGGCTGCACGTGGTGCATCGGGAAGAAAACCTCGATCAGCAAGTCGCGGAGGCGATGCTCGCGACAAGCGAGAACCAAGGTTTGGGAAATCAGCTTCAACTCCTGATGCCATTAACCGAGGATTCAGTGCTCAGTCGCTTCCTGATGAGACGCGGATCAGGTTTGCACCACGTGGCTTACGCTGTTTCAGATGTCCGGTCCGCATCCTCGACCCTGCGTAAGTGCGGTGTACGGGTGCTTTATGATGCACCAAGAGCCGGTACCCGTGGCTCGCAGATCAACTTTGTCCACCCCAAGGACACTGGCGGTGTTCTGCTCGAGTTGGTCGAGCACGCCGCGGCGGATCCGCAGAACGGCTGAGCGAATAGCCGTCGCTCACGCGGGCACAGACTCGGCGTCAACAATCTAATCTCGGGAAGGGCTTCTTGCGGTGAACGCATCAGACAATACGGGGCTTGGCCTGTTCGACGACACAGCAAGCGCAGTCGGGAACTTTCCGACAGCACTGCGGGGCTACGACCGCACGGCCGTTGACGACTACGTTCGGACCCTTGAGGAGAGTGTCGTTAAGTCCCGTAGACACGCTTCTCAACTGGAGCAGCAGGTGACCCTGCTTCAAGACGAACTCGCCTCCTCTGGCGATCGGGGGGGCGACCAAGAGATTGACTACGCCAATCTTGGCGGGCGGGCGAACGACATCCTCCGGCTGGCTCAGGAGCAGGCCCGAGAGCTCGTACAGAACGCCACCATCGAAGCCGAGAAGGTCAAGGAGCAGGCTCGACGTGAGGCTGACGGTCTGCGTAGCAGCGCGGCACGGGAGGGCGACGCGATCAAGAGCGGCGGCGCGGCACAGATTGATCAGCTGCGCGCAAAGCTCCGGGAAGAGGTTGAGGCCCAGGTAGAGAAGGCCAAGGCTGAGGCCGACTCCTTAATTGCCGCTGCCCGGCGGCAAGCCGAATCGATCCGGCGTGAGGCCGATCATGACGCGCAGGCGACCCGGCAGAACGCCTACCTGGACACCGAGAACTTGCGCCGCACTGTCGAGCGCGAGGCCGCCGAAGCGCGATCGAAGCTCGCCGCCGAGCGCGAAGAAGCAGTATCACAGCTGAAGGTTACGCACGACGAGGCACAGCAGAAGACGGCTGCACTGCTGGCCGAGGCAACGAAGTACCACAGCGAATCGGCGGAGCGTCTGGAGGCCGACCTGGCCGAGGCGGCCCGGATTCGTGCCGAGGCTCTTGCCGAAGCCGAGCAGAGCAAGAGCTCGGCCGCTCAGGAGGCCGAGGCCCGGATCGCCACCGCCAAGAAGCAGGCTGCTGCCATCAATGAGCGGACTCAGCAGGAGTTCGCTTGGCGCAAGCAGCAGCTGCGCCGCGAGACCGAGTTGCTGCACCAGCGCAAGCAGGCTGTGCTCAGCCAGTTGGCCAGCCTGTCCGCGCTCGCAGAGCAAACCGCCAGTGCATTCCCCGACTTGGACGACCCCAACGATCTCGAGGGCGAGGGTGGCGATCGCACAGTGATGCGGCCCGACATGCTGCCACCTGCCGGAGTGAACGAGGACAGCTCCGCCGCTAGCAAGGCCGGCTCGAACAGGAATGGCGGAAAGTCCGGCGAGGACGAGGAAGAACTTGAAATTGATGGTGACGCCACCGTGCTGGTTGCGCCATCTGATCTCTCTGGCGAGGGCGCCAAATCTCAATAGTCGGTCGCACCGGGGCCGCTTGGTGATCATCATGGGCGGCCACCTGGCTCTCAGCTTCCTGTGCCGTTACCCTGAGATGACTCGGGGGTAACGGCACTTGACGTTGTAAGGAGCCGGCGTGAACATGCCCCCGCAAGTTGACCAGCATCCCGATGACGGCCGCTTTCCTCTGACGCGTAAGGGGTATGACCGCGAGGCCGTTGATCATTTCGTACATGCGACCCACGCACAAATCGCTCACCTGTTGCAGCAGTACGACTCGTTGCTAACTAACAACCATGAGCTGCGCCAAGCACTGGAGGAAGCCAACGCTCGAGCAAACCATGCTGACTTCTCCGGTCTGGGCGGCCGGGTGCAGGAGCTGCTCCAGATTGCCGAGGAGCAGGCGACCGATATCACCCAGCAAGCCGTTCAGGAGGCGGATCGGCTGAGTGCGCAGGTACATGCGGAGCTGAACGAGCTACGGCAGAACGCGGCCGCGGAGCTGGCGCAGATGCGAGATGCCCAGCTGGCCGAGCTGGACAGTTTGAGACAGCATGGCGAGCAAGACGCCGCCGAGCTGCGGGAGCGGGTCAGGGCTGAGGCCGAGCAGTTGCTGGCTTCCGCGCGGCTGCAGGCCGAAGCCGTACGTACGGAGGCTGAAGCGGCCGCTACCGGAATGCGCAAGGCGGCTACCTATGAGTCGCAGCGGCTCTTAGCCGCCGCCGAACGGGACAGTGCCGCGTTACGCCAGCAGATAGCCGAGCAGCGTGAGCGAATAATGGCCGAGCTGAAGCAGGCGCAGGAATCGGCGAACCAGGCCATCCAGGCCTCGCTGGCTGAGGCGACCGCGTTGCAGAAGGCAGCGAGTGACCGCCTTAGTGAGGAGACCGAGTACGCGGCCAAACTGCGTACCGAGATACTTGCTGAAGCAGAGCGCATCAAGGTGGATGCCGGCGCCGATGCCGAGCAGATCATTAATCGAGCGCGGCATCAGGCGGCGGCCATCGACAACCGGGCACGCCAAGAACTCGCCTTGCGACGGCGTCAGATGAGGGACGAACAAGACCTACTCAACCGCCGGAAGCACGCCATGCTCCACCAGCTGACGTCGCTGAGCGCGCTCGCGGTTGAGACGGCCGAGAACCTGCCTGACGTGCCTGAGGTGCCAGACTCGGAGTTTGCCGATCTGGTGGGCTTTCGGTCCACCGATCGAGGCGGGCCGGACGCTGAGATGGAGAGCGACCCGACCCTGGGCAATGCGGCTGATGAGCGTCGCGATCGAGGCGAGCCGGATACCGGCAACGAGGAACAAGAACCGCAGGCCGGCAATGACGAGCCGGGGGCTGAGGACCAGGATGCCGAGCGCTCCGCTGGCGCCAGTGCGGCCTAGGCCCTCTGGGAAGTTCCTTCAGAACAAGCGGTCGTCGGCCTTGTCGAGTCCACGCAACATGTCGTAGTCGACTGTCACACAGCTGATGCCACGATCAGTAGCGAGCACCCGCGCCTGGGGCTTGATCATCTGTGCAGCGAGGATGCCATGTACGGTGCCCAGTAAGGTGTCGCGGCGCATCAGGTCGAGATAACGGCTGAGCTGTTCAACACCGTCAATCTCTCCGCGACGTTTGATCTCTATCGCTACGTAAGCACCGGCGGCGTCTCGGCAAAGCAGGTCCACCGGGCCAATTGCTGTGGGATGCTCCCTGCGTATCAGAGATAGGCCGGGTGCCAACGCTTCAGGGTGTTCGGCCAGCAGCTCCTGCAGATGCGCCTCCACCCCGTCCTTCTGCAGCCCCGGATCTTGCCCGAGTTCATGCGAGGAGTCGTGGTATACCTCCGCCAGCCAGATCTGCAGGGTGTCGCCATCGCGACCTCGAACCTCCCAAAGCGCTGTCAGCGGCTCGTCAATCGGCACTGATCGATGCTGCGGCTCGGGGACGGCAAGCTCGATGAGCGAGCAAGGTGGACTCATCCAATTCAGCGGCTTGTACGCCCGGTCGTCGGCATGAATGGACACCGAGCCGTCCGACTTGATCAAGATCAGCCGCTTCGCCATTGGCAGGTGGGCGGTTAACCGTCCTGTGTAGTCCACCTGACAACGGGCAATCACCAACCGCACGGAGACAAAGATAGAAGCTGCGCGGACCTATGGTTGAATCTCGAAACATCGTGTCCAGCAGCTGCGAGCGTCGGCAAGGGGGAGCTTCATGGCCCGACGACCTAGTAAGCACCTCAAGCCGGCGCGACCGCTAAGCTCCGGTCACGCGACGTCGGCGGAGAAGCGCGACGGTCGCTGGATCGTCCGCAGTGTCTCAGGTGCAGCAGCCAGCAAGGTCTACCGGTGCCCTGGCTGCAATGCCGAAATCCCTGCGGGCACGCCGCACGTCGTGGCCTGGCCAGACACGCCTGGTCTGCTTTCCGGATCCCCGGTCGAAGAACGCCGGCACTGGCACACCAGCTGCTGGCAGCGTCGGCCGTGACGACTCCTATGCCACAAAGCGGGCTCTTTAGCACTCAGCTAGGAAGCAGTGGGCCGCGCGTGATCTTCCTTCACGGCCTCTTTGGCCAGGGGAAAAACTGGACCACGATTGCCAAGGGGCTGAGCGACGCTGCCCGCGTGACGTTGGTGGATCTGCCGAACCACGGACAGTCCGCCTGGACAGAGCACTTCTCCTATCCAGAGATGGCAGATCGGGTCGCCGAGTTGCTGCGGGCACAAGGCGGGAATGATCAGTGGGCGGTCATCGGGCATTCAATGGGTGGCAAGGCTGCCATGACGCTCGCACTGCTCAAGCCGGAGCTTGTGGAGCGACTGTGTGTTGTGGATGTGTCACCGGTGCGAAGTCGCGAGATCCATGAATTTCAGACATTCATCCACGGCATGCAGTCGATCAACCTGGAGACCCTGCCAGACCGCAGGCAAGCCGACGCTCAGCTCGCTGCCTATGTCAGCGACCCTGCCATCCGGAGCTTCTTGCTGCAGAACCTGCGACGAGATGATTCCTCGGCTGGGAACGGCTGGCGATGGCTGATGAATCTCGAGATGCTCCGCGACCATCTCGGCGAGATGGGCGATTGGCCGGATATGGATGCACAGCCCTACCAGGGACCGGTGCTCTGGCTGGCCGGGGCGAGATCTGGTTACATCCGGCGGGAGTACAGCGCAGCCATGCGCGCACACTTTCCCCGGGTGAACCTCGTCAAGATCAAAGGTGCCGGTCACTGGGTGCACAGCGAACAGCCGGCGGTGTTCCTTGGCATCATTCGCCGGTTTCTTGGCCTCCAAGACGCTTAGTGGGGTTCAGCAATGACAGAGTGGGTGATGGTTCTCTTGACGCTCTTGCCGCTGGATGTACTGGCCCATCAGCCCGCTCCATCACCAACTCCAATCCATCCGTCCCAGGGCCTAGGCCGGTTTGCTTACATCATTGGTGGCTTCATGGGTCTCGGCATTTTGTTGTTGGCCATGACGCTTCTCAGGGTGCGGCCCAAACGCAAAAATGACCGCCCTCTGGACCAGTGAGTCTCTTCCGCTATGAAGCTGGACGATGATCAAGTTGACGAGGCTCTGGTCACCTTGGTGATCTCACAAGGATTGTTGGGGCGGCCCGTGCCATCGGGATTGCTGCCGTCCTGACCTTCCGCGGCCATGGATGCCACTACGTCACGAGAAGCCTTGTCCAGAGCGCCGAAGATCGTAAAGTCTCCCCTGCTGTCCAGGCTGGTCGAATCGGCGTACACCAGAAAGAACTGTGATCCATTGCTGCCCGGTCCACCGTTCGCCATAGCGACGACGCCCTCGGTATAGCTTTCCGTGCCGTCGGTTTCGTTCGCGAATTCATAACCGGGACCACCCTTACCTGTACCGGAGGGGTCGCCGCACTGCAGGATGAAGATTCCTGAATCGGCAAGCCGATGGCATTTCGTGTCGTTGAAGAAGCCCTGATCGGCCAACGAAATAAAGGAGTTCACGGTACAAGGCGCCTTCGCCCGGTCCAAGGTGATCTTGACGTCGCCATTCGTCATTGACAGCAGATAACTGATCGTTCCGCTGGTTGGGACTTCAGTGGTTGGCGGTGGCGCCACTCTGCGCGCCGCCTGTCCTGAAACCGAGTACTCGCAGATGCCACCTTCATTGGCGACTATCGGAGTTGCACCCGGCGTTTCGGACGGCGAGGCTGCGGATGCTTCTTGGGATGCTGGCGGGCTGGGCATTTGCGGCGTAACTGGGATTTGCCCGCACCCACTGATCAGCACGGCGACCACCATGATCATCAGCGCGGTCGCTCGCACGGTGCTCAGCACTGTTGTACTGTGCCACAACGCTGAGCGGCTTCTTGGCAGCGACAGGCCGGCGTTTGTTGCACCTCAACACCCGAGCGCATGGCGCCGGAACGGCTGCGTAGGGTGTGATCATGGTTCGGCTGACCCGTATCTACACCCGGACAGGCGATGGCGGAAACACTCAGCTTTCTGACCTGTCCTTGGTCAGCAAGACCGATCCACGGGTCGAGGCCTACGGGGATGTAGACGAAGCAAACTCAGCGATCGGGGTGGCACTCGCGGCCGGCGGTCTGCCCGATGATGTCGCCGCGGTGCTGCGGATCGTTCAGAACGAAATGTTCGACGTCGGAGCCGATCTTTCCAACCCGGTGCGAGTCGTCAATTCAGCTGACGCCCCACCGGAGCTGCGGGTCACTCAGGAATACATCGACCGGCTTGAAGCGTGGTGTGACCAGTTCGGTGATCCGTTGCCCAATCTGAAATCTTTCATCCTGCCCGGTGGTTCGCCGGCTGCCGCACAGCTGCACATGGCGCGTACGGTCGTCCGGCGCGCAGAGCGTGCGGCCTGGGTTGCCGTTCAGCTGTATGGAACCGAGCCGATCGCAGAGGCGGAGCGTCCCGGCGGTGTCAACACGCTGGCGATCACTTATCTGAACCGGGTGTCCGACTTGCTCTTCATCCTGACCCGCGTCGTCAACGGACCCGAGGGCGATGTCTTGTGGGTACCGGGTGGCGATCGGAGCACGAGCTCTCCACCCACCAGTAGTTCCACCAACTAATCCTTAGACCTGACCGGGAGGACCGATGCCAACTGATGCCCGCAGTCTGAAGGAAGCCACCGGCAAGGCCAAGCCGATCCAGCCACGACCGGTAACCCTGTTCACTGGACAGTGGGCCGACCTGCCGTTTGAAGAGGTGTGCCGGCTGGCTGCGGAATGGGGCTACGACGGACTAGAGATCGCCTGCTGGGGTGATCATTTCGACGTAGCAAAGGCAGCCGATGACGGCAGCTACCTGCAGGGACGGAAGGACATTCTCGAAAAACACGGGCTCGGCTGTTGGGCAATCTCCAACCACCTCAATGGCCAAGCTGTTTGCGAGGTGATCATCGACGACCGCTACAAGAACATGGTCAACCCACGAGTGTGGGGTGATGGTGACGCAGAGGGCGTCCGCCAGCGGGCGGCCGAGGAAATGAAGACCACCGCACGGGCAGCCGCCGCATTCGGCGTCGACACCGTCGTCGGATTCACTGGGTCTGCTATCTGGCACTACGTTGCGATGTTCCCGCCAGTGGATGACAAGGTCATTCAGGCTGGCTATGCCGATTTTGCCGACCGGTGGAATCCGATCATCGACGTCTTCGACGAGGTGGGTGTCCGCTTTGCCCATGAAGTGCACCCGAGCGAGATCGCGTACGACTACTGGTCAACAGTTGCCACCTTGGAGGCCATTGAGCATCGGCCAGGCTTCGGGCTCAACTTCGATCCATCCCACATGGTCTGGCAGGGCCTGGACTACGTCGGCTTCCTGTGGGATTTCCGGGATGTGATCTACCACGTGGACTGCAAGGACGCCAAGATCAGAATGGGCAACGGCCGCAACGGCCGGCTGTCCTCACATCTGCCCTGGGCAGACCCGCGACGCGGCTGGGACTTCATTTCCACTGGCCACGGGGACACCCGTTGGGAAGACATCTTCCGCATGCTCAACTTCATCGGTTACGCCGGACCCATATCGATCGAATGGGAGGACGCCGGTATGGATCGGCTGGACGGCGCACCCGAGGCTCTCGACTTCATCCGCAGCATGAACGCCATCCGCCCATCGGAGGCGTCCTTCGATGCGGCCTTTGCAACCAAGGATTAGCAGCGGGTTCTTTGGCAAGGCTGAATTGCTCCAACTCTCGGCTGAGCTCTGCACAGTTTGCTGACGGTCTGCATAGGTTGTGCAACCTGTGCAGAGCGAGCGAAACCTACGTGCACGTAGGTTTCGACACCAGGGGCGAGGCGTTTCGACACCAGGGGCGAGGCGTTTCGACATCCCGTATAAGGGACGCGACGCGGGCTTACTCGAAGCGGCGTACCCCGGGGGGTGCTGCCTCCAGCCAGCTCAACAGGCCTGTCACCGACTCCTCGCTCATGGCGAGCTCCCACTGGGTCTCGGCGTGGCCGTCCTGCATCTCGAGGCACACCACCTTCTCATTACCATTCAGTGCCACTGCCTCTACAGGATTTGGCATTCGAGTCTCCAGGACCCGGACGTTACGCCGCGGGAATACCATTCGTGGCCGGAGTGAGTAGGAAAAGTATCTGAACCACTCCAAGATTCCCTCGCTATAACGGCCAACCCCGAGCACCCAGCCAGCACCTGGAGTCCTCATTCGCAATCGCAGACTGCATTCGAAGGTGCCACCGAGCCGGTTAAGCCATCGACGCCGCCCGGCAAGCAGCAAGATGCTGGTGGCCAATAGGCCAGCTAGCACGCCGAGGACCTCGACGACCCCGAGCCAGCCCTGCATGAACGTCCTCAGATAGCGTGCGTATGTTTGGCAGCGACCTTACTGCGCTTTCTGTGCCGCACGAAGTTGTGCCGTGGCGCGCAGGAAATGCTTTCGATCCTCATCACTTCCCTCGCCCGAATCGAGAGCACGTTGTGCCTCGGCGAGCTCCTTCTCGGCCTGGGCGACGGTCACCTCATCGGCCATCCGGGCGTACTCGCTCAAGATCGAAACTCGTCCGTGGGAAACGGAGATGAAACCGCCGTCCACGGCAACGATCTCCCGCGTCGGCGGCGGGTCCTCGCAGAAGATCACTACCGCGCTCGGCACCAGCACGCCGAGCACCGGTTCATGACCCGGCAGAATGCCGATCTCACCCTCAACGGTCTTGGCGATGATGTTGGATGACTTGCCCGACCAAACGATACGATCGGCCGAGACGACTTCCACTTGCATAGGTTCAGCCATACCGCTCTAACCTTCCCGGCCCGCGCATCACGATCACGCGTCCTTCTGCAGCTCCGACCAACGTTTCTCGACATCCTCCATACTGCCGACGTTGAAGAAGGCCTGCTCTGCAATGTGATCAACTTCGCCGTCACAGATCATTCGGAACGACTCGATAGCGTCGCTGAGCGGCACCGTAGACCCCGGAATGTTGGTGAACTTTTCGGCCATGTAAGTGTTCTGGCTGAGGAACTGCTGGATGCGCCGGGCGCGGTTGACCACGATCTTGTCTTCCTCGGACAGCTCGTCCACGCCGAGAATCGCGATGATGTCCTGCAGCTCCTTATTGCGCTGCAGAATCTGCTTGACCCGCACCGCCACGTCGTAGTGCTGCTGGCCGATGTATTGCGGGTCGAGGATGCGGCTCGTAGAGGTAAGCGGATCCACTGCCGGGTACAGGCCGCGGGAGGCGATTTCACGCGACAGCTCGGTGGTGGCATCGAGATGTGCGAACGTCGTAGCCGGCGCCGGATCGGTGTAGTCGTCGGCCGGCACGTAGATGGCCTGCATGGAGGTAATCGAGTGTCCGCGCGTTGAGGTGATCCGCTCCTGTAGCTGGCCCATCTCGTCGGCCAGATTAGGCTGGTATCCCACGGCCGACGGCATTCGACCTAGCAGCGTGGAAACCTCCGACCCCGCCTGGGTGAAACGGAAAATGTTGTCGATGAACAGCAACACGTCCTGGTTCTGCACATCGCGGAAGTATTCTGCCATCGTCAGCGCCGACAGCCCAACCCGCAGCCGGGTGCCGGGCGGCTCGTCCATCTGACCGAAGACGAGAGCGGTGTCCTTGAACACGCCCGCCTCATCCATTTCATGGATTAGGTCGTTGCCCTCACGGGTCCGTTCCCCCACGCCTGCAAACACCGAGGTACCGCCGAAGTTGTGCGCGATGCGATAGATCATTTCCTGGATCAGCACTGTCTTGCCGACGCCGGCGCCACCGAACAAGCCGATCTTGCCGCCCTGCACGTACGGGGTCAGCAGGTCGAGCACCTTGATGCCGGTCTCCAACATCTCGGTCTTGGCCTCAAGCTGGTCGAACCTCGGCGCCGAGCGGTGAATTGGCCACCGTTCCTTAATATCTAGGGTCGCCGGATCGGCATTTAGAACATCGCCGGTGACGTTCCAGACGTGACCCTTGGTGATGTCGCCGACGGGAACTGAGATGGGGGCGCCGGTATCTCGTACCTCAGCGCCACGTTGCATGCCGTCTGTCGGCTTGAGCGCGATGGCGCGAACCAGGTTGTCGCCGATGTGGAGCTCGACCTCCATGGTCATGCTGCGGGTTTCACCATTCACGGTGGTTTCGACGGTCAGCGCATTGTAGATATCTGGCATCTGGTCGACTGGAAACTCAACATCGACAACCGGGCCAATCACCCGAGAGACGCGGCCGATGCCGCCAGCGGCGGCTTCAGTATCTTGTTCTTCAATGGTGGCGGTCATCTGGTTTCCTCATCCATCTGTGGTGATTTCTGATCATTCGGTTGCACTGATCTCATTCGGCAGCTGCGGTTGCCTCGGCTAGGGCGCTCGCTCCGCCAACGATCTCGGAGATCTCTTGAGTGATCTCGGCCTGTCTTGCCTGGTTTGCTTCGCGGGTTAGTCGCTCGATCAACTGCTGCGCATTATCGGTTGCTGATTTCATGGCCTTCTGCCGGCTGGCCAACTCTGAGGCGGCACCCTGGAGTAGGCAGTAGTGGATGCGGCTCGAAATATAAAGCGGTAGCAACTCGTCCAGGACAGTCTCAGCATCCGGCTCGAACTCATACAGCGGAAGGAGCTCGTCACTAGGTGGCGGCTCGTCGCCCTCCACGACCTCTAGGGGCAACATCCGAATGACATCGACTCGCTGGGTAAGCATTGAGATAAAGCGGGTGAAGACCACGTGGATCTCATCCACTCCGCCCTCTTCGGTTGGCGTCAAGAAGGCCTCAATGAGGGTGTCGGCGATCTCTCGGGCGTGGGCGTAGGTCGGCGCATCGGAGAAACCGTCCCATTGGCCGGCGACTTTGCGTCGCCGGAAGCCGTAGAACGCGACCGCCTTCCGCCCAGCTAGGTAGGGCACCGCCTCCCTGTTCGCCTCCCGCAGCATCTGGTTCAGCTTCTCGCCCTCCTTTATCACCGAGGAGGAGTACGCGCCGGCTAAACCACGGTCTGAAGTGATCAGCAACACGGCCGCCCTGGTCGGATTCTCAGGCTCCGTGATCAGTGGGTGGTCAACGTTGGAGTATGTCGCAACCGCTGACACAGCCCTGGTGAGTTCCCGCGCGTACGGAGCGGCCGATTGGGCGCGCTGTTGCGCCTTGATGATTCTCGACGCCGCGATCAACTCCATTGCGCGAGTGACCTTCTTGATGGTGGTCACCGAGGCACGGCGTTGGCGTAGCTCACGCAGACTTGCCGGCATAAAGAATCACTCCTCTCAGCAACATTTGTGGATGATCGCTCGCGCAATGCCGACGCTGGCGATCATGGCAAGGTATCCGGCTCACACTAACCACGCCTCTGCCTCACGATTTGCTCTTGAGTGACGTCCTCCTCCTCAAGTGCAACATGCTCCTCGCGCCCAGCCAGTAGCTTGCCCTCTGAAGTCTGGAATCCCTTCTTGAACTCGGCGATCTGCTCGCGCAACGCGGCCGCGGTGTCATCGTCGAAATTCTTGGTCTCCCGGATGTTGCGTAGTGCGGTGCCGTGGTGACGCAAATATTCCAGCATCTCCTGCTCGAAGCGGAGGATGTCATCAACCGGCACCTCATCCAGCAGACCCTGAATACCCGCCCAGACCGAAACGACCTGTTCTTCCACCGGATACGGCGAGTACTGGGGTTGCCGCAGCAGCTCGACCAGCCGACTGCCCCGATCAAGCTGGCGACGGGTCGTGGCGTCGAGGTCTGATGCGAACATCGCGAAGGCCTGCATGTCACGGTATTGCGCAAGCTCCAGCTTGAGCGAGCCGGCGACGTTCTTCATCGCCTTGATCTGCGCGGCGCCGCCAACGCGAGACACTGAGATACCGACATCGATGGCGGGTCGCTGATTGGCGTTGAAGAGATCGGATTGCAGGAAGATCTGTCCATCGGTAATCGAGATGACGTTGGTCGGGATGTAGGCCGAGACATCGTTGGCCTTGGTCTCGATGATCGGTAGACCGGTCATCGAGCCACCGCCTAGCGCATCTGAGAGCTTCGCGCAGCGCTCCAGCAACCGGCTATGCAGATAGAACACGTCACCGGGGTACGCCTCTCGACCGGGCGGGCGGCGCAGCAGCAGCGACATCGCACGGTACGCCTCGGCCTGCTTGGTCAAGTCGTCGAAGACGATCAGCACGTGCTTGCCTTGGTACATCCAGTGCTGGCCGATGGCGGAGCCGGTGTACGGCGCGACGTATTTGTAGCCGGCGGGATCGGATGCTGGTGCCGCAACAATCGTGGTGTACTGCAGTGCTCCGGCGTCCTCCAGCGCTCCACGTACTGATGCGATAGTCGAGCCCTTCTGACCGATGGCGACGTAGATGCAGCGCACTTGCTGCTCTGGGTCACCGCTCTCCCAAGCAGCCCTCTGGTTCATGATCGTGTCGACGATGATGGCGGTCTTGCCGGTCTTGCGGTCGCCGATGATCAGCTGGCGCTGGCCGCGGCCAATCGGGATCATTGCATCGATGGCTTTGATTCCGGTCTGCAAGGGTTGATTGACACCCTGCCGGTCCATAACACCGGCGGCCTGTAGCTCGAGCGGACGCCGCTCGTCAATGTCGGTGATCTCGCCAAGTCCGTCGATCGGTCTGCCCAAGGCGTTGACGGTGCGGCCCAGGTACCCGTCGCCGACCGGAACCGAAAGGATGTCACCGGTGCGCTTGACAACCTGGCCTTCTTCGATGCCCTCCGACTCACCCATTACCACGACGCCGATTTCGCGGACATCGAGGTTCAACGCGATCCCAAGAGTGCCGTTTTCAAACTCCAGCAACTCGTTGGCCATGGCGGAGGGCAAGCCTTCAACCCGTGCAATGCCATCGCCGGAGGTAACAACGGTTCCGAGCTCTTCGCGGCTGGCCGTCTCCGGTGTGTATCCCCGAACGA
>DATFBI010000044.1:0-4234 GCA_035253925.1 Propionibacteriaceae bacterium
TCTGCTGGTGGACGGGACTATCAGCGGCAATTATCAAGTGCAAGGCGACAGAGCAACCTTTACGGTTTCGGAGAGCAGCGGCACGGCCACGCTCACCTTCGTCCGGCTGAAGAAATCGCTACCAATGTCACAGTTCGGCGATGTACTCGCTTCTGACGCGGCGGCTGGCGTGGTCTGCGCGAACAACGGGCTAACCGTGACACTGCAATACATACGCCTGGAGTTCAGCAAGCTCTGATCGCAGGCGGCCCGATCTGTCAGCTGCTCGCTTTGGGAATCGACTTGGCGGTAGCTGGCAATCAGAGCAATGTCCATGCTGCTGATTGGGCCAACTGGCCGACTTAGGCGTTCGGGAGCATCCGCGAGTCGCACATGTATCGCACGGAGCGGAATTGAGAAGCGCTCCCAACTCGTGTTTGTTTAGTCAGAGCGCTTTATGCGTGTGGGCGATACTGGATTCGAACCAGTAAAATCAGAGTCTGTCGAAGTGGATACGAGCAAAATCGAGCCACTGAACCGGCAGATTTTTGATGGACCCGCTGCTGACTCCGCCGGGGCGCGCGCAATCTATACCTAGCATTTTTTCTTTGGGTCAAACGATTGTTTGGTTTTCATTCGGGCCCTAACGGTTAGAATTAAGCTATGCCGAAGCGATTAAGGGCTGTGAATCCTGGCGAGTCCGGCGAGACTGTTGAGAAGCCCAGGAAACTAACTGTGGTTCAGGCTGCCGCGGAGGGTTCGCATCGGGACCTGCTTGCGGCGCTGCGTGATCGTGTTGCTGCTGCGGTGCAGTCGCCGTCGTGTCCTCCTGTCGCCCTCAATGCGTTGTCGAATACTCAGCCTGAGTGTCAGGAGTGTAGCAACAGGTCTGGTGCGCGGCTGGGCCAGCAGGTGCAGCGATCCAAGGCCAAGATCAAATTGAAGATTGGCCCCGATGATTCGCACCGCTGGTAAGAGAGAGAGAGAGAGAGAGAGAGAGAGAGAGAATCAACTACTGCGCTCGAAAGGTTTGGCGATGCACGAGCACCTCCGGCTCGCGACCCTGTTGATCCCGCTGCTCTTCCCCTCGGTCGCGTTCGGCTGTCTTTGCTTGCCACCAGCCTGCTGCGTAGCAGATCACCGCCACTGCGATGTAGAGGAGGCCGAGGCCGAACTGTGTTGCGGACATGTTGTTCCCCTTCCCCGCCGCTGCGCTGAAGTGCTGGTTGCACAGCGTTGACAGTGTGCGCAGAGGGAGCGTGTCGTCCACATATCGACCAGCTAGCCCCCGTGCCACCGTGGTCCGAGTAGTCAGTGTCCGCTTGGTGATCTGCGTTCGGTAGAGAAATCTCCGCATTCTCGACATTCGGGACAGGATCGATCCTGGGAGAGATGACGACAAATTTTTGGCGGAGGCCCCCGGGAACCCGCCTAAGTCAGCGTTTGCGCGCGCTAGGACGGGGCACGTATGCAACAGATGAATGGGTGAGTTCGGGGGTCGGATTTTTTCCTATGGGTGCCTAGCTAACTCCGGGAGTCAGCATCTCTCTCCCCGATCTCTCCCCGACGACCCCTGCATGTGCAATGAACTGTAGACTCAAGCCGTGGAGACGCAACTTTCTTGTGCCCTTTGTGCCCAGCCATTCGAGATTGAGCTGAAACGCGGCGGGCAGCGCAAAATACTGCCTCGAGTGCGAACCTGAGGGCTATTCGGTGGTGACGACCAGGTCTGGTCGGAGGAAGTTGCGCCGGCGCATCCCTGTGGTGAAGCGTTCCGATCTGGAGTTGGGGTGGTCGTGGCGGAGTTCCCAAACGTACTGGTCGGTAACTGTAGCGTCCCTTGCGTGTTCGACCTTTTGCGCCGCTCGACCGTAGGCGTGCTCGCACTGCTAATGCCCTCCGCCCTGATCTTCATTGCAATGAGGGCCTGGCACCAGACCACACTCCACGACGATGATGATGGCGGCGACTTCGGTGGTGGCGGCGACTTCGGTGGTGCGGCCAGAACCGGCTGCCTTTCTGAAGTTCCGGCGTTGACCGACAACCAAGCTGCCTACATTGAGAGTCTGGATGCAGCATTGGTGCGCTATAGCACACTGGCAGCTCAGCTCCGAGGACGCTTCGTAGCCACAGGCGTTGCAGGCATCGTCTCAGCTGGAGGTGTACCGATAGCTATCGCTGCGGGACTTCCCGGATGGATGCCGGCGGTCCTCGGCGGCATTGCGGCGGTTAGCCAAGGCGTGGAGCAATTGCTGCAGAACCAAAAGCGGGCCACAAAGTTCCACCTGCTGGCGGTTGAACTCGGACGGCTTCGCCGATCATTGCGATACAAGCTGGGCAAAACGCGCAGTAAGGCGACTCGTGACGCCCTATTCGATTCGTTCGTCGCCGAAGCGGAACTAGTTCTTGAGTCTGGCGCAGCTCGGGTGCTCGCAGTGGAGAACCGGAGAAGACCAACTCAATTACCACCTCGGTCTTGTAAGCGGGCCACGGCCAGTGATCGGTGCCCATCTTCGTGGAGGCCGAAGCCACTCAACTCACCCTCGATGGCGTTCTTGTAGCCGTGGAACGGGTCCAAGGTGGCAACCTCAACCCGGCTGGTGAAGGCCTCGCCGCGGGCCTTCAGCCAGTCCCCGTAGGCGCGCCCTGAGCGGCCCGGGACGAGGTCGAGCAGGCGGGCGCGGACGCGTCCGTGCTGGTCACGGGACAGGTCCACCATGCCGGTGAGTTCCTTCGGTCCGCGCCCGCCGTGGTCGACCGGCTTCGTGCGGACGTGGTGCCAGATGTGTTCGTCGACGCCGAGAGCGGTGACGTCGTTGAAGCGGGCGGGGTCGGCTGCCATCAAGACCAGCAGCGGTTCGACTGCCCGCCACACGGTCTTCCAGGTCGTGCCGAGCTGTCGGGCGAGGCCTTCGATGCAGGCGTGCTCGCGGCGCAACTGCCCGATCGCCCACCACGCCGCCCGGGTCGACAACAGCGCCCGGGGCCGGGCGATCGACTTCTCGACCTCGCTGAACGACCCGGTCGGACAGGCAGGCTCCCAGGCACCGCCAGGTCCGCTTGCGCCAGACCAGTTGCACGGCCCGCCCGGCGCTGGGCACGTCGACCAGAGCAACGTTGCGGCGCCCGCGAGCACGGGCGAGGACCCCGCACTCCCGGCAGCCCATCGGTGACGCCGGTGTCTCCACCACGACCCGCAGGCCGCCGTCACCGCTCACCTCCACGGCGATGACGTGCATGCCGTTCAGGCCGAGGAGCAGGCCGCAGCGATCGCAGTAGCGGGAACTGACATGGGCAGAACATGTGCAGGAGCGCGCGTCATCGCGCGCCGTAGACTCGGACCCCTCCCCGGCCTCAGCTCACGCCCGCGTGTCCCCGGAGCCCCACCTCCTGTCCGAAAAGCCAGGAAAGCGTAGGCAGCGTCGCCCGTGTGGTCATAGGTCACCCGCAGCGGTCGGGTCCAGTCCCTCATCCGCACATCATCGGCCATCGACGCAGGCGCACGATCCTGCCGCGGGGCGCACGCTCGGCTCAGGGCGCGTGCCCCGTTTTGACCAGGGCGGGGTTTGGCTCTTCGACTTGGACGTCAGATGCCAGCCAGCGGTCTCTACCTCCGGCTTCGGCCGGCGGTTGTGGGTCTGTTCCGTGGCTCTTGTCTGGCCATTCCTCGGCGAGGATGGCGTAGACGTACTCGTCGGTCCAGTCACCTTTCCACCAGGCTGACTTGTGGTGGTGAGCCTCGCGGCGCATGCCGACGCGTTCGAGCAGTGAGACCGAGCGGTCGTTGCGGGTGTCGCAGTCGGCGCAGATGCGGTGTACGTCGTGCCCGGTGAACAGCAGTGAGATGACTGTGCGTAGTGCTTCGGTGGCGTACCCGTGGCCTTGCGCGTCAGCGGCGAGGGTGAACCGACGGTGGCCTGGCGGGCCTGGTCGCCATCGACGCGGACCGCGATGTCGCCGATGAGCCGTCCGCTGGTCTCGATGCCGATCTGGAGCCATACGCCGGGTTGGGCGAATCGCACGTTGCGCATCTGGGCGATGAGCGCCCGGGCGCTGTCGAGGGGGTATGGCGTTTCCCATGACTGGTAGCGGGCCTGCACCGGGTCGCTTCGGTACGCCGCCAGCGCGGCGGCGTCGCCGTTGGTCATTCGGCGCAGCACCAGATGCTCGGTGGCGGCCAGGATCTCCGCGGTCATAGTGCTCAGCCCCTTGGGGTATCGAATGCAGGGCGTCAGGCGTCGCGTCGGTGCAGCGT
>DATFBI010000045.1:0-21333 GCA_035253925.1 Propionibacteriaceae bacterium
CCCCGTGGACCGGATCGGTAGTCTTCCCTCGGTCTCGAACCAAGCTGATTTCTTCGGCCTGACCGACTTCGAACCGAACGCCTCCGGGCCAGTTCTTGGCACGCGCCTGCTCGATCATGCCAGCGGAGGCGTCCACGCTCACAATCTCGGCTTGCAGACCCGCAGATTGGGCAGCCTCCAGCAACGCTCTGGTGGAGGCGCCGGAGCCACAGCCAAGATCAAGAAGGGCTGCCGATGCCGCCTCTGGGTTGCTGCGCGGCAACCATTCCACGAGAGCGTCAGCAGCCGCCCGCAGATGTCCGTGATAACCAGGGTTCAGCGCCACCATCAAGTCGTAGCGAGGCGCCACTTCGTCAAAGGCCGCCGCCACGTTCTCGGTGGTGATCATGGCCGCCTTCATGTGGGCTGACCTTGTGGAAGTGCACCAAGGATGCACCCTTCGACAGTCTCAGGGCGCATTCTCCGCAATGTTCGCTGAGCCTGTCGAAGCGCAGGAAGGCACCCTTCGACAAGCTCAGGGTGCATCCTGAGCTCAGGGTGCATCGTGAACTCAGGTCGCATCGTGCGTTCAGGGCGCATTCTCGCCGATGCGTACTCGGTCGTGATCATGGTTGGGGTTGATCAGCCTCCTCCGATGACTGCCTCCGGTCCAGCCAGTGCCGCCACAGCAGGATAGCCAGCGTCACCATGGCGAATCCGAAGCCGAAGTCCTCGACCGGAATGTCCCACGGCGCCCGCAACCCCAAGATCTGATCAGGGTTGTAGATCACAATGGGAGCGGAGAGCTTGGTGAGCCAGCCATCGACGAGGATTTGGAACGCAAAGACGATCACCATCGACAACCAGTACTGGGCAGTGGTGAAGATGCCGGCTTTGAAATAGACCAACTCCGCGACGACCACTGCGATAACGACGAAGACAGTTAACACGGTGTACTCAGGCACCTGGACCCTCACCCACTTGTGATCTTCGTCGCACGATGCGAAGCATCCGACCGACCGCCTCATAGGTCAACAGCCCACAGATCGGGACCACGATAAAGAACACCAACTCTTCGAGCGGCATGCCAAAGATCAACTTCACACCAGTAGTAAAGCGGGGGCTGTAGCTCCAGTGATCACGCAAAATTCCGACCAGATCCCAGACCGAGAAGATGATCACTACCGGAATGATTGCGAACGCCAAAGCGGTCGCCCGACGGTAGACCCGAGCACCCAGAACGAGCTCTAGCGGCAGTGTGATCAACAAGCAGGCCGCCATCAGCAATAAGTACTGAAATTGATCGAGATCGCCCACTTCCCAACCGTACAAGGGCAGATAGCGCCCGGGCGAATAGTTCACGGGCAAGAAGAAACCCAAAGAATGAACGAAACCAGATTGTTTTTCGTTTTCCTGTCCACACCGTCTGAAAAGGCTACGATCTCAGCATGCCAGCTGGGCCGACCCCCGATGTGGGGCCGCGGCGCAGTGGAGGTTCGGGGGATTTACGGCAAGGAAATCTCACCCAGATCCTTTGCTACGTGCGCGACCACGGAGCCAGCAGCCGTCACGACATTGCACACGGCTGCGGCCTCGGCATTTCCACAATGACCGATCTCATCGGTGAACTCAGGACGCGCCGGATCGTCATGGAGCTCGATCCGATTCGCCGTGCCGGTGCCGGTCGACCGACTCGTCCGATTGACTTCGACGGCGAGCCATGGTGCGTTCTCGGCGTACGCGTGAGCCTCGACGGCTTGGAGTTCGCTGCCGCGACCCTGGGAGGGCGCGAGCTGTGGCGGGACAGCACGCCGGCAAACCTCCGCAACGCCGCAGCAGATACCGGCTTCGCCGCACTTGACCGCGAGCTGCGTTCACAACTTGACCGGCTGCCGGCCGATAAGCACCTGATTGCTATCGAAATCGGTGTCCCGGGCTATGTGGCCGGGGATCGGGCAACCGTGAGTCTCGCGGAGAATCCGGAGTGGCGCGACTTTCCGCTCAGTGCGAAAGTCAGCGCGACACTTAACGAACTCGGCATCCAGGGCGTCCATGTCGGCATCACCAACGAGAGCCAGTTGGCAGCCTTACATGCCGTCCGAAGCGAGCTCCGTCTGCCGCCCGACACCATCGCGGCATACCTTGGCGGCCTGCGCAGCATTCAGAGCGGTGTCATCGCCAATGGCGAGATCTTCCGCGGGGCGGGCGGGGGTGCGGGCGACTTGGAGCACCTCAATGTGGATCCATCGGGCCCGGCGTGCTCATGTGGTCGCAACGGCTGTCTCCAGTCACTGATCGGACCACAGAACCTGCTGGTTGTCGGTGAACTGCTGCCGCGTGATGCAGCGGCGCACTTGGTCGACGAGCAACCCAAGGAAGCAATCCGACGCATCGTCGAGGCCATCGATGAAGGTCAGGCTGCCATGCTGCAGGTCTTGAAACGCGCCGGTGCGGCATTGGGTGACGCGATAGATGACGTGATCGGCGTCCTCAACCCACACACCGTGATCTTGGGTGGCTATCTGGGAGCTCTCAGTCCGCACCTCATGGATTCGATCCAGGAACGGATCGCGCACCGAGTAGCGATTCCGGCGTTTGCCGGCACCAAGATCGTCGCTGTCGACCAAGGTGTGTCGAGAGTAGTTGGCGGAGCCGTTCTTGCTGCGCGCGATGCTTGCTTCTACGACCCGCTCACGCTCACCCGGCCGCTGACTTCATCAGGCTGGAACTGATCAAGCCGCGACGTAACTGATCACGCCGCGACGTTCAAGAAGAAAGCTGGTCGGCGGTGATCACTACCGCCGCTGCTGTCCAGGCCAGTGGCGACACCGCCGCCGGCTGGCCGTCTGGCAACACTTTCTCCGGAAGCGATCCAGCCGTCGTCCGATGTTGATCAAGCCAGCGCAGTCGGTGCAACGCCTCCTCGCGCTGACCGATGAACGCAGCTGTCATGGCACGGCTGGCAGTCGCATTCGTCCAACTCATGCCATCACGCCGCCAGGAGCCGCCCGGAGCCAAGCCGCCGGCAGGTCGCGCCATCAGGGATGCTGCGCGCTGCCAGGCGTGTACCACGGTTTGATCAATGCTGGAGGTCAAGGGCGGCAGCAGAAAATCCACTCCAAGATCGACAGAGTCGCGCCCGCCGCCGAGGTGTCGCGGATATCCGTTGTAGCCGAAGTCCTTCTTGATTGCGGCACGCAGCCGGGTTGCCCCGGCAGCCGCAGCCTGCGCCTTATCCGCGTCGCCGAGCATGTGAGACAGCTCTGCACTGCTCTCGAGTCCAGCGCAGACAAGCGCCGCAGTGGCAAGAGTCAGCCGTTCCTCCTTGACCTCCCAGTAATCGGCAGATGGCGGAGGCAGCGAGGAAGGCGTCGATATTGATCTCAGTGCTGCCTCAGTGCTGCGATTAATGAGATTGCGATGCCGTTGCAGGAACGCCTTCCGATCGGCGTCGTTTAGCTCGGCAGCGACCTCTTCAGTTGCCCACAATGCCCAGCCGACGCCATCGAGCTCGATGCCGCGATCATCGGGCACACCGCTGCCATCGGGCAGGTAACGGGCCTGGAACAACCCGGACTCCGGCTGTACCTGCTGCAGGAAGCTCACAATGCGCTCGGCGTCGGTGTGGTGTCCGGTACGTGCCAATGCCGATGCAACCAGTGCCGCATCGCGTGGCCACACGTAGCGCCACGGTTCGCTCCATCCGGCGACGGCCACACCGTACGGGCGACTCAGTACATGAAGATCGAGAAGGGCTACCGCCACCATGTCACCGTCGAGCCCGAGCACCCTCGGAACGGTTCCCGCCGCCAGCCAGGCGGCCTGCTCGCGAGCAAGATCGGAGCTGCCCGGCATTCCGGCTAACACCCTGCTACCGGGTACAAGCTCATCGGCGGCGCCCACCTCGACGAGGTTGCCGCCTGGACCAACGGCAACGGTGGCGGCATGGAGAGGTACGGATGCGATGCGGGTTCGGTGTGCCAGCAGCCCCGAGGACCCGATGATGACAATGAGCAGCAAGCACAATGCCGCAATCAGCGGACCTCGATGGCTGCCTTTGCGCTCATCTGGCAGCGCCGGCCCAAGAGTTAGCACCGCCATACGCCGAAGCCTAATGGCTAGGCTCCAGGGTCGCCTCTTCGCGGTAAGTGGCCGCATGCGACATCGCTGGATCGATTCAGCCCTGTCGGTGATGACCACTTTCGGGAAGGGCGGACGACAGCCGGGATGGGAGCACTCTTAAAAGGAGGCTCGTATAGAGTCCTCAGCGCTGAACACATCTCAAAGGGAGACCAGATGCCTACGCCGAGTCCTGGATATTCGATCACTGTCCGAGTCGAAGCACCGACCGACGCAGCCGCCACTGCTCGACTCTCGGGCGTGGTAGCAGAGGCAGGCGGGGCGATCACTGCCCTCGACGTTGCTGAGTCACACCCCGACATGCTGGTCGTCGACGTTAGCTGTAATGCCAGCGATGTTGAGCACTCTGAGTCGATCACTAAGGCAATTGCCGCACTCGACGGTTTCAGCGTTCGGAAGGTTTCGGACCGGACTTTCCTGCTCCACCTTGGCGGCAAAATCGAAGTCACACCTAAGGTCCCGCTTAAACACCGCGATGATCTTTCTCGTGCCTATACACCAGGGGTTGCCCGGGTATCCATGGCGATCGCGGAAAACCCGGCCGACGCTCGCCGATTGACGATCAAGCGAAACACCGTAGCAGTGGTCACCGATGGGTCGGCTGTATTGGGCCTCGGGAATATTGGACCGGCGGCGGCGCTGCCGGTAATGGAAGGTAAGGCCGCGCTCTTCAAGCGATTCGCAGGCGTCGACGCTTGGCCAGTCTGCTTGGACACCCAAGATCTAGACAAGATTGTGGAGATCGTCAAGGCGATTGCCCCGGTATACGGCGGAGTCAATCTGGAAGACATCTCCGCACCCCGTTGCTTTGAGATCGAGGAGCGGCTCCGCGCCGAGCTCGACATCCCGGTCTTCCACGATGATCAACACGGTACCGCCATTGTGGTGCTTGGAGCGTTGATCAATGCGCTGCGCGTGGTGAACAAGGACATCTCACAAGTCCGGTTCGTGATCTCCGGCGTCGGCGCGGCCGGCTCGGCGATCATTCGGCTGCTGAAGCGGCAGGGCGCAACCAACATCATCGGCTGTGACAGCAAGGGAGCGGTTTACGACGCGCCCGAGGGATCCTCGGACATGCGGCGTTGGCTGGTGGAGAACACCAACTTTGAAAAGAAGACCGGCTCCCTTAAGGAGGTGTTGGTGGGGGCTGACGTCTTCATTGGAGTCTCCGCTCCCAACATTCTCAATGAGCAGGACATCGCCAATATGGCGGAGGACGCGATCGTCTTTGCGCTAGCGAACCCGATTCCGGAAGTGGATCCAACAGACGCGCAACGTCATGCCGCTGTTGTTGCCACCGGCCGCAGCGACTTCCCGAATCAGATCAATAACGTGCTCGCCTTTCCCGGCGTCTTCCGGGGGCTGCTCGACGGCGGCATCCGGCACATCGACGACGAGATGCTGTCAGCGGCCGCCAATGCCATCGCAAATCAGGTTGCACATGATCAGCTGAATCCCAGCTACATCATCCCGAGTGTCTTCGACGCGTCGGTGGCACCTGCGGTCGCTGCGGCGGTACGGGATGTCGGGGAGAAAGAACACGCCTCCTGAGCTCCCAAGACTTGATTTTGGTGTCGGGCGTCTGGCTTTCTTTGGGATTCATGAGGCGGCGGCCGGCACCGCGGTACCGGCCGCCTGCTCGGGGAATATGCTCGACCTAGCAGAGTCAGCTTCGGCGGCGCCTAGTGGCGCGATGCCATACTGTGCGGAGGCTCGGGGGTTCCTCCCGCACATGCCGCTGGGGGAGGCGGCTGCTGGCGCTGCCAATATCAAACATGTATTCGATTCTAGGGACGGGCTGGAAGGCTGTCAACCCCCGTCCGCCAGCCACTCCGGTGACTGAAAGCGTTGGTACATGCGATTCCAAGAGGCCATCGAACTCGTCGGCAAGAGCGTAGATGTCGCGGGCGTCGCCGTCATCGTTGTCGGTGTGGCCTGGGCCACCGTTGTAGCTGTAGCACGCCTCGTCCAGCGCGGCACCGGCGTCTACGAAGAGTATCGACGCCTATTGAGCCGATCGATCTTGCTCGGGTTGGAATTCTTGGTCGCGGCAGACATCATCCGTACCGTGGCTATCGACCCGACGTTTTATAACGTCGGCGTGCTGGCCGTCATCGTGATCATCCGCACCTTCCTCAGCTTCTCTCTGGAGCTTGAGATCACAGGCCGCTGGCCCTGGCAGAAGCCGTCGGCGCCTGAGTTGTCAGCCTGAGTGGGCGCCCACAATTCTCACCCGTCTTGAGCTCAGGTACGCGTAGTGAAGATCGCCGACATCTTGTCGACGCACTGTTCCAAACCGGCCTGAGAGAGGTTGCGGGCGTCTTCGGTGGTGTAGCCGTGTTCCACGATCGTCATCTCGGTACGCCCATCCCCAAGATCGTCGAACGTCACTTCGTGTTCACCGTCATCAGGGATTCCGGGCCCCATTCCAAGATCAGCGGAGACTACCCGGTTGCCTTCTGAGTCGGCGAAGTTGAACACGTAGGCAATCCGTGAGTGCGGCGCCACCTCGGTGAAGGTCCAGGTGCTGTACATGTCTCCGCCGCCGAACTCTGCCGGCGCCCGCATCGCAACGAACGTGCGTCCCCCGACACGAAGATCAACATCGGCCATTGGGCAGCTGAAGCCATCCGGTCCCCACCATTGCTTGACAAGATCAGACTCGCTCCAGGCCCGCCATGCTTCCTCCGGCGGCACTGGGAAGGTACGGCGCACCACAACGTCCAATGTGTCAACCATCTGGCTTCCTCCTACTCCACTTATCAGATTCATTCGGGTCGGTTTTCGGCCGCACCACCAATCCGGTACGGCGTCGTGATCCCCTCATACATCAGATGAGCGACCATGCCCTGGGCCGCATGCTTGAGATGGTGGCAGTGATCGAGCCAAATGCCAGGGTTGCTGGCGACGAACGCGATGTCGTACGTCTCACCGTCGAGCACATTCAGTGAGTCGATCCACCACGGGCTGCCGGTGGCAGGCACACCGTTCCGAGCAAGCACCACCGCGTGGTGGCCATGGAGATGCATCGGATGCACTTCGCCACTGTGATTGTCAATGTGCATGACCGCGATGTCGCCCTCGCGGACCACATACATCGGCACATCCGGATAAAGATGCCCATTGATCGACCACCACAGGCCCGGCGTGCCGCGTACGAAGCCCGGGCGGCGACCGATCGAGTAGTCGAAACGCCGATTCGCCTTCGCAGGGTCGAAGCTGAGAGCAGCTGGACGTCCATAGCTCAGCAGATCCAAAGGAGCTGCCGGTTGCGGCGGCGCCGCTGGATTGCCGCCACCCAAAATGACAGCAGTGCCCTTCGATACCTGGACGCGTACCGGTCTGCCGTCGCTCGGCATCGTGACCCCAAGATCAGCCCGACCGCCTGCAGTGACGGTCACCGAATGATCAGCAACATCGGTCGGGCCATTGACCGCGTAGCCGTCGATTGCAAGCACCCGGAATGGCGTATCGGCCCAGGTCTCAATCGGACCATTGTCGGTGTTGATCACCCGGATCCGCACCTGCTGACCCGGCTTAGCCGCAACTCTGAGATCGCCGGCGACACCATTGATGGTCTTCATGCCCTCATAAGTGTGTGCGGCCGCGACCACGTCGACGGCCTCACTGATACCGGCCTTGGGCAGCACTACGAGCATCCCAAAGAGCCCACCAATCACCTGCGGATTGGAGACCTGGTGCGAGTGATACCAATACGTCCCAACCTGCTCAGCGACAAAGCGATAGGTGAAATCGGCGCCGATTGGCACCTCGTCTTGGGTGACTCCGGCCGCACCGTCCATGGCAGCCGGAACATCGTAACCATGCCAATGCAACGTCATCCCGTCCCTCACCGAAGCGTTGCGAACGTGCACCTCAACCAATTGGCCTTGGTGCGCGGTGATCGTCGGACCGGGTGAGGTGCCGTTCAGGGTGTAGCCGGGCACAGATCGGCCGCCGATGCTCAGGTTCTGCTGCTCGGCAACAAGATCAACACGAAGATCTGCCTTGCGAGCGGGATCGACCACAATGTCGCTGACCGAGCGAGCCGACGAGGCATGATCATGACTAGCGACCGCACCGCCCCCATAGTCGAGGGTGCCCATCTCCATGACGGAGTAGCTGCTGCCCACGAGGCTCGACTGCCAAAGCCAAGCGAGCGGTGCCAGGATCGCGATCGTCGCTATGATCGCAGCCACAAGCCGTACCCGCGTCGAACGACCAGCCATGATTGGTCGCCTGTTAGGCGACTTGAGCCTTCACTTCTGGTGCGGGCTCCTCGACGACGGCAGGCTGACGCGTCCGCATCGCGGCCATGACGGCAACTCCGAAGAGCACCAATGCCCATGCACCATGTATTGCGCCGATCTCAGACAAGAATCGCGACAGCGTCCCCAAGGCGATCTGGACGATGGTGCACAGCAAGACGATGACCGCCCACCTGACACCTTTCGGAATCTTCGCGAAGAATGAGACGACAAGCAACGCTAGCGACACAAGCAGGAAGGTGGCGCCGTTGATGGCGTGGAAGATCATCGCCCCCATTCCGGCCGCTTCGCCAGACTCAAGCGATGCCGCGTCGAGAGTGCCGCCTTCCCCGACCCAGTGCAATTGCTCGAAGACCGCATAGCCGATAGCTGCCGCCTGGACCGCGACAAGTGCCGCGATGACGAAGGCAAGTACTCGATACGTCGCTCTCACGGGCTTTCCCCTCAGGCTTAGTTCCGATCCGCCCCCCCGAACCAGACACTGGGAGCAAGGATGCCGGAACAAGCTGTGAAATGTCATCACATTTGTGCTGAATCGGAGCAAATCAGTGACTTTCACCGCACACCCAGGTCGGACGCGCACTGAGCTTGTCGAAGCGGGCCCTTCGACAGGCGCCGTCCTGAGCCTGTCGAAGGGCTCAGGGTCCACAGTCTGCTAGGCGCCCTGCGCCTCCCAGAGCTCCGGCTGCTCGGCGGGGTCGGCGAGAAAATCGGTCAACGCCTTCACCAGGTCTCCTGGGTTGTCCTCCGCCATGTGAGGCCCAGCCTCAACCGAGAAGCCGCGTAGGTCGTCGGCCCATGCCTTCCAGATCGCGAGCGGATCGTCGAAGAGCACCTCGAAGTCGCCGCCTCTGGACCATAAGAACAGGGTTGGGCAACCGATGGTGCGCCCGGCAAGCCGGTCAGCACGATCTGCTTCCCGGTCAATGCTCAGCCCGGCGCGATAGTCCTCAAGCATGGCGCGTACGGTTTCAGGGTCATTGATCGCGTTAACCAGTTCCGCGAAGTTCTCTGCGCCCATTTGATCGGCATTGGGCCGATACCATGCCACTGGGTCGGCGCCGATCACCCGTTCCGGCAGCTCTGGCTGGGCGTAGAAGAACCAGTCAAACCAGCGCTCGGCGAGACGAGCGTCACACCGCTGCAAGGCCTCGATGATTGGCACCGCATTAATGATCACCAGCCGCGTAACATGACTCGGATGGTCCATGGCCAGGCGGAACGCGACATTGCTGCCGCGATCATGACCAACTACCGCGAACTGATCATGTTCGAGCTTCGTCATAAGCGCCGCAAGATCATCGGCCACAGCACGCTTAGCCTGCTGGCGGTGATCATCGCGGATCCGCGGTGTACTGGACTGTCCATAGCCGCGCATATCCGGGCAGATGACGGCGAAACCAGCCTCAGCCAGGCGGGGGGCCACCCGATACCAGGTTGCCGAGGTCCTGGGATGGCCATGAACAAGAAGGAGCGGCAGACCGTCGCCACCGAGCCGCACCCGAAGCTGCACGTCCCCGAGATCGACCATCTCGTCAGTGAAGCCTTCGAACAATGGTCACCTCCAGCCAGCGCAGCCTAGGTTCCCCGAGCTCGAACGTGCATTCGATTGTATCTAATCTCCACCTAGTGGGGATACCTCACATGATGTCGTCCACCTGTAACATTGGCTATACCCCTGGAGGGTATAAAGGAGGAGTGATGGCATCTGGATCTTCGCGGCGGCACTCCGAAACCCACCACACAGGCCATGCAGAGGCTGAGCACACCGAGCATGCATTGGCTCATCACGGGGCACAGGCAGAGGGGCGGCATAGCGAGCACGTATCAGCTCACCCCATAGAGCATTCGGGGCCGCATCATCAGCACCACGGCAGCGGTCACGGAGACCATGCCGCAGATTTTCGCCGTCGATTTCTGATCAGCAGCATGCTGGCTGTTCCGGTCGTGATGTTCAGCATGATGTTTTCTGAACTGCTGGGCTATCCACTGCCGAGTGGGCCATGGGTGCCGTGGGTCTCACCACTGCTCGGCTCGGTGATCTTCTTCTATGGCGGCGCGCCTTTCCTGACTGGCGCATGGAGTGAGATCAGACAACGGCAGCCAGGCATGATGCTGTTGATCTCGCTCGCGATCACGGTGGCGTTCATCGCATCCTGGGCGACCACGTTGAAGATCGGTGGCTTCAATCTGGACTTCTGGTGGGAGCTAGCGCTGCTGATCGTGATCATGCTGCTAGGCCACTGGCTGGAGATGCGCGCACTAGGTGCCGCCTCCAGCGCTCTGGATGCGCTGGCAGCACTGCTGCCAGACTCGGCGGAGCGGGTACGGGGGGCGGACACGGAGCTAGTAAGCCTGGACGACTTGGCCGTCGGAGATGTCGTCCTGGTACGCTCCGGGGCCCGGATTCCGGCGGACGGAACGATCCTGTCCGGAACTGCCGCCGTCGATGAGTCGATGATCACCGGGGAGTCCCGGGCCGTACGCCGCTCACCCGGGGACCGGGTGGTCGCCGGAACGGTCGCCACCGACAATGCGATCCGCGTCAAGATCACCGCAGTCGGTGAGCAGACCGCGCTCGCCGGAATCCAACGGCTGGTCACCGACGCTCAGGCATCATCATCGCGTGCTCAGGCGCTGGCCGACCGAGCAGCCGCTTTCCTCTTCTACTTCGCCGCTGGCGCAGGCGTGATCACCTTTGTGGTGTGGGCGTTACTCGGCCAATTGGACCAAGCTGTGACGCGTACTGTCACGGTCTTGGTGATCGCCTGTCCGCACGCCCTCGGCTTGGCGATCCCTCTGGTGATCGCAATCTCCACCGAGCGCGCCGCGCGGGCTGGCATCTTGATCAAGGATCGGCTAGCTCTGGAACGAATGCGAACCGTTGATGTTGTGCTGTTTGACAAGACGGGCACGCTGACCAAAGGCGAACCCGCGGTGGCAGCTGTCGCCACCAGCGACGGTATTGATCGTGACAAGCTGCTGGCACTCGCTGCGGCGGTTGAGTCAGAAAGCGAGCATCCGATCGCGCGAGCGATTGTTCGTGCCGCCGCCGGCATAGGTGATCACCCGCCGGTCCACGACATCGAGTCGCTCACCGGCCGCGGCGTACGCGCCACCCTCGACGGCCGCACCATTTCTGTTGGGAGCCCAGGACTGATAGCCGAGCTTGGCGCGGACATCCCGGCCCAGCTTGATCGGCAACTAGAACCCAGGCGCCAAGCGGGCTCGACCGTGCTCTATGTGACTTCCGATCGTGAGGTCCAGGGCGCCATTGTGGTTGAGGATGAGCTTCGATCTGAGTCGCGCGGCGCCGTGGACGAGCTGCATCGGCGCGGGATTCGGGTTGCCATGATCACCGGCGACGCCCGTCCTGTGGCCGAGGCTGTGGCGACGACCCTCGGCATCGATGAAGTCTTCGCCGAGGTGCTGCCGTCGGAAAAGGACGCCAAGGTTCGGGAACTTCAAGACCGCGGGCATCAAGTGGCCATGGTTGGTGATGGGGTGAATGATGCGCCCGCCTTGGCACGGGCCGAGGTCGGTGTCGCCATTGGTGCTGGAACCGATGTTGCGGTCGAATCCGCCGGCGTAGTGCTGGCAGGTGATGATCCGCGTGCCGTTTGCTCAGTTATCGAGCTGTCACGTGCCTCGTACCGCAAGATGTGGCAGAACCTCGGATGGGCCACCGGCTACAACGTGGTAGCGATACCGCTGGCCGCTGGTGTCCTGGCTTCGGTCGGCTTCGTGCTGTCGCCTGCGATGGGTGCGATCTTGATGTCGGCATCGACGATTGTGGTGGCCTTGAATGCCCAGCTGCTGCGCAGATTGGATCTCGAGCTAGCCCGCATCTGATCAAGTAAAGGCAACTGATAGAAACAAACATGGACTATCGCACGCTTGGGCGCAGTGGTTGCGCCGTTTCTTCGCTCTGCTTGGGAACCATGACCTTCGGCGTCGAAACAGACGAAGCGGGCTCCCATGAACAACTCGACCGATTCATCGAAGCTGGCGGCACGTTCGTTGACACAGCAGACGTATACGGCCGTGGCCAGTCCGAGGAGATCATCGGAGGTTGGTTCGCCAGCCGACCGGCCGATGTCACAGAACGTGTGGTGCTGGCGACCAAGGGCCGATTTCCCATGGGAAATGAGCCCAACTCACTCGGGCTGTCAACTCGGCACCTGACTCGAGCCCTTGATGCATCCCTCTCGCGGCTGGGGCTGGAGCGTGTTGATCTTTACCAGGTGCATGCTTTCGATCCGTGGACGCCGCTGGATGAGACACTGCGTACCCTCGACGGCTTCATTCGTGCAGGCAAGATCGGCTACTACGGCCTGTCGAACTTCACGGGCTGGCAGCTCACCAAGACGGTGCACCTTGCGAACGCGCTCGGCCTGGCGGCACCGGTGTCGCTGCAACCGCAATACAGCCTGATCGTGCGCGAGATCGAATGGGAGATCGTGCCGGCCGTACAGGATGCCGGCATAGGAATGCTGCCGTGGAGTCCCTTAGGCGGCGGTTGGCTGTCCGGCAAATACAAGCGCGACGAGCGCCCGACCGGCGCCACGCGACTCGGCGAGAATCCCGAGCATGGCATGGAGGCTTGGGAGCGACGAGGCACCGAGCGCACTTGGAATGTCATCGACGCCGTCCAGAAGATCGCCGAAGATCGCGGTGTCTCAATGGCAGAAATTGCTTTGGCGTGGGTAACTGATCGGCCGGCCGTAACGTCCACCATCCTGGGCGCCCGGACCACCGAACAGCTAGAAACCAATTTGCGTGCAGCGGACCTGCATCTGACTGCCGAAGAGACCGCGGCCCTCGACCAGGCGAGCGATCTGCATGCCACCGACTACCCGTACGGCGAAATGGGAATTAATCAACGCAGCCGAGACCTCGCAGGCCCCTAAAGGCTCGGCAAGGTCTGCACAGGTTGCTTACGGTCTGCACAGGTTGCAACCTGTGCAGACCGCGAGCAACCTACGTGCACGTAGGTTTCGGCACCCAGTAGTGACCTAGTACGCGGCTCAGCTCGGGTTTAGATCACCGGCCGACATATCGACGTCAGCAGCAATGTCACGAAAGTGATCATGATGAGCCCCGCCTCGCCAACGCACAGCTTCGACGCGAATCAGCGCCAGGTGCCGCTGCAGTACGCCGACGGCAAGATCACCATCAACGCCACATCAGCACTGGCCCCTCGCGGCTACTACCGGCTCTTTGCGATCAACGCTGACGGCGCCATCTCCACTGCAAAATGGACTCGTCTGAAGTAGACAGAACACGACGCTGATGCCCCTATCTGGAAGTGGTCAAGGACGACAGGGCTGTATCGATTCAGCCCTGTCGCATCTGACCCTTTTCGGGAGACGCGAGCGGGCGATGCTGCGCGCGTCGACACCTCATGCTTGGCCTTCCGCGCCAGAATGCAAGTACGGCTACTAATCAGCTGCTTGCAGAGTGCAGTCAGCTGAACTAGGAGGATTCATGGAGATCATCGGAGTGATTATCGCGGGCATCATCATTGGCCTGCTTGGTAAGTTTGTCGCTCCGAGCACTCGGGACAACATCCCGATCTGGCTCACAATTCTGTGTGGTGTCGCTGGTGTCATCATCGGCTGGTACATCTACACAGCATTCGGCGGCGACGGAAGCCCGGGAATCGACTGGGTACGCTGGCTCATCGCGATCGCCGTTGCCGCGGTCTTGGTCATCATCGCCGACGCGGTGATGGTCAGGTCCAGAGCAGGTCGTACCACGCCACCGGCGTAGCACCGAGCGTGGCTGACAACTGACGCCCCACTCTCAACTGACGCCCCACTTCCTTCGCTGACACCCACCTATATAGGGCGCTAAAGCGAGAAGATGGGGCGTCAGAGCGTTTAGGAGGGGCTATCGACGGTTACCCTCACGGTGTGGTGACAAGCACTGGAGTCGCTCAGCGGCCCACCATCAGCCGGGTGGCTGTGGCGACCGCAGTCGTCACCTTGGTGGGCGTACTGAGCTTGATCATCTTTTTTGTCGTCGCTGCCGGGCCCTTTGGCCTTATCAATGACGTGGCCAATGGACTTATCGGACTGCTCAGCCTAGCGCTGGCTTGGCTCTGGGTCCGCGACCGCAGAAGTGGCTGGAGCGCGTTTGCTCTTGCTGCCGCGGCTCTGGGTGCGGTGGTCATGGTTATGGGCTCCCTCTTGATCATCTTTGATGTCACCGGCTGGTACTTTGCCGGCCTTGTTTCCAGTCTCGGCAGTGCCCTTATCGGCATCTGGCTACTGATTGCCAACCGTCTCCACCGGCGCGCACCAGAGCTGCCACGTGGCCTAGTCATGCTAGGTATCACGACGGCCATCTTCATGCTCATCGGTTGGCTGGCGATTGCTGGCGTGATCGCTCGCATCGATGATCCACAGTTGGCCCCGTGGTATGTGAGCGCAGCGCTACTCAACTGGATGGGAACGTATCTGCTCTACCCGGCCTGGTGTCTGTGGCTCAGCCGCAGATATGAAGGCTGATCGCTTTTACCAACGCTTGACAGGACGCGGGTAAAGCGATGCTTATTCACCTGCTGGCGAAGCGATGACCGCCCCATAGTTGGTGCTTGCAACGTCACCACCGCTGTAACCAGCCGACGGGTTGGGCACACCAGCGACCGTGATGTCGGTCGAGTTGCCCTCATGACTGATCGGTGTGGACTGCACGATGCCGGCGGCGCTGTCTTCCCCAGGGACACCGATGAAGACGCGATCACTTGCTGCATCGTTCGGAATGTCGGTCTGACAAGTGGCCTGGGCGGCGGAGGCTGGCTCAACAGGCGTCAGCGCGGTTAGCGCGGCAGCCGCAATCAATACAGAGGCACCGAATCTCCGCATGCCGTCCTCACTTGTGATGACGTACTCGGCTGAACCTGATGACAAGCTCAGCAATTGAGTCGCCCGCTCAGGACACTACTGGCTCTGTACGCCTCGCAAGAGTCCTTCGCTATTTACCTCAGGCCGTCATCTCCGGCGAGCGGATCACCCTCCACAGGTGAGGCAGACCGGCAAGCTCCACGAATATCCTGATGCCTCGCATTCGAGAGGTGGTATTAGTGAACGCGATTGCCTGGGTCCCATTGATCTTGTACCTCGTGGAACTGACCATCAAAATTGTGGCACTCGGTACCGTGCCTAACAACCGCCGACCGTCCTCCTCCATCGCGTGGTTGCTCTTGATCATCGTGACACCGATTCTCGGCCTTGTGCTCTTCTTCTTGATCGGCAGCCCATTCGTACGCGGCCGCCGAGCCAAGGTCCAAGCCGAAGCCAATCAGGTGATCACGGAACGCACCTCCAGCATGCCTGATGTGCCGCCAGGTGCCGAAATTCCGACCGGCCTTGAGAGCCTATTCCGGCTGAACCGGCGGTTGAGCTATCTGCCCTGCGTCACCGGGATGAGCCATGGATTGTTCGGCGAATACAACGCCTCCGTTCAAGAGATGGCAGATGCAGTCAAGGAAGCGGAGAAAACGGTTCACGTCGAGTTCTTCATTACCGCATGGGACGACACCACCGACGTTTTCTTTACCGCATTGGCAGATGCCGTCCAGCGCGGGGTAAAAGTCAGACTGCTGTACGACGACATCGCGTCCAGACGCTATCCGGGGTTCAAGCAAATGAATTCACGGCTGACCGAGGTCGGTATCGAGTGGCACGAGATGATGCCGATCAAGCCTTTCAAGGGTAAGTGGCGCCGTCCTGATCTTCGTAACCATCGCAAGCTGCTCGTGGTGGACAGCAACGTGGCATTCATGGGCTCTCAGAACATGATCGACTCCAGCTACCTGTTGAAGGCCAACCTCAAGGTAGGACGGCATTGGAAAGATCTCAATATCAAGATCAGTGGCGAAATCGTCCGGGAGCTCGAGGCGGTGTTTGCCATGGATTGGTACACCGAGACCGGTGAGAAGCTTGGCGCCGAGATTGAGCTCGAGGACGTCTACACACCGAACGCCGTGCCAATGCAGCTGCTGCCCTCCGGGCCCGGATATTTGACGATGCCGAACTTAAGGCTCTTCTCCGGCCTGGCGCATCGCGCCCAACAGAAGTTGTCTTTGACCAGTCCCTACTTCGTGCCTGATGACTCCTTACTGGAGGCGATCACTACGGCTGCCTACCGCGGTGTCGAGGTTGAATTGTTCGTCTCCGAGCAGGCGGACCAGTTCGTGGTCCAGCACGCGCAAGCTTCGTACTACCAGGTCCTGCTCGAGGCTGGCGTCAAGATCTATCAGTATCCGAAGCCCACCGTGTTGCATGCCAAGCACTTCACCGTCGACGATCTGGTCGGCGTGATCGGATCCAGCAACATGGACTATCGCTCCTTCGGGCTCGACTATGAGATCACCCTCATCTCCACTGGCAAGGAGTTCGTTGCCGACCTACAGGCAGTGGCGGATGGATACCGGGCGGTCTGTCGCGAGCTGACGCTGGCTGAGTGGCGAGCGCGCCCCAGGGGCCAGCGCTATGTCGACAACGTGATGCGGCTGGTCTCGGCTTTGCAGTAGGTCATGATCATGGTGCCTTTGGTTGAGTGAGAGTCCTCTGAGACAGCGGCCTATGACCTGGTGATTCGCTGATCGAAAGGATGCATCCCGGTGACTACATTGCGGCGCAGACTGATACGCATCGGAAACCAGATTGGCGTCTGGATGTATCGCGCCCTCGACGGACGACTTTCGAGCTTCAGCAAGGACGCGAAGGTCTTGATGATCACAACGCCCGGCCGCCGTACCGGGGTGTTGCACTCCACTGTGTGCGTTATCTCGACACATCCGAAGGTCTCCTTGTCTGGGGGACAGCCTCGGGAGCACCTCGCGAACCTGACTGGTTCCGCAACTTACGCAAGGCGAAGCTTGCCGACGTTCAAGTCGGACCGAAGACAATGCAGGTCCGTCCCCAAGAGCTGGTTGGTGAGCAGCGCGACACAGCCTGGAATGACATCATCCTGACCCGGGCGCCAGAAGTCGCAAAGTATGCAGAGCGGGCGGGCCGGACGATTCCGGTGGCAGTTCTAGAACCGGTCCAAGGTCCGCTGCGTGACGCTGGCAATATTGACTAAGGCATAGCCATAGTCAATACTGCAGGCGTGGGCGAAGGTGCCTCGGGGCATGGGCGGATTGAGTATCTCCAGATTCCAGCGCTCGACATCGGGCGTTCAGCTGCCTTTTATGCAAGGGTCTTTGGCTGGTCCGTTGACCCGAACAGTGGAAGCTTTGAAACACCCGGTCTGATCGGTCAGCTCACAACCGAGATTCCGCCCGCTCACGGCGGTCCTGTCGCTTGGGTGGCCGCCGACAGTCTCTACGGCACGCTTCGGGCGGTCGAGGCGAACGGCGGCAAGATATGCGGCCGGCCGCGACTTGATAGCGGTGAGCGGTGGCTCGCCGAGATCGATGATCCGGCCGGCAACCGCATCGGCGTTGTGGTACAGGTGGGCGCAGCTCAATCCCAGACCATGATCGCGGTAGGCGATGTGGAGGCGTCAAGCCTGTGGTATCGACAGCTCCTAGGCCTCCGTAGTGATCATGGAGGCCCGGAGTACGAACGGCTGCTCGCCAACGACACACTCATCCTTCAGCTCCATCATCGAGACGTCGAACACCACCACGGACTCTTCGTGAGCCCGGATCATGAGGTTGGCAATGGAGTCTTGCTGTGGTTTGGCGAAGTTTCCGATTTCGACGATGTCGTGGCACGCGCTAGTGAACTCAAGGCACCGATCGTGCGAGCGCCTCACCGCAACCCTCCGGAAGGCGAGGGCAACGGTCCAGGTCATCGCGAGATCTGGATAAAGGACCTTGATGGCTACACCGTTGTCGTGGCCAGCCCGGATGGTGAGGCGTACGAGCCCTGACCCTGTATTGACCAAGATCAGCTTCGAATTCAGGCTGTCGGAACTTGCCGACCCAGGCTGTGGAAACCTACGTGCACGTAGGTTTCGCTCGCAACCTGTGCAGAGCTGGACCTGTGCAGAGCTGGACCTGTGCAGAGCTGGATCTGTGTAGAGCTTTGCTCAGATTGGCGATGACCTCAACGGTCGAGGAAGAATTCGATCAAGGTGCGCGCCAGCAGGTCGTCGCGAACCCCATGCCATTCCCCGGGCAGACTGCGATGCGAAGCGTTTCGCATCCCGCGGGCGACTGTGGCTGCCATGCCGGTGAGGTCATCACTGCTGCCCTCGCTATCGATGATCAAGCTCGGCGTCGTCACTGAGGCGAGAAGCTCATACGGCGTGGCTTCGCTGATCATGGAGTCGTATAGCAAAGTAGGCGCTACGGCCTCCATCGCCCGCCATGCATCGCCACCGCGCATATCCGCCATGATCTCCTGGGGCACGCCGATACCCGCTAGGTAGTACTCCACTGCTTGCTCGCGGCGTCCAGCGGCGAGCAGCTTGGACAATCCTGCGGTGAAGGCTTTTTGCACTTCAGCGTCCTCCTCGGCTGCGATGGGCGGCTCAAGCAGTGCCATCTTGCGAATCGGCAAACCATGCGCTGCCGCCTGTACGGCCAATAAGCCACCTGAGGAATAGCCGTAGACGAATGCCGATCCGCCTGCCTCCTCGATCAACGCTGCAAGGTCCTCGACCTCCCGCTCCGGTGTATACGGCGGCGTGTCCCCGCTGTCACCGCGGCCCCGGCGGTCGAAGTGATAGACAGTGAACTCCGGCCCCAGTAGGCCGATGAGGCCACCGAAAGCACTGAAGCGGCGATAGTGTGCGGCAGCATCGACCAAGATCACCGGCGGTCCGAGGCCACTCTTCTCGTACGCGATGACGGTTCCGTCGTGTGACGTCACCGCGGCGACCGCAACCTGTTGACTGCTATCCATATCGATCCTCCTATCTGTACTAGACGGTACAGTACATACACGAAACTGTACTGTCTAGTACAGTGAGGATTGGAGGGTGAATGCCGACAACGCTCACGACCCCGCACTACACGGGAATTCCCGACGGTGGACGTACCGTCCAGAAGCGTCGCGCGATCTTGGACGCCGCTCGGGAAGTCTTTCTGAGTAGTGGTTACCGCGGGGCGAGCATGGACGAAGTGGCCGCAATTGCTCAGGTGTCAAAGGTCACTGTGTACAAACACTTCTCCGACAAGCGGAACCTGTTCACCTCTGTGATCACTAGCGCTATCGATGAGGCCGAGCTGAGCACCCATTCAGTTGTCGACCGGCTCGGGCAAAGCACCGACCTTGCCAAGGACCTGCGCACGTTTGCGCGCCAGCACATTGCCGAGGTGACGCAGCCGCATCTCATCCAAATGCGGCGCATGATCATCGCCGAGGCTGCCCGCTTCCCAGAGTTAGCCCAGGCATGGCATCGCAGTGGCCCTGAGCGGGCCCACGCAACACTTGCCAAGCAGATCAAGCAGCTTACGACTCGCGGGCTCCTTCAGGCGAGTGACCACCTACTAGCCGCCCAGCAGCTGAACTATCTGATCTTGTCTGTGCCGGTGAACGAGGCCATGTTCACCGGACGCACCAAGCCTTACCCGCGATCACAGCTCTACCGATACGCCGACGAAGCAGTTCGGGTGTTCCTCGCCGGCTACACACCTATCTGACTCACCTCGGCCGCAGACTGGCCCTTCACCCGGTCCGAGCGCTGCGTGGCGCGGCCTCTCATCACTCGCCATACAAATCGCGGATGCAGTAATACCGTGGGCGGAGCGAGGAGGTCGGTCACTTTGCCGAAGACCTCAGCGACGTACGCGTCATGCTCCGCCGCCTGCAGAATGCGCTTAGACCAGGCGTTCGACAGCCGCCTTGAGATCGATCGTTGGCCTTCCGCCTGTGGCAGTGACAGGTCGCTTCCGATGGCCAGTTCCCAGGCGATGTCGACGATTCGGCGCGAGGCCGTGAAATAGCGCTGGGGAAGACGGTGCCTGCCCGAGTCGAGAGTCTGGCGGAGTTCCAGCGCTTGGAGTGCCGCGACTGACATGCCCTGGCCATAGACCGGGTTAAAGCTGCTCACCGCGTCGCCAAGTGCGACGAGTCCACCAGGGAACCTCCCGAGTCGCTCCTATCGACGCCTTCGGCTCGCTGGGAACGCGTGGGTCACTACGTCGTCGAGGGGCTGACCTGCCGCCACACCGGCGAGCACATCGGCAGGGGCCACACTGGCAAGGAACCTCAGGTAGCCCGCCTGGCCCGTGGGCGGCCGGTGCTCCCGGCCGTAGCCCACCAGCGTAAGTAGCCAGTTCCCATCCTCCTGTGCGAACAGGCCCATCCCGCGGGGCCGTCCGGGCTCGGCACTGATCAAGATCAGCTTGTCTCGCCCGAGGTAGCCATCAGGAATGCTGAAGCGCCGACTCGCATATGTGATGTTCACGACGAGCTCCTCCTCGACGGGCGCGGAGAACCCCAGTGCTTTCAGCCACGCTGGCAGCTGGCCGGCTCGGCCAGTGGCAACCACAGCGAGGTCGCAGCTCAAGATTTCGTCGGAAAGTTGCACGCCGGTCACGCTCTCCACGTCACGCGTGGCAAGTCCTTGCACAGCAACGCCATCGACAAGTCTGACGTTAGGCAGCCCGAGCACCCGTCGCCTGATGTGACCCTCGATGTAGGGGCGGCTCGCGAGGACATTGGTGGCCGCGGCCGCATCCCGCGTGATCTCGTGTCCGGAAAAGACGAACCGGATCTCCTGCATGGAGTCACAGCGGACTGCACCGCCTGCGACGAGCTCGGCCTGAAAGCCGGGCAGGAGCTGTTCGATGGCGGCGAGTCCCCCAGGCAATAAGACGTGTACGTGCCTTCCCTGAGGTATTCCCCGGCGGCCTTGTCCTGGAGGCGGAAGGACCTCTCGTTCGAGGATCGTGACGCGGTCGAAGTAGTTGGAGACTGCGCAGGCAGCAAGCAGGCCTGCAACGCTGCCGCCGATCACCACGGCGTGGTTTGCATTTTCC
>DATFBI010000046.1:0-7877 GCA_035253925.1 Propionibacteriaceae bacterium
CGTTATTGGGCGAGCTGCCAGACAGTTTCACTGCCAATGCGTCCAGCAGCGCCGGTCAGCAGCACCGGTCTACGGTTGAAGCCGATCACCGGTCCACCCTCTCAGTTCAGGGCGCACTACACTGACCTTCCGCATGTTCAGCCCACTTCCATCTGTGCCAGATCATCCCGCGCTCGAGGAAGAGATCCTCAGCTGGTGGGACGATCGCGGCATCTTCGAACAGTTGCGTGAGCGTAATCGCGGCGGCCCAATCTGGAGCTTCATCGACGGTCCGGTCACCGCCAACAAGACGCTCGGCGTACACACCGCATGGGGCCGCACGCTTAAGGACGTTTTCCAGCGTTACAAGGCGCTTCGCGGCTTCCATCAGCGCTACCAGAACGGGTTTGACTGCCAGGGCTTGTGGATCGAAGTCGGCGTCGAGCGCGAGCTCGGTCTCAACTCGAAACGGGAGATCGAGGAGTACGGGCTCGCCGAGTTCGCGCGTAAGTGCCGAGAGAAGGTCGCCTGGTCGGCAGCAGAGCTGATTCGCGGGTCAAAGCGCCTTGGCCAGTGGATGGATTGGGGCAACGACTACTACACCTTCTCCGACACGAACATTTCCTACATCTGGCGCTTCCTCAAGATCGTGCATGAACGTGGCTGGCTCTACCGCGGTCACCGATCCACCGAGTGGTGCCCTCGCTGCGGGACCTCTATCTCGGCGCACGAGCTTGTCGGGAGCTATGAGGAACGCACCGATCCGTCGCTCTTCGTCCGCTTTCCGCTGCTCGACCGACCCGGTCAGTCACTGGCAGTGTGGACGACGACGCCGTGGACGCTGCCGGCGAACGTCGCCGCGGCCGTTCATCCCGAAAAGGTGTACGGCCTCCAGGAGGATGGCGAGTGGGTGGCCGTGGAGCGCTACCCAGACGCGACATTCCTGGAGCGGCGCCGCGGATCTGAGCTCGTCGGGTGGCGGTACGAGGGGCCGTTCGATCACCTGCCGGCGGCCCAAGGCATCGAGCACCGAGTCATCGGATGGGACGAGGTCTCGATGGAGGAAGGAACCGGCCTAGTACATATTGCGCCTGGATGCGGTGCGGAGGACTTTGACCTGTCCCGGGTGTACGACCTTCCCGTGATCACTCCGGTGGACGAAGGCGGCCGCTTCTACGATCGCTTCGGCTGGCTGCACGGGCTGTCCACGTCGGAGTCGGCTGAGCAGATCGCAGCCGACCTCGCCGGACGCGGGCGCCTGATCTCGGCCGATGAATATGTGCACCGCTATCCGTTCTGCTGGCGTTGTCACACGCCGCTGATTTTCCGCATCGCCGACGACTGGTTCATTTCGGTGGATGAAGTCAGGCCGCGGTTGCTCGAGGCCAACGCCACCATCGAGTGGACGCCGGCATACTTCAGCAAGCGAATGGACGACTGGCTGCGCAATATGGGCGACTGGAATATCTCCCGACGCCGCTACTTCGGCCTGCCGTTGCCAATCTTTGCCTGCGACTGTGGCCACATCACTGTGGTCGGATCTCGAGACGAACTCGAAGAGCTGGCAACGGCCGGGATTGATCAACTTCAAGAGCTGCACCGCCCATGGATTGACGCTGTCGAGATCCGCTGTGCCGCCTGCGGGAAGGAGGGCGTGCAGCGGATTCCGGAGATCGGTGACGTTTGGCTCGATGCGGGCATCGTGCCGTTCTCAACGCTCGGCTGGGAGAACCCGGAGTGGATCGATGGCGGTTACGGGAATGGCGCTGCCAAGGGGCTGACTGGCGCCGATCTGCCGGATCACGCCTATTGGGAGAAGTGGTTCCCGGCCCACTGGGTCTCCGAGATGCGTGAGCAGATCCGTCTCTGGTTCTATTCGCAGCTCTTTATGTCCGTTTGCCTGGTTGATAAGGCACCGTTCCGGTCGGTCCTCGGATACGAGAAGATGCTCGACGAGCATGGGCGTCAGATGCACGGCTCCTGGGGGAACCTCATCGCAGCCGAAGAAGCGTTTACTCGCATGGGCGCCGATGTCATGCGCTGGCAGTACTGCGATCAGCCGCCCGACCGTGACCTGCACTTCGGCTATGGCCCGGCGCATGAGATTAAGCGCAAGCTTCTCACCTTCTGGAACTCGGTCGGGTTCCTTGTCAGGTACGCCAACATCGAGGGCTTCCAACCGAAACTTGATGATCTTGCTTCCGGACCGGATGGGATTGAACTTCGCCCACTCGACCGTTGGCTGGTGGCGCGAACCGACAAGCTCGTCGCCGACGTGACGTCCGCTCTGGAGGAGCAGCTCACGTACCGGATTATCGCCGCCTTTGAATCTTTTGTTGACGACCTCTCGAACTGGTACATCCGCCGCTCCCGTCGCCGCTTCTACGACTACGACGACGCGGCATTCCGGACATTGTGGTTTGCGGTGGTGACAGGTTTGCGAGTGATCTCCCCAGTCATGCCATTCCTCGCGGACCACTTATGGCGAAACCTGGTGGGTGAGGTATGCGAGGGTGCGCCGGAGAGTGTCTTCCTCGCCGGCTGGCCCGAGGTCCGAGAGCCTGATGAGCGGCTCCTTGCCGAGCTGGCGGAGGTACGTCGCATCGTGGAGCTTGGTCGGGAGGCACGTAGCACGGCGGGCGTGAAGCTGCGCCAGCCGCTGCGCCGGGTCTACGTACGCGGCGCGCAACTCGCCAGAGATCATGCTGACGAAATCGCCGAGGAGCTACGCGTAGACGAGGTCGGATTTGATCAAGGTCCGGTGGCTCAGGTCCGACTCTTGCCCAACCTGCGAGTGCTCGGTCCTCGGCTGGGGCCCAAGGTGCGTGAGATCAAGGCCGCGTTAGAGCGTGGTGAGGCCGAGGAGCTTGGAGACGGGCGGATTCGGGTCGCTGACGTCGAACTCGAGGCGGATGAAGTGATCCGAGGTGAGCGTGTCGAGATCGCGGGCTGGGCGATCTCTAACGACATAGCGCTATCGGTCGCCGTCGATACCCAGATTGACACCGAGTTAGAGCTCCGGGGCCGGGTCTATGAGTTGATTCACACTGTCAACACCATGCGGAAGGATGCCGGATTCGAGCTCACCGACCGGATCATCCTTACCCTGCCCGACGGCGACGACCTGCTGCGCCACGCAGATTGGATCAAGTCCGAAACGCTTGCGACACGCATCGAGCAGGGCGCGGCCCTGGCGATCGCGAAGGCTTAATACAGCAGTTTCACGGCTAGCCGTGAGGTGGTGCCCGGCGGTTGCGGATCGTAACGATTCGATACTCAGGCGTCTTTTCGCTCATGCGTTCGAAAACTGTCGGTGGTGGCTGCAACGATGAAGTCATGACGGGGGATGACCATGACAATGACCAAGGGGATGACCAAGACGGCCGTTTCACCGCTCGCGATGCGGTGGCGGCTGCGCGCCGGGAGGCCGCTAGGGCGCAAGCTCGGCTCGCCGAGGCGGCAGTGCGGTACGCCGCTGTCCGGATCGCTGAGGAAACCGCTGTTGTCCCGGCTGCAGAGGGGCCGAGGCGCAGCCGGCCGAAGCCGGGGGAGTTTGTCGCCGATGAGCTGTCGGTGATCTTGCGTGATCAGCCGTATCAGGTGCGCTGCCTGCTGGCCCGGTCCCGCCGGCTGGCTAGCGGGCTGCCGACTGTTTGGGAGGGGTTCCGGCAGGGCGATCTTGATGCTGAGCAGGTCCGGATGATTGATCGAGTGGCCCGTCGAGTCACTGAAGCCGCCACCCTGGCAGCAATTGATGATCAGGTGGTGGATGCAGCGCAAACCAGGACGCCGAAACAGCTGTCAACTTGGCTGCTGCGCCTGGTGGTGCAATTGGAGCCGGACGCGTTTGCGGAGCGGTACCGCCGCGCCCTCGCCGAACGCCGGGTCACCGTGGTGCAAGGCGCGGATGGCATGGGCTATGTGACCGGTGAGGTGTCGGCAGCCGACGCAGCCGCCATTGATGGCATGCTGGCGGCGGCCGCCCGCAGCCTGGCCGCCGCAGATTCACGCACCGAGCAGCAGCGCCGGGCCGATCTGTTCGCCGATCTGCTACTGGGCAGGCTGGCCTTCGACGACACCACCGACGACGACATCGACGACGGCGACGACACCGAGGGTGACATCGAGGTGTCGGAGGATTCGGAGGAGGACGCCGTGCCTGCGGAGTCTGACGTCTTGGAGTGGTTGGAGGTTGAAGAGATCGACCCCGACACCGGTGAACTGCTCGGCAGCCGGTTGCAGCGGGTGGACGTCGAGGGGCAGCCGATCGGGGAACCGGTGGATGCGGTCACCCACCGCTCTTTTGGTCAACTGCCTAAACCGGCAAGACGGCCCAGCAAGCTCCGCATCGGTGTAGTGGTGCCACTGTCCAGCCTCCTCGGCGCCACCGAGGCGCCAGGCGAGCTGGCCGACAAATCCGGGTTCATCCATGGCGAGACGCTGCGGCAACAGATCACCGAGGCGATCCAGGCGGATCCTCATGATGAGGTGTTGTTTACCCGGCTGCTCACCGATGATGGTGGCCGGCTGCTGGATACCACCGAACTGGGCCGCTATGCCTCTACCCGGCTAGCGGAGGCGATCAAGATCCGGGCCGGAACCTGCCGGTTCCCGACCTGCACCGTGCCGGCGGATCGCTGCGACCTTGATCATCACCAGCCGCACCCGCTTGGTCCGACGTCTGGAACCAACCAGGATCCTTTCTGCCGAAGACATCACCGCGGGAAAACCTTCGCTTGGCTGGCCTGTGTCAGAGACGACTACGGGGTCGACTGGACGCTGCCCGACGCCGAACACTACCGATGCCTCGACGAACCGCTACCAACCGGAATGGCAGCCTGATCAGCTGACGGGTATTGGTCACCGACATGGCGACAGTTCCTCGGAGAGGTCAAATGCCATGGATTCACGCCTGGCCCAGCCCGCGATCGCGGGCCAGCATCGCGGCTTCGGTGCGACTACCGACGTTGAGCTTGTTGAAGATCGATGAAGTGTTGTTGTTCACCGTCTTCAACGAGAGCCCCAGTCGGTCGGCAATCGCGGAGTTCGACAAACCATGGGCAAGCAGCTTCAGTACGTCGTGCTCGCGGGGCGTCAGCTGCGGAAATGGGTCGTCCGCGGCTGATGGAGCACCGAGTCGGGTGAGGACCCGCTGGGCCACAGTCGGCCCGAAGATCGCTTGGCCGTCGGCGACTGCAGTGACGGCATGCAGGATCTCCTCCTTGGTTGCACCCTTGAGCAGGTAGCCGCGGGCGCCAGCCCGCATAGCCTTGGTAACGGTTAGGTCGTCGTCGCTCATGGTCAGAACGAGCACTGCTATCTCCGGCGCTACCCGGCTGATCTCCGCTGTGGCACTGAACCCGTCCGTGTCCGGCATGGCGAGGTCCATGATGATCACATCGGGTTTGTCGATCACTGCTGCCTTGATGGCCTCGCGGCCACTGGCGGCCTCGCCGATCAGCATGATGTCGGGGTACTCCGCAAATAGCGCGCGCAGTCCGTCGCGTACTACCGGATGATCATCAGCTACCAGGACCTTGATCATCGAGCAGCTCCTAGTGGCAATACGGCAGTAACCTGTCCGCCGGCTGCTGTAGGTCCTGCTTCACAGGCACCTCCGACCTCCGAGGCGCGCGTTTGGATTGAGGCTATACCGAGCCCGGGCAACCAAGGTCCGGTCGAGTTCCCATTGTCAGTGATGATCATCTTGAGACTGCCGTCGTCTGTAGTCAGGCGTACGTATGCCAGGTTGGCATCTGAATGCCTGACAACATTGGTCAGTGCCTCGGTCGCAATCCGGTAGGCAGCTACCTCTACTGACGACGACATTGTCGGCAGCGACTCCGGCGCCTCGACGGTCACTACGATCCCATCAAGTCTGCTGCCCTCGTGGCGCAGTGCTTCGACCAGCCCGTACTCATCCAAGGCGGTGGGGCGGAGGCCGTAGGCGAGCTGTCGAACGGCCTCAATAGAGAGCCGCAGCTGATCAGCTAGCTCGGTTGCCAACGACGCGGCGCGTTCGGGTCGATGTTGGGCGGCCAGGGCGATGCCGTCCGCCTTGAATGCTGCGCCGGTGAGGATCGGGCCGAGACTATCGTGCAACTCGCGTCGCAACCTGGTCCGCTCTTCCTCGGCAGCGTCGATCACACGCTCCCGCGAAGCCTTCAGATCTTCGGTAAGCACCTGTGCGTGTAGCACGATCGCAAGCGGGGCAGCAACGAGATCTATCACCCGCTGATCGGCACGTGAAAGCCGTCGCTCGCCGCGCCTTGGGCCTACGACGAGGTTGCCGACCTGTTCACCGCCGTAGCTCAACGGCCACATTTGTAAGGTCGTGGGCCGTTCGCCGCTTTCCACGACGCCGCCCGTCGTCTGCTCAACGGCCACATAGCTCAGTCGAAGACTTCCACGAAGCGCATCCGCCACCCCACCAAGATCGTCACTGGCCAGCTGCTGGCCGACCGCCGACACCGCGGCTACCGGGTCACGCCGGGTGCCGTAGACCGCGCGGTCGACCAAGCGTTGCAGCCGCACCCGGGCCGGGTTGAAGGCCAGCGCTATCGCGAGCGCAGCAATCACTGGCGCCCCAAAGCCCCGCAGTAGCCTGTCAAGGACCGCTACCAGGCCGACGAAGATCGCTATTACTGCTGCAGTGAGCAACGTGTAGACGACTAGTCGAGAGACCACGATCCGGACGTCGTACAGGCCATGTCGCAGCACGGCAATGGTCACAGCTGCGGGTATGAGTGGAAAGCTCAACAGCAGCAGAATCTCCCGGCCAGTAGGAAGGCCGAACCATATCGGGATTTGGATCAAGATCACCAGAATGACCGCCACCACCAGCCACAACACCTGCTGGCGTACCGTGTCGTTGCCTCGGACATACCGCATCACCAGGCTGGCCACCGATGCCAAGAAGATCAACGACGCCACATTTGCGCTGATGCCCTCGGTCACCGGCCACCACGGCGCTATCAAGAAGGAGTTGGCACCATACTCAGGCGTTGGGCCGACGAACGCATTGCCGAGGGCCGCGTTGCCGACGGTCAACCAAACCAACACGCGCCAATGTCGACCGACCGGCTTGCCGGTCGGGAATAGCTGCAAGATCAATGGCAGGCAGCAGAAGACTCCCCACGACCAGGAGAACATATAGATCGTCACCAACAGTCGACGTGCGAACTCTGGCCAGTCGTTTGCGGCGCCATAGATCATGAACGGAGTCGCCGCCGCAGTCAGTAATGGGGCGATGCCGAAGATCAGGAAGAGCCAGCCGATCGGGCTGTCCGGTTTGGCACGTGCAATCAGAAGACCACACGGTGCCGCGGACAGGCCGATAGCGATGTTAGTGATCAAATAGTTCGACCAGGCCGCCTCGCGGTCGAGACCGAGGACGAGCGCACCGATTATCCCGATTCCGGCGAGCGCCAGGGCGAAGCCAAAGAGCGCGTACGCCAACATCGTGAGCCGCTTCGGCATGCCCTCATGATCCCGCCTCAAAGTCCCGGCGACTAGGGAGTTGGCTCCTCAGCCACCCGGGCAGCCTCCCCGGTGAAGCAGCAGAAATCCTGCTGCTGGGGTGGTGCTTGCGGCGGCACAGTGCAGGAACAGTCCAGTTCCCATGCACACCGGAAGTCACCATGTCAGTCACGGAAGCTAGCCAGACCAAGATCAAGAATGACGGCGGTCGAGTGCGTCGGGTCCGCGACGTCCGTAGTTTTCAGCGGTACGTTGCCGCGGTCATCCTGCCCATTCCCCCGACCTGTATCGCTCTCGGGCGACTTTTCCAGACCGACGACTCCGACACTAGGCGGGCGCTGGACTTGGTCGCGGCCAATCCCGACCGGCAGTTCATCTTCACCCTGCTTGGCTTCATCTCGCTCATGTGCGTGATTCCA
>DATFBI010000047.1:0-6860 GCA_035253925.1 Propionibacteriaceae bacterium
CCCCAGCTGGCATAAGCGCTTTGTGACGGTGACCCCAGATACGTGGGTGGAGTCGGATAGGCGAGGCCGACGGGTTCTTGGGTGAAGGACGGCGGGCCACTCGGCGCCGGTGCCTCTGGCCCCTGACTGCCGTACTGGTCGGTCATGAGGCAATCAGACCACGCTGTGCCGGGCACAATGTAAAGGTGGCGGTTTCCACCGACGCCCGACCATTCCGAGCCAAGCGCGCTGCGGGATACATAGCTGCGTTCTTAGCCGGCGGACTGGCGCTGAGTGTGGCGTACGCGACCACTGGCTTTGGATTGCCTTGCCCGTTCCGTGCAATCACGGGTTGGAACTGCCCGCTCTGCGGGGGGACCCGGATGGGTGATGCGCTGCTCCACGGTGACGTGGGTGCGGCGTTTGCGTTTAATCCACTCGCGCTGATTGGTCTCCTCGTCGTCGGCGTACTCGGTGCGCTGTGGACACTCGAGGCGGCCGGCGGGCCGGTTATCCGCTTACCGCAACCGCTTGCCGAACGGCTGCGCCGAGTGCGCCCCTACCACTGGTTAGCGGCTGGGCTGCTCGTCGCATTGATCTACACGCTCGGGCGTAATCTGCTCTGACTCTGCGCCCTTGTCCAGCGGCCTTTGTTCAGGGCGCTGTGGTAACCGTGATGCCCGCGCCACGCCGCGAAGCAAAAGTGTCAGTGCTCTTGCGGAGAATGGTCCTAAGACGTACGGTATCTATATCTAGTAGTTACAACGATGTTGTTCATCCACAAGTTGTGGTTTGCTACTCACAGGAGTTCACAGGACGGTCCACAAGATTCCGTCACAAACCACAGATTGATCCCCAGATCTATCCCCAGTAGAGAGGAGTCGGCAATGTACTGCCCGTACTGTCGCAACACCGACTCCAAGGTGCTCGACTCACGAACCACAGAAGACGGCTCCAGCATCCGGCGCCGTCGTCAATGCCCTGCCTGCGACCGACGATTCACCACCATCGAGCAGATGCAGCTCGTTGTTGTGAAGCGAAGCGGGGTCGTCGAGCCGTTCAATCGCAACAAGGTGATCAGTGGGGTTCGCAAGGCTTGCAAAGGACGGCCAGTCACTGAGGACCAGCTCGCCCGCTTAGGGCAGCTCGTCGAGGACTCGCTGCGGGCGTTGGGTCAACCGGAGATACCTGCCGACGAAGTCGGCGTCGCCATCCTGGGACCGCTACGAGAACTTGATCAGGTTGCCTACCTACGCTTCGCGAGCGTCTATCGCCAGTTCCGATCGGTAGACGACTTCGAGGCCGAGATCGCCCTGCTTCGCGTTGAGCAGGAGCCGACCGGGATCGAGCCGCTTATTCCGGATCGTGCGGCAGACCACAAAATAAGCAACTTCGTCCCGCACCGGCTGACGCCAGGGCGCCAGCACACTACGAACCGTCCTGAGCCGCCCTAAGGCTGCTTGCTTCGGGCGTTACCAAAGCCAGTTCCCAGTCACCTTCAATCGTCGGTGCCATGATGCGCCGGTTGTACTAGAAAGGCAGAAATGACCGAAACCACCCGTTCGACGAATGGGCGATCGGACCAAAATGCACCTCAGGTGCGCCCGGGACTCGTCATTGAACGAGTCTTTACCTCCGGTGTGCACCCATATGACGAGGTGACTTGGGAACGCCGTGATGTGGTGCAAACCAACTGGAAGACCGGCGAGGTGGTCTTTGAACAGAAAGGCGTTGAATTCCCCGACTTTTGGAGCGTCAACGCCTCAACCATTGTCACGACCAAGTACTTCCGCGGCGCACTCGGCACATCCGCTCGTGAGCAGAGCCTCCGGCAGCTCATCGACCGCGTGGTGAAGACCTACCGTAAGGCAGGGGAGGACTACGGCTACTTTGCTGATACCCAGTCAGCTGAGGTGTTTGAGCATGAGCTGACCTGCATGCTGCTGCACCAATACTTCTCGTTCAATTCACCTGTCTGGTTCAACGTCGGTACCGCCTCGCCGGCGCAGGTGAGCGCGTGCTTCATCCTTTCGGTGGACGATTCGATGGACTCGATCTTGAACTGGTATCGAGAGGAAGGGTTCATCTTCAAAGGCGGCTCTGGTGCCGGCATCAACCTCTCCCGAATCCGCTCCTCGAAGGAGCTGCTCAGCTCGGGTGGCACCGCCTCCGGGCCGGTCTCGTTCATGCGGGGCGCCGATGCGAGTGCCGGGACGATCAAATCCGGCGGAGCGACTCGCCGTGCCGCGAAGATGGTGGTGCTTGATGTGGACCACCCTGACATCGAGGAGTTCATCGAGACCAAGGCGCGTGAGGAGGACAAGATCCGCGCCCTCCGCGATGCGGGCTTCGACATGGATTTGGGCGGTCGGGACATCACCTCTGTGCAGTACCAGAACGCCAATAACTCGGTACGCGTAACCGATGAGTTCATGCGAGCTGTGGAGGATGGCGGTGATTTCGCACTCCGTGCTCGCACCGATGGCCGGGTCCTCGAGACAATGAACGCTCCTAAGCTGTTCAACAAGATGGCCAGAGCAGCCTGGGAGTGCGCCGATCCGGGCATCCAGTACGACGACACCATCAACGATTGGCACACCAATCCCGAAACCGGCCGGATTACCGCATCTAATCCCTGCTTCCCATCTGACCAACGGGTTGTCACTGACAAAGGGTTGATCAAGATCGGCGATCTTGTGGCGAAGGCGGCGTCGGGCGAGACCGCTGAGATATACACCAACGACGTCACCTCGCGGACCGAGCCGACCAGCCGGATCGTCGCAACGCGTCCCGTGCGCTACATGGTTACCGGGACCAATGAGATTGTGGAGCTCCGATTCTCTGATGGCTCGCGCCTCCGATGCACTCCGGGGCACCGAATCTGGACTGCAAACAGGGGCTGGGTGCACGCCGAGGATCTCGTTGAGTCCGACGAAGTCGTGCGTTCATTCGAGTACGCAGCGCGCACCATGGCACCGGCAGAACTGCCGGAGCCAGCCCTTCGGGTGGGTCGGCTGGCTCGTGGTCTGGCGTTGCCGGAGAAATGGGATGAGGATCTGGGCCACTTCCTCGGTTGGTTAGTGGGTGATGGGTGCGTTACCGGCCAGGTCGTCACAACGGTGTATGGCAATGTGGCCGATCAGATTGAAGTTTTGCCCCGACACGCTGCGCTACTGCGCAGCTGGACTGGCTTGGACGCCAAACCGAGTCATCAACCGAACGGAACTGTCCAGCTCCGGTCGGGCAAGACTAACGTCGTTCGGTTCATGCGTGCCCTTGGGGTGAGCAACCGTCGGTCCAGCACTAAGGTCGTGCCCGAGTCGATCTTTGAGGCTCCCGAAGAGGCGGTGCTTGCCTTCCTGCAGGGACTATTCGATGCCGATGGTTGTGTGGTTGACGACGAGGCGAAAGGTACCCGGTACGTCGGACTTGGAAGCCGATCCGAAGAGCTCCTTCTTGGGGTGCAGGAGTTGCTCGCCTCCTTCGGTATAGCTAGCCGCATTTATCAAACGGGAACAAAGACCGAGTCGTTCAGCTACGTGCGTAAGAGCGGCGAGACTGTTTCCTACGGATCCGACGGCCCGAGTTACGACTTACGCATCACGGGGCGTTCACTGCGCGAGTTCGCGGCCTTGATCGACTTCTCGATCGGCGCGAAGCATGATCGGCTGACTCATGTCGTCGACGCACATGCCGGGTACGCGGTCCGCGAGACCGTGCGGATGGTGTCGCGTACCTCGGCGGGTTTCGAGAAGACCTACAACCTGACCGAGCCGCGCAATCACTCCTACATCGTCAGCGGCGTCGTTGTCGCCAACTGCTCGGAGTACATGAGCTTGGACAACAGTTCGTGCAATCTGGCGAGCTTGAACTTGCTCAAGTTTTTGCGCGAGGACGACACCTTTGACGCGGAAGCCTTTGAGCAGGCCGTGGAGTTGATCATCACCGCGATGGACATCTCGATCTGCTTCGCAGACTTCCCGACCGAGGCGATCGGCCAGACGACTCGCGACTATCGGCAACTTGGGATTGGTTACGCCAACTTGGGCGCGTTGCTCATGGCTACCGGCCATGGTTATGACTCCGAGGGCGGTCGGACGTTGGCCGCGGCGATCACGTCGCTGATGACTGGCGTCTCTTACCGTCGGTCGGCGGAGCTAGCCGGCATCGTCGGACCGTATGTCGGATATGCCCGCAATGCCGACGCCCATAAGCGGGTCATGCGGAAGCACCAAGCGGCCAATGACGCTCAGCGCACCATCAACACGATGGACGCTGACATTCGCAAGCGGGCCACGGCCGCGTGGGATGGTGTGATCAAGATTGGCGAGGCCAATGGCTACCGCAATGCGCAAGCTTCAGTGCTCGCGCCCACCGGCACGATCGGCTTCATGATGGACTGCGATACCACCGGTATTGAGCCAGACTTTTCGCTCGTCAAGTTCAAGAAGTTGGTCGGCGGCGGCTCGCTGCAAATCGTCAACCAGACCATTCCGAGGGCGCTGAAGAAGCTTGGCTATGCCGACGAGACGGCCGAAGCGATCATCGAGTACATCGCCCAGCATGGTCATGTCATAGACGCGCCCGGATTGCGGCCGGAGCACTACGAGGTCTTCGACACTGCGATGGGGCAACGCGCGATTAAGCCAATGGGCCATGTCAGGATGATGGCGGCTGTGCAGCCCTTCCTGTCTGGAGCCATTTCCAAGACAGTGAACTTGCCGGAAACCGCCACTGTGGAGGACATTGCTGATGTTTATCTTCAGGGCTGGAAACTAGGCCTCAAGGCGCTAGCGGTCTACCGTGACAACTGCAAGGTCGGCCAGCCATTGAGCGATGGCAAGGCCAGCAAGGCGGAGGACAAGAAGTCAACCGAAGCTGAGGTCGTGGAGAAGGTGGTTTACCGACCGACCCGAAAGCGGCTTCCCAAGTCGCGGCCGAGTCGTACCACGTCCTTCTCTGTGGGCGGTGCAGAGGGTTATATGACCTCGGGGTCTTACCCTGACGACGGCCTAGGTGAGGTCTTCCTCAAGCTCGGCAAACAGGGCTCGACTCTGGCGGGCGTAATGGATGCGTTCTCGATCGCGGTGTCCATCGGTCTGCAGTACGGGGTTCCGCTGGAAACCTTTGTCCAGAAGTTCACCAACCTGAAGTTCGAGCCCGCCGGTCTGACTGACGATCCCGACATCCGGATGGCGCAGTCGATCATGGACTACATCTTCCGGCGGTTGGCTCTGGACTACCTATCCTTCGAGGAGCGTGCAGAGCTCGGCATCTACACCGCTGCTGAACGGGCCCGACAAGTCGAGACCGGCTCCTACCTGCCGGTCGAGGAGGAGATCAGTGAAGCCGAATCGCTCAAGAATGACCCGGGCGATGAGGTGCGAACCGACGAGATGGATGGCGCTACTGTGAAGCCCGCTCCGCAGAGCGCGCACACCACAGCCGAGCTCTTCGAAGAGATCACCGGAACCAGTATCGACGCGCCGCTCTGCTTGACCTGCGGCACGAAGATGCGTCCCAGTGGCAGCTGCTACGTCTGCGAAGGCTGCGGCTCCACCAGCGGCTGCAGCTGATATCGGCCCCAAACGTTCGGCGTATCCGCGCTTGGGAGTGCAGGTACGCCGACGATTGGGGGAACACTTCCGCGCTGTATGCGTTACCACAACATGATTGATGACCGTGACCTTGAGGCATTGGATGCTTACTCGGCGGCGGTAACCCATGTGGTCCAACAGGTCCTGCCAAGTGTGGCAAGCCTCCGGGTCCGGTCCAGGTTCGGAGATGGCGCTGGAAGTGCGAGTGTGTTAACCGGCGACGGCTTCCTGTTGACCAGTGCTCATGTCGTTGAGGGAGCGGCTACGGTTTCGGCCGCGTTCTCAGATGGCAGTGAGGTGACGGCCGACGTCGTGGGCCGAGACGCATTTTCCGATCTTGCGGTGCTACGTGCCCGCGCTGAGGTTCCTAACCCAGTAACACTCGGTGATGCCACCAAGTTGCAGGTGGGCCAACTCGTAGTAGCCGTCGGCAACCCGCTCGGCCTGGCAGGTAGCGTCACCGCTGGAATCATCTCCGCGCTCGGCCGATCATTGCCGACCAGGCAAGGGCGGGTGGTCGATGAGGTGATTCAGACCGACGCAGCCCTGAATCCCGGGAACAGCGGGGGTGTGCTGGCCGACAGCCGCGGCCGGATGATCGGAGTCAATACCGCTGTCGCCGGAATCGGTGTCGGCCTGGCGGTGCCGATCAACGAGACAACCCAGCGCATCATCAGCGCCTTGATGACCAATGGCAGGGTACGCCGCGCTTGGCTAGGAATCGCCGGCAGCCAAGCCCCGCTGCCACCAGCATTGGTCAAGAAACTAGGTCGGCGTGGTGGCCTCCGGGTGGCGCAAGTGATTGCCGGAAGTCCAGCAGACAGCGCTGGATTGAGACCTGGTGACATCCTGGTCGCCGTCGCCGGTACCTCGCTTGGGTCAAGCACCGAGCTGCAACGCCGGATGGTCGAGGATGCCATCGGTCGCCGGGTGGAAATCACGGTATGGCGCAACGGCGCCCTCGTGGACGTGATCGCCGTGCCGCGCGAGCTGTCCGAATCTGCCAGCTAATGCCACGAATCCCTTTACGACAAAGGAAAGGGCGATTGACCCCAGGCCGGTACGTCGCTGAGCTTCACCGAGGCGACCCATTTGACCCACCAGAAGCCGCGGCGATTGGGCGCCACCAACCGCACTGGCGCACCATGTCCAGCCCGGAGTGGCTCACCCTGATAGCCAGTGGCGAGCCAAAGAGAACCTGCTTCCTTGGGCGGAAAACGCCGGTGATAGCCGGTCACACTCATGACCTCAATGCTGGCCGCCGGAACTAGCTGATCAGCCGGA
>DATFBI010000048.1:0-7894 GCA_035253925.1 Propionibacteriaceae bacterium
CCAGGAACGGCCCGTCGTCGAAGGCGCTGGCCACGTAGGCGCCGGTGTCGCGCTCGTCGCCGTACTCGCCGGCGAACGCGAGCCACAGGGCACCGTTGCTGTTCCCGAAGATTGTCAGCAGGGCCAGGATCGACACGCCGAAGATGCCCTCGATGCCGACCGACAGACCGAGGGCGACGATCAGGGCCGCCGGGATCAGCGTTTTGCAGGTCAGCACCACCAGCGTGGTCGAGGCCGCGGCCTTGCCGCTGTGCCTTCCGGTGATCTCCGCCCCGGTGGCGAAGATCAGCAGGCCGATCAGGGCCAGGGCGCCCTGCTTGAACAGCGCTGTGGTGAAGCTCCCGATCTCGAGAGCCTCGGGTGCGAGCGTGTTGACCACCGCCCCGAGGATCAGGGGGACCAGCATCAAGCCGGCCGGGATCTTCTCCATTGTCGCGAAGATCGGCACCCGGGAGGGGGTCTGCCGGTATTGCATCTCAGCCACGTCAACCTCCGACGCGATGTGCGAATGAACATTTAACGAGAACAGTAGGTGGCAGCACGTGGGTGAGTCAAGGGCTATCATGCCGCGACTTTCCTGATCAGCTCGGGTAAGAGGGCCAGTGCCGCTTGCGACTCCCGCTCACCTCTGCTATGTTCAGTCGCACACGATCTCCAGTGGTGAAGGCGGAGTCGACAGGAGGCCGCGATGAAACCGGTGCGTGACCGGGGCAGGCGCGACCGCCGAGGCCAGCGAGCCGGAGAGGCGATCGCCACGGCTTCGGGGCGGTCGCCGGTCATGAAACTGGAGGCAGTCGCAGGGCCCGGTAGCGTTGCCCGTGTGTCGCAGGAGAGCGGTGTAGAGGACGCACGGAGTGCTCGTCAACGCGACATACTGAAGACGCTGCAGCAGACCCGTCAGGTCGACGTCACCGCGCTGGCGCAGCGGTTCGGCGTGTCCGGCATGACCATCCGCCGCGACCTCGCCGAGCTCGACGAGGCGGGACAGCTACAGCGGGTCCACGGCGGGGCGATCATCCGCCGTGCCCCCGCCTACGGCTCCCGTGCCTCGACCCGGGCACCCGAGAAGGCCGCGATCGCCCGCGTCGTCGCCCGACTCGTTGAACCCGGCGCCGCCGTCGGAATCGACACCGGAACGACCACCCATGCCGTCGCCGCGCAACTAGCCCATCGCAGCGACCTCACCGTGGTGACCAACGGCCTGAACGCCGCGATCACGGTACGCGAGGGCGGCAGTCGGGTGATCGTGCTCGGTGGCCTCCTGACCCCCGAACTGAGCACGGTCAATCCCGGCACCGTGCAAGAACCGCCACAGGTTCACCTCGACCTGCTGATCCTCGGCTGCGGTGGGCTGTCCATCGACCGCGGGATCACCTTCTTCGACCCCGCCGAGGTCGAGGTCCGGCGCATGCTCGTCGGCCTCGCCGACCGCGTTGTCGTCGCCGCCGACCACAGCAAGTTCGACCACAAGAAGGCCATGATCCTGGGCCCGCTCGACCTCATCGACGTGCTCGTCACCGACCACACGCCGCCCGAGCCTCTCCGCACCGCCCTCGCCGCGGCCGGCGTGGAAGTCATCGTTGCCTCCTGAGCACCAGGGCTTGCCGCTGGCGAGAGCCGGGGCACACCAAGCTCACCGCAAGGCGGTAGCGACGAGGCGATCGAGGCATGGTGCGGCCAGGTGGCCGCGGTGCACCTTGCCGAGGGCGAGGATTTCCCGGCCGGCGGGGAGTGCTGACACTCTTCGACGTCCCGGACAGCGAACGAGTTTCAATCCTGCGCCCCGGCGAGTTGTCCTGAACGCCGCCCCTGACCCGAACCCGGGACCCCAAGCCCGCCGACGGCCACGTGATCCTCGAGGTGGGCCGCGGCGTCGTGCTGCGGCACCCACCGAGGACCGGACCTCTCGCTCACGGAGCTTGTCGACGCTGCAGTTATACGGCTCGTCACCGCCGTCACCAGGCTCGTCACCGCCGTCACCAGCGCACGCACGGGTGCTACTCTCCGCCTCGGCTCCACGACGTGAAGGTGTCAGGGGCGACTGCCCCTGGTGAGGACTTTCCTCTCCTCGATCAAGGGGCCTCGCTCCGCTCGGCCCGACGCGCCTTGCGGCGCGCTTCCGGCCTGGCCGACCTCCGCGCGTCGGCGCGTCCACCACACGACGAAGCCCCGTGATCGACGAAACTTCTCACCGATCGGCCGCGACCAGTCGTCTGCCGTGATCACGATCCGCACCTAGTCCGCACCAGGTCGCGGACACGCCACGATCAGCGGCAAGCGTTCACAGGATCGCCGCAGGTCAGCGGCCCTTTGCGCTGGTCAGGCCGCCTCCTGGATTTCTCTCATAATGCGTAGGTCTGAGAACAATGCATCGCCCGGAAGACCGGCCACTGCAGACCGGTAACGGACAGCGCCGGCCTACGAGGACCCGAAGATCAGTACAGCAGCGAAGTACAGCAACAAATGCACTGTCTAACACGTTCGGCTTCATCCAGTTGCGTCCTGGCCAGCGTTAATAAGGCTACAGGCGGCTACTGCGCGGAGTTCGGGACGAAGAGGTCGCAGGTTCAAATCCTGTCACCCCGACCAGCGTTTTCCCTTGCCAGAGGCAGTTTCTGCAAGACTGACTTAGCCGCGTGCCCTAACTGTGCCCTAGCCGCGCGGTTTTTTGCGGGGGCGCTGCGCATCCCACTCTCGGATCGTTCCCTCTCGCCACACTGGCGTACGAGACACATGGCCGTCAGGCTGTGGCATCCGATTGCGAGCAACCCAGGACCGAACGGTGCTCTCGCGCACATCGAGGAGCTTGGCCACCTGGCGCAAAGTCAGCCAGCCGGGTCCGAGCGGCTCCGTCACAGCCTGACGCTAGCGTGAATGGCTGCACAGAGGCGGGAGGTAGCCACCCTTCCAATGGCAGCGTAACGCTGCTAAATTGTCTCTCCAATGGCAGCGTAAAGCTGCCAAACAAGTGCCCGCCCAGTGCTGACACACCGAGCGGGCTAGGCAATCAACTAGCTAGGAGTTGATCACCCATGACTAACCGTACTCAACTCGCTGCTGGCGAGATCCTGGACGGCGTCATTCTGAGCGTTTGGCTAGCGCAACCCACCAACGAGCCCGAGTCCGTGGTCGTCATGTGGCCGCAGCGACCCACGGCGGTGTCCCCCCGCCACTATTCGGAGCTGGCGGCGACAGTGTGCCGATTGGTGGCAAATGCCAGCACCGAATTGGCCGCGATCAACGCAGGCAGGCGGACGTGATCAGCCGCCGGGTGCGCGTGTTGGTTGAGGTTATAGACGCCGTGATAGCTATGGCGGATCGGGCTACAGCATAAGCGAGATACCGGCCACATGCCGCGCATCGTGCGCAACACAGAGTCGCTTACGTCACGGAGTACTGAGACAGCGAGACCCCCTAGGGATAGGAGGGGTCACGCCAACCCAGTTGGGAGCTGCGCTCGGGTGCATCTGCCTTGCTCCGGCCCACAACCACTGGAGCGCGACTGGGTGACCGCGCACAATCCGGCGCCAGCACCGCCTTGCGTGCCAGACAAGCCAAGACCCCCTCCAGTGACTTGGCGGTGGGGTTTCGCTTCGGAGCTACGCTTCGCGTCGTTGCGGCCCGACACCCTCCGGAATGCCCGTGTGCAGGTGCGGAACATACACGAGCTTCTGCGTGCGGCCGTCGAGCACGGTCGACTCAACGAGCTCGAGGTCGAACTCCGGGCCGTCGTGGAACAGGGATGCATAGCCGGCCTTTCCGGTGATCGCCGGGAAGACCATCACCTCGAGGAAATCCACGAGTCCCGCCGCAAGCAGAGCGCGATTGAGCGAGATGCTGCCGTGGGATCGCATCGGCACGTCGGTCTCACGCTTGAGCCGCTCCATCGCGATCACGGCATCCTCCGAGATGACGGTCGAGTTCGACCATCCGAGCGGCGCGCTCAGCGTACTCGAGAACACGATCTTCGGCAGGGCCGTGAGGCTGTCGTAGTAGGGCTCGTCGTACTCAACGACGAACTTGCGGAACTGGCGGAACGTCGTTGCTCCGTATACCAGTACCTGGTCCTTTGCGTACTTCTGCACCAGGTAGTCCCGGAGCTCGGGGCCCTCCTTGCCCCAGTACCCGGGCCAGCCGCGCGCCGAGCCGTTGCCGTCGAGGCTGCTGAAGAAGTCGACCGTCAGGGTGGCCATCACAGGCTCCCCTGTTCGGCGGTCCTGGTGGTAGTCATGTCGGTACTCCTCATCCGGGTGGTTCGGTCGCCCACCGCTCAGTTAAGCCGAAGTGCGTCGCCACTGAACCGTCGGGATTAGTGGTCACTTGCCGGCACGCGCCCCAGTGCCCAGGATTTTCCAGTCCCTGGTGCAACACCAATACGCACGCGGCGCGCACGCGCACGGGCGCGCACGAGGCCAATTAGGTGGCGACCGAGTCGCGACGGAATCGTTATTTTTGCCTCGTCCGAGACCGGATTAACAACAGTTCTTCTCATTACGGATTCTTCACTTAGATTTTCACTAAGCCGCGATTAGCGTGTGCGATTCCTAAATCACTTTCACCGTCTGCGTCGATCGGACGGTCAAACTCAGGGGATTCTTAACAATGCGCGTTTCGCGGCCTTCTAGTCGCCTGTCTTTTGACGACCTAATCGAGTTGCGCTTCTTGCCCTCACGACGTCGGCGTCGAGATCCGGAGTACTTTGAGCAGCTCAAGTCCATGATCATGCCGCCCGAGATGAACCACCGAGTGAGCCGGGAGGACCGTAGGGCGGCGCTTCTTGCTCTCACGGCGTCAGCAAACAGCGGCGCGCGAGCCGACGAAGTCTAATTGCCTAATCGCCGCAGCGAGCCCTGTTGCATGCGGATGTGCTCGTGCACGCTCACTGTGCCCAAATTTTTCCGAGCCAAACGTGGTGGAGCTTGCCTTGAGCACACTGAGATCAGCTGTGACCGCCAGTCTTGACGCCTCAGTCGTGACGGTCCTAGGGGAGAGTGTCATGAATGACATGACTGGCGCACACGCACGCGCACGTACGAGGCTCGCCAGCCTGACAGATCCTTTGAGCTGGGACCACAATCTGCGCGTGGCCAAACCCTGGAAGTCCCGCTGCCTGTCTTGCTCATTCGTGCGCATACGGCCAACTATTCACGGCCTAGAAAGCCCGGTTCTACCTGTAACGGCTTTCGACCAGGTGGCACGCGTGGGGCCTGCGGTCACGAAAATTTATGGCTGGACCGTCCATGTCAAGGCGAGCAGCCAGCAAGCCATCCAGGGCGACTCATAAGTCTGGACGCGCGAGTGCTCAAGCAGTCTGGTTACGGCGCCGCCGAAGCAGCATAAATGAACCAATCGCCAGTCCTCCCAGCGCGACGACGGGAATGACAAAACGAGCCTTGCGCATAGTGCCCCCTCACTGTCGGAGCGATGGAAAATCCACCGCTGCTGGCAACCTCAACCATCTTTGCCGGCCTGATGGGAGTTGTCTAGCGGGATGGCGTGCCGCGCGGAACAGTCGCTGGGGAGAGTTCAGCATGACCGCAACACCTGACGATCGCGTGCGTGCGCGCCCGTGCGCGTGCGCGCCGGCGCTGAGTGCCCTCAGAGGGTCCGTCGGGCTGGTTAAGACATCGTCGGGGGCGTCTTTGCTGGCTGTGTCCTCGTCACGTCGGGCTGGCGCAGGTACGAGGCGAGCGCCCAGATGATGCGGAATGTTATGGGGTAAGCCGAGAGCTGAACGACAAATCGATGAGCTATTGGCTCGCCGCGTTGCTCAGACCTGGGGACGATCTTGACCCGAGCCTCGTGCACCGCCTTGAGCCGCTCAGCCTCCTGCTGGGGATTTTGGTATGGAATGGCGCGGATGAGGTAATGGCGCCCTGCCGTGCACGCTCGACCGCATCCTCGTTGATCATGACTGATCGTTACCGTCGGCACTTTGTGAATGATCTTCGTTTCGATCTCTTCAAGATCGACTCGAATCAGCCGGGGCTCGATGCGATAGGCAGTGATCTTGCCGCTTGAAATCCAGCGTCGAACATCTGCCGCGACACGCCGTGATGGTCGGCAGCAGCAGCAATGGAAACCACCCCGGCATGTGGAACTCTCTTCCTGGGAGAAGAAGACGCACGGCTCAGAGGCAGGGCAACTGGACCTGCCCGGCCCCTTCCAAAAGGGCCAGTGGCCAGGCTGGTGTCCAGAGCGGATACGATGCAGAGCAAGGCGTCAACCCGCGTCTGGACACGACTCATTCGGTTTTTGGTGCGGTAAACGCGCGCAATTGCGTGCCCGTCAGTGGCACTAAGCCAAGGCGACGGAGGGGCGGTCATGGCAGGGGTGAGCTCAAAGTCGTTCGACACGCCGGATGAGACGCGAACTCCGGACAAGACGAAGATGGAGGTGCTGCGACTGAGCGGGGCGACGGTTGCTCGTATCACCTTTCAGCCGGGGTGGAAGTGGTCGGAGTGCATAAAGCCAGTGGCAGGCACCGACTCGTGTCAGGCGCGTCACGTGGGAACCATCGTCGCTGGCCGGTTGCGTGTGGTCCACAACGATGGAACCGAAGGAGAGGCCGGGCCCGGCGACGCCTACGTGATTGAACCTGGACACGACGCGTGGGTTGTCGGCGATGACCCGGTGGTCGGGTTCGAGTTCGAGAGCGCGGAAACCTTCGCTCGCGGCTAGGAAAACCTTCGCTCGTGGCTCTCCGCACCGGATGGCCGTTCCGCCGTTGCATGGGGATCCCCCAGGCCCGCGTTTCGTATGGGCCACCCGTCCGTGCTGGCGGCATCGGATGGCCGGTCCCGGGCCGACTGGCTCTCTACCGCCGCCTAGGAATGCCCTTCCCTATCGTGGGCTGCTGATTAGCAGTTCGTTCGCGCCGCCTAACCCCTAGTAGACGTTTCCGATTTTCCAGGCTGCTTCGGCGGCCCAGCGATCCACGTACGGCCACGGTGACGGCCTCGGAGCGTGGTGGGACAAGAGTCCCTGGCTGGGACATTTCGTGGTGTCTCCGCGTTCACGGCCAAGCTGGATGCGGTCTTCGCTGGAGCGACCATCACGCGTGAGCTGCACAACGCGCTTGGCACGGACAGTCACGCCGTCCAGTTGCCTCGGGTGACAGCGACTGCGGGGGCTCGTTCGCACACGTGGCACCCGGTTTGGGTCATGCGCGCACCGACAGTTCTGCGAGGCGTAGGCGCAGTTCGACGACCAGTACGCACTCGATGATTTCCTAAACCCCCTCACCGGTCAGAGCACTACCGACCGGACGGCACCGGGCGCGCATAGGCCATCTCGGGGCAGCGCACACCTCCTGGTTGAGCTGGATAACGCGTAACGATCCAGCCACATTGACCCCGTGTTCTGACCTTTAGGCCATGATGCATCCACCCAATACTCGGAGAACCAATGTCCCAACTGCCCCCTGCTCCTCAGCAGCCCGGCGAGCCGGCCAACCGGCCACCGGCCGAGGGCCTTTCGCCCCCGCCGTCGCCGGGACAGGCCGAGGCGGTGGACTGGGCGCCACCCCCATGGTCGCCGGCACCGACCGAGCAGCACCCTTCTTACGACCCGGACAGCCCCCCGCTGGACAAGGTCTCGCTGTTCGCGCTGATCACGGCCGTTCCCGGTCTCGGACTCGTCTCGGTACCGCTGGGCATCTGGGGCGTCATCCGCACCAAGAACCACCAACGCCGCGGTCGCACCCTGGCCGCAATTAGCTTCGTGCTGATCGGCTTGTGGGCGATAGTCGGAGCGGTCGCTGGCCTGATGGCCGCACTCGCGGCCACCTCCTCCACAGACCAGACCGCGGCGCCTCCACCCAGCGGCCTCGTGGCCCCGACCACCGTCCCGGCCACCGTGTCGCCGGCGCCGGTCGCTCCCTCGAAGAAGAAGA
>DATFBI010000049.1:0-3800 GCA_035253925.1 Propionibacteriaceae bacterium
GGCAGGTCGTCCAACAAGATGTCGCGAATGATGCCACCGCCCAGCGCAGTGATCATGCCGAGCGTGATGACGCCGACGATATCCAGCCGAACCACGCGCACCGCAGTCAACGCTCCGTTGAGGGCGAAGGCGAAGGTCCCGGCCAGATCAAGGACAAGGAGTAAGAGAGGTTGGGGGCTCATCCCGTGTAATGATCCAGGACGCCCGGCACATGGGCGCGCCACATCGTTGATTCCACCCAGGGCCGGCGCCGCACGGGTTATTGTGCCGCGACCATGTTGGCTGCTTGACTATCAAGATCATTTCTTTCCGGCGCACCTAGCGAGGTGAGGGCGACATGACTCCACCCGTCGTCACGTTATTCGAGAAGTACGGCGCTGGTGCCAGATACATCGGTCCGCAGGTGGCCAAGGCACTTGGCGTTGAGTGGATGGATCAGGCGTTCTCTTCCGCCGACATCGAGAGCGCTAAGTATCCGGGCGGTGGTAAGGCCGGTGATCAAGGAGGCGGGCTGGCCCGGTTCCTAGGTCGCTTTGCGCCTGGAGCAACGGTTCTGGACGACTCAAGCATTCCTTTGGCTCAGGCTCAGGATGCGGAGATGGTTGAGGAGAACACTCGGCTCGTTAAGGAGGCGGGTGCCCGAGGGGTAGTGATGCTTGGTCGCAATGGTGCCCTCATCCTCGGTGACATTCCGACTGCACTGCATGTGCAGCTCGACGCTCCGGTCGAGGTCAGGATCGCCCGCGCCGCAAGGGAGGAGGGACTTGACCTGAGCCAGGCGGCACGGCGGCAGCGCAACGAGGATTGGGTGCGGGCCGAGATGTCGGAAAGGTTCTACTACTGGAACCCGATGAGCATCGATCGCTACGACCTCGTCGTCAACACAGGCGTTCTAGACCTCGATACCGCTGTCGATGTCATCGTGGCGGCCTATCAGGCGAAAGCTGCACGGATCACTCCAGCCACGACATGACTTCCCGGCGCCGGGCCAACCAAAGTTGGCGACGCCGCTCAGCAACCTTCCGTCCGAGGTGAAGGAGCATCAAATGAAGAAGTTGACGCTACGCAACTATCTCGGCTATGCAGCGGGTGATCTTGGGAACAACTTGGCTTTCTCATTGCAGGCGCTGTTTCTGCTGATCTACTACACGAACGTCGTTGGTCTCAATCCGGCGCCCATCGCAACGATGTTTCTTGTGGTACGAGCCTGGGACGCCTTTGCCGATCTTGTGGCCGGGCGCCTGGTCGACATCACCAGGTCGCGGTGGGGCAAGTTCAGGCCGTACCTGCTTTTTGCCTCGGCTCCGCTGTTGCTGTCGAGTATCGCCTTGTTCAGCGTCCCGAGCTTCGAAAGTACAACCGCCAAATACGTCTACGCGTATGTCACCTACGCACTGCTTGGCTTCCTCTACTCCTTGACCAACATTCCGTACGGTTCCCTGGCTACTGCAATGACCCAGGATCCTGTCGAGCGTTCCCGCCTTGGCATCTGGCGCTCGGTCGGACCGATCATCGGCACCTTCATCCTTGTGTTGGTGATCGCGCCTTCGATCACCAGGTACCAGACCCAGCCCGAGCAACTTCAGGCTTTCTTGACCACGGTGACCATCGTCTTCGCCGTCATCGGATATGCCCTATACCTGTTCTGCTTCGCCAGCTGCAAAGAACAGGTATTTCACGAGTCCAAGCCGGTAACGATCAAGGAAACCTTCGACACGGTCCGGCAGAACCGGCCGCTGTTGATCTTGTGCGTTTCCAATCTGATCTTTCTTACCGGGATCTTTGGGCTTCAGGCCGCCCAGGCATACTTCGCGGCGTACATCCTCGGCAACTCCAGCCAGCTGATTTGGATGGTTCTCGCTACGTCGGTCTCCACCTTTGTTGCGGTGCCGATCGTGCCGCGTTTCGTTGCCCGGATCGGCAAGAAGAACACCTTCCTGGTCGGAGCTGCCGGCCTCATCCTGATGGGCACCTGGATCTTTTTCATGCCGGCAAGCCTGCCCATCGTCGTTGTGACGTTCTTCGTCTTCGGTTTCTTCCAGAACTTGTCGATGTCGCTACTGTTCGCCTTCGAGGCCGACGCAGTCGAGTACGGCGAGTACAAGACCGGCAAAAGGACCGAGGGCGCTACCTATGCGATCTACTCCTTCTTCCGCAAGGTCTCCCAGGCAGTCGCCGGCGCAGTCGCTGGTTACGCGCTCGCCCTCGGCGGCTTTCTGGCCAGAGCGCCGGAACAACCCGATTCCGCCCTACTAGCAATCCGCGGAGTGGTGGGCCTCGGCCCGGCAATCTTCGGAATCCTCGGCGCGTTGATCTTCCTCGCATATCCCCTCACCGACGCGCGCTTCCGGGAAATCGTGACAGAGCTCCACGCTCGACACGGCATCAAGGACGACCGTGGGCAGGCGGCCGTGGAATCAGCCGATGTCGCCGCCCCGCTTCCGGAGTCCTGACCCGTAGCAGTCCGGTGTTCGGGGTCAGAGATCCTTGCGCCAGCGGCGCCGCAGCGCATATGCAGCTGCCTTGGGCTGCCGATCCCGGGTGAAGACGCCCTTCTTATTACCGCCGACCCGCATGATTCCCGAGGTCGTGGTGAAGTCGGCGAAATTCCACACCTGCTCACCAACGACGGCATCGATGCGATCGAAGACTCGATGGTTCATGTCCAGGTATTCGACCTGGTACTCCTCGGTCCACGGGCTGGCGGCAACCAGAGTGTGCAATCCGGGATAGGTGTCCGCACCGTACTCGGTGATGATGATCGGCTTGCCTTCACTTGCCCAGCCTCTGAGCTCCTCCTCCCAGGCCAACTCCGCCGCCGCGAGATCGCCGGTGTGGAGATACCAGCCGTAATAGCGGTTCAACATCAACACATCACCGAACTGCGAAACCCGGCATTTCCCGTACGGCGCCAGCATTACGTTGACAAAGCCAACCGGTCGTGTCGGGTCCGCCTCCCGGGCCACGTCGAAGAGCGGCTGAAAGTACTTTTCTGATTCCTCGGTGTCGGATTCCGGCTCGTTCGCGATGCTCCACAACACCACGCTTGGATGGTTCTTGTCCCGGGCGATCAGTTCCCGGATGGCCTGCGCGTGCACCTCGCGGGTTGCGTCGTTGGCGGTCTCTGGGGAGAACGTCCGATAGCCCTGGGCGCCGAAGATGCCGCCGCCTAGTCCCATGTTCAAGCCGACGGCCGCCGTTTCGTCGATGATCACGATGCCCTGCCGGTCGGCGTAATCAAGAACATCTTCTGAATACGGATAGTGCGAGGTCCGGAACGAGTTGGCACCGATCCACTTCAGCAGTTCGAAATCATGTAGCAGGTAGGCATCGCTGTGGCCCTTTCCGATCACCGGTAGGTCCTCGTGCTTGCCGAAACCGGTGAAATAGAACGGCTCGCCGTTGATCAAGAACCGTATCCCGTCCACCTTGACGGTGCGCACGCCGACGCTTTGCTGATAGCTGTCCACGACGGTGTCGCCGCGTACCAGCTGAACTTCAAGATCGTAAAGGTAGCCGTCTCCTGGCGCCCATGTGTGCACGCTGGGAACGTTCAAGGTGCCATTCGGTCCGGTATTGGTTGCGACCTCACTGCCATCGGCGTCCCGCAAGATCAACTTCGTGTCAACATCATCAGCAGCTTCGGCGTCGACTGTGTACCCGATCACGCCGTTCTCACCGTCGAGGTCGGTGGTGATCGTAACGTCTGTGATGTGAATCGGATCGGTGGCGTAGAGCCACACGGTTCGATGAATTCCTGCGTAATTAAAGAAGTCGTGCCAGTAGCGCTGCCGCTTGCC
>DATFBI010000050.1:0-5731 GCA_035253925.1 Propionibacteriaceae bacterium
GATGGCCGACCTACCTGGGTCTTGCCGTCACTGAGCAGAACAATGCGTGCTGGCGCCACAGCCTTGGGATTGTCTGGATCGGGCGGCACCTGAGCCAGCGCGGCAAGCGAGGTATAGATGCCCTCCCCGATCGCGGTGGAAGCCTGCGGACGTAAGGACCGGATGGCCGCCGTAACCGATCCCCGATCAAGGGTTGGCGGTACCAGGGTGGTCGCAGTGCCGGCAAAGGTTACGACGGCAACATTGAACTTCGGCGGCAGCGAGGTCACGAACTGTTCGGCGGCTGCCTTCGCTGCGTCCAGCCGGTTGGGATCGACATCCTTGGCCTCCATAGACAGCGACACGTCGATGGTGACCACAATGGTTGCCCGCTCCCGCGGCACGGAAACCTGATCCTTCGGCTTGGCGAAAGCTAGCGTCAAGGTCAGTAGGCTCAGAATCGATAGGCCCACCGCCAGATGCCGTAACCAGGTGCGATCCCGCGGGATCACCAGGTCGAACATGGTTTTGCCCATCTGCTTGCCGCGGCTTCGCTTGCGCTGCACCATCCACAAGTAAAGGGCAATCAGCAGCGGGATCAGCAGCAGGAGCCACAGCCGCTGGGGAGCGAGAAACGACAGCAGTGGAGTCATAGCGGCCGCCGCCCGCTGCTGCAAAAGTGGGTAGCAACGCCACAGCTCAGGCCGGATTCGTCGCCGTTGCTGGCCACTTTCTTGAGGAAGACGCCCATCACGGCCACTTGGCACCCAACGAGATGGCGCCCAGCGCAGCGAGCACCGCGAGAGCCAGTCCGTAGCCGGCGAAGCGTGCGGTCACCTCACGGTCGGCCTTCTCGTAGCCGATATCAGATCCGATGTTTTCGTACACCTTCTTGAGCTGATCGGCGCTGGCGGCCGCGAAATACTCGCCGTCGGTTGCCGTGGCGATTCGTTGCATCTCTTCATGATCGACCGGCACCGGGAACCGCTCGCCTTCAAGATCGACGTAGCCGTTTTCAGTGCCGTACGCGATGGTGTAAACCGGCACCTTGGCCGCCTTCGCCTCCGCCGCCGCCTGCTGCGGTGCACGGCCAGCGGTGTTGTAGCCGTCGGTCAGCAATACGATGGCGCCGGGCGCAATGGAATTGGGGTTGTCCGGATCTTTGGGAGCCTGCTGCAGAGCCCGTAGCGCCGTTGTGATCCCTTCACCAATGGCTGTCGAGTCCTGAAGCTGGATGCTGTTGATGGCATTCAGAACCGTGCCGTGAGCGGTTGTCGGTGGCACCAAGATCGCACAGGATCCCGCCATCGAGACCACTGAGACGTTGTACTTCTCGGGCAGTTCGGTAACAAACTCGATCGCCGCCTGCTTGGCAGCATCCAGCCGAGTCGGTCTGACATCGGTCGCCTGCATCGACTGCGAGGCGTCAATTACTACGACCACCGTGGCACGTTCACGCGGCACATCGACCTGAGTCTTAGGTCGCGCGAACGCCGCCGTAAGAGTGATCAAACTCAACAGGGAGAGCGCAACAGCAACGTGCCGCCGCCACTGGGACTGCTTCGGTACGACGACATCGAGCATCGATGTGTTGGTGAAGCGCATGCCGCGGCGGTTCTTACGGAGGCTGGCGAAGATGTAGGCCAGGATCAGCAGCGGGATGATGAGCAGGATCAGCAGCCGATTCGGTGACATGAACGCCAAGTGCGCTATCACCTGCTGCGGGAGCAGCGCCCAACTCATTTCGTAACTCCCTGGGGCGGGGCGTGCAGCATGCTCGCCACGCGACGGTATGCCAACACAAAGCGGGCGATGTCTTGCACCCAATCCCGGTCGGTCCGCAACTGGATGTGCCCGACACCTGCACGACGAAGTGAGATTCGGATTCGTTCCCGCTGCGCCGCGCTTGCCGCATCCATTCTGGCTCGCGCGTCTGAATCTCCGGTGTTCACGTAACGTTCGAAGTCTGTCTCCGGATCACGGATCAACATATCGCCGACATCGGGAAACTCGATCTCCCTGCGATCGACGACTTCGACCGCCAGCACCTGGTTGCGTACCCCCAGCCGTCGCATCGAGCGTTCCCATTCCGGCTCTACATTCGGGTCAAGTTCGTGATCACCCGGCGTGAGGAAATCTGAGACCACCACCCGCAGGCCGCGGCGCCGCTGGAGTCGGGACAGCTTTTCCACGCTGGCCGCCAGCGTCATCGGACCCGTCGCGTGATCAGGCACAAACGGCTCGGTCAACATCTTGCGGAGCAGGGCGTATAGCGCAGAGCGACCCGATCTGGCAGGCAGCCGCCGCAGGCTTTCCGGGCGCAAGATGTAGCCGCCGAATCGATCGCCCATCTTCTGACTGAGAAAGCCGATGGTCGCCACCGCAGCAATGCCGAGGTCTCTCTTGGTTACGCCTTCGGTACCCCAGTTCATGGACGGGGTGACATCCAGCAAGGCCCAAACCTCTAGCTCGCGATCGGCGATGGTGTCGCGAACGTAAGGCGCGGTGGTGCGTGCTGTGACCGCCCAGTCAATCCGGCGTACATCGTCCTCGCCTGGAACATAAATCCGGGCGTCACTCATATCAGAGCCAGGTCCCGGCAACAGGCCGAGGTGATCGCCATGCAGAAACCCCTCCAGGCGACGCACGATGGTGAGCTCCAACCGACGCAGCGCAGCCTCAGGTGCCAGCTTGTGCAGCGGAATCGTGGCCCGGGACGGCGTACCGACTACCGAGGCAGCAGCCCCCGCAGTTTCCGGTGGAGACACGAATTGAACGGAAGCGTTAGCTGGTGGCGGAAAGCTCGTACCGCTGGGCGGCTGCAAGCTGCGTGAGCCGACGGGCTGACCGCCTGGCGGCGGGTAAGACATGGACGCCTCTAGCTAAAGTCCGGCTGGTTCGGCACGTTCCGCACAGGATGTTGGTACGGCGCGGTGGAGGGCGGTGTATACGAGTTGCTCGCAGGCACCGCGCGGCCAGCTTGATTCTGGTGGTTCGGGCCCGACTGTTGGTTCCAGACCGGCGTGGGAGGTGGCACCATCGCGACAATTCTCTCGATGACCTGGGCGGGCGCAATGTTGTCAGCTACCGCGTCGAAGCCGAGCACGATGCGGTGCGCCATCACATCTTTGGCTACGGACTGCACGTCGGTCGGTAGCACATAGTCCCGACCGTGGATCAATGCCAGCGCCCGAGAGGCAGCAACAAGACCGAGCGTGGCACGAGGGCTGCAACCGATTTGGATGACCGACGTGAGATCCGGCAGGTTGAACTCAGCCGGCGTACGGGTCGCCAAAACCAGCCGAACGATGTACTCGGCGACGAGGTTATGAACGAAGACCTCCTCGGCCTGACGCTGCAGCTGCAGGATCAGCTGCGGGTTCAGAACAGGCTGTGACGATGGAGGATCGACACTCATCCGGCGGAGGATCTCGAACTCCTCGTTGCCGGCCGGGTAGGGAACATCGACCTTCAGCAAGAAGCGGTCACGTTGCGCCTCGGGCAGCGGGTACACGCCTTCGGACTCAATCGGGTTCTGCGTCGCGATCACAATGAAGGGCTGGGGCACCGGATAGGTGGTGCCGCCGATGGAGACCTGCCCTTCTGCCATCGCTTCCAACATCGCTGCCTGCACCTTCGCGGGCGCACGGTTGATCTCATCGGCAAGAAGGAAGTTCACAAAGATAGGCCCCAACTCGACGTCGAAGCTCTCCTGGCTTGCGCGATAGATGCGGGTGCCGATGATGTCGGATGGAACTAGGTCGGGCGTGAACTGAATGCGAGCGAACTCACCGCCGACAACGGTGGCGAAGCTGCGTACGGCCAGCGTCTTAGCTACGCCCGGCACACCCTCCAGCAGGCAATGCCCTTGAGCGAGCAGCGCCACCATGAGCTGCTCCACCATATGTTCCTGCCCGACGATGACCCGCTGCACCTGAGCGATCGCGTCGCCGAGTAGCTGTGAGGCGGCTTGGTTTCCGAGCTGGCCAGACGTTCGAGCTTCAGCGCGCTCCTCCACAGGCTGGCCAAACGACGGACTAGTCACGCACTCTCCTGTTTACTCGTCAGTGAGCGTCTGTTCTCACGGCGCGATGCTTAATCGCCCGCTACTTCCCCGGACACCGAGCCATTCTCGCAGACGCAGGACTCCAGGCTATGAGCCTGGACAAACCCCAACCTGTGGATGCCTTATCAACCAGCTATGAGTTTGGTTTGTCTCGGCATGACGATCGAGCAGGTCTGGTGAGCGGAACGTTTTTGCCGCTTGTGCTGCGAAACAACCCCTCCCAGCGCTGGTCGGGCGGCCGTATTGACGCCTGTGGCGCGAAACGCCCCCAGCCGTATCAGGCCTAGGTCGGCTGACATGTGGCGGTCGGGTGCACTCCCAGAGCCGAATAGACTCTCCGTGCCCCGCACGACGCTGTGGCCAGCCTCCCCTGCAAGACGGCTGCAAGATGGAGAGTGATGTCGACCACCGAGCCTCCGGCCCAAGCACCGGACCCGTTGTGGCCGACCCCGCAGGGGCCCCGCAATCAAGGCCCTAGGGGCGATAGGGGCTTTGAGGGGCCTGATGTGGCAGGTCCGGCGTACGTCCCGGTGACGCCGCTGTTGCCTGAGGATCCACCGAAAGTCGGCGACTTCTGGTTGGATGCACGGCTCAACGCAACACCAGCAGGTATCGCCTTTACGGCCCATAACGCAGCCAATACACCCGCAATGGTGATCTTGTTATCCGAGGGTGCGGCAGCCGATGCAGCGGCTCGCGCCCGGTTCGCTGGAGAGATCAACGCCTTGCCCATCGACACCGTGCTGGCTCGCGGAGGTCATGGACAGAACACTGGGAGACTCGCCAAGAAATTCCGCAAGGGAGATGAAGACCCGGTCGCTCCCGATGAGCGCTTGGTCGCCCCCTGGGCGGCGCTGGCGTACGACGGATCGCCGGATACCGCAGAGCTGGCCAACCGAATCCTCGACGCGGTACAGATCGCCACACTTCCACCGCAAGGTGTCCCTTCTGGCCCGGACTATCAGCAGTACTGGATAGATCGGGTTCGCCCCGGCTTGGCGCGACTTTGGCCGTTGCCATGGCCCGGTCGCTTTGACAGGGCTGGCTGGCGGACGATCTTGGTGTCCTGGCTCCTTATGGTGTTATTGGCCGCGCTCGCGGTGCTGATCGCGATCTTGATCTTCCGCAATCAGCCGCCACAGTCGCCGCCACCACCCACAGGGAGTTCGGCCCAATCCGGACCGCCGCAGTCAGGATCGCCACAGTCCGGCTCCCCGCAATCAGGCTCTCCCCAGTCCCCGGGACCGTCTGGATCACCCACGTCCGGATCACCGGGCCCATCGGGTACCGAGAGTGGCGGTAACGAGCCCAGTGAGTCCGTCACCGGCTCGCCAGCGACCAGCCAGACGCCGCGCTCGAGGCTTTAGTGTCGAGCACGTCAACCAGACCCTCAGAGCCCTTGGTTGCCGCGATGCCGGCGCCCGCGCAGCACGCCAACCAAGAATTCTGGGTTCGACTCACCCGTGGCGTCGGGATCTGTATTTTGCCGGTTCTGGTTGCTTTGTACGTCGGTGCCACCACATTCGGCGGCAGCCTCATCCCGTGGCGTCCGATCATGGTCGATCTCGAGGTCTATCGGCAGGCGGGCTCGCTGCTGTTGGCCGGTGGCAACTTCTACAATCTGCCCGGTCCCCTGCAATTCCTCTATCCACCATTTGCAGCTGTTTTGGCGGTGCCGCTGGCGAT
>DATFBI010000051.1:0-8623 GCA_035253925.1 Propionibacteriaceae bacterium
GGTCCGCGAGGGCGTTGTGGTCAGCGACAAGATGGACAAGACGGTCGTTGTCGCGGTCGAAGCCATGGTCAAGCACCGCCTTTACGGCAAGGTGTTGCGGCAGACGAGCCGGCTCAAGGCACACGACGAGCAAAATGCCGCTGCTGTCGGTGATCGGGTACGCGTTATCGAGACCCGGCCACTAAGCGCCACAAAGCGCTGGCGCCTCGTGGAAATCGTCGAGAAAGCGAAGTGACATGATCCAGCAGGAGTCGCGGCTCAAGGTCGCCGACAACACCGGTGCCAAGGAGATCTTGTGCGTCCGGGTGCTCGGTGGATCCTCGCGCCGGTACGCGGGCATCGGCGACATCATCGTCGCTACGGTGAAGGACGCCATACCCGGCGGCAACGTCAAGAAGGGCGAGATCGTCAAGGCGGTGGTAGTGCGGACCGCGAAGGAGCATCGTCGCGCCGACGGCTCGTATATCAAATTCGATGAGAATGCTGCAGTGATCTTGAGGAACGACGGCGAGCCGCGCGGCACTCGCATCTTCGGCCCGGTCGGGCGCGAGCTGCGCGAGAAGCGGTTCATGCGGATCATCTCGCTGGCACCGGAGGTGCTGTAGAAACCATGCCAGAAAAGAACACTGAGAAGAAGGGCAGCCTGCACATCCGCAAGGGCGATCGCGTCAAGGTGATCAGCGGTAAAGATCGCGGTTTGGTCGGTGAAGTGATCGCGGTCTATCCCGACCGCAACAAGGTGACCGTTGCTGGCGTCAACATCGTCAAGCGGCATCTCCGCGATACGGCTGCACAGCCGCAGGCCCGGCAGACGACCAAAGGCGGCATCGTCTCATCGGAGGCTCCCATCCATGCCTCGAATGTGCAGTTGGTTGTGAAGAACTCCGAAGGCGAGGAGGTCGTCACGCGGATTGGCTACGACCGAGTCGAGGCGACTAAGCGACGTTCCGACGGCTCTGAGTACAAGTCGACTCGGAGCGTACGGATTGCTCGCGCGACTGGGGAGGAGATCTGATGGCGACTCCGACAACTGAGACCACTGAATCCGGCGCAGGCCGCACCCTGCCCCGGCTTCAGCAGCGCTACCGCGACGAGATCGCGCCCGCCCTGCGTGATGAGTTCGAGATCAAGAACGTGATGCAGATTCCCAATCTGGTCAAGATCGTGGTCAATATGGGCATTGGCGAGGCAGCGCGCGATTCCAAGCTGATCGACGGCGCGGTCCGCGACCTGGCAACGATCACTGGCCAGAAGCCGGTGGTCACCCGGGCACGGAAGTCGATCGCCCAGTTCAAGTTACGTGCCGGCATGCCCATTGGCGCGCATGTCACCTTGCGGGGCACGCGTATGTGGGAGTTTGCCGACCGGCTGCTTACCCTCGCACTGCCGCGCATCCGGGACTTTCGCGGCCTCTCGCCCAAGCAATTCGACGGCAAGGGCAATTACACGTTCGGTCTCAACGAGCAGGTGATGTTCCACGAGATCAATCAGGACAGGATCGACCGGGTACGCGGTATGGACATCACATTCGTGACTACGGCTACCAATGACGACGAGGGCCGGGCGCTGCTGCGACATCTGGGCTTCCCGTTCCGCGCGAATTGAGATTGGGCGAACTGAGAAGGAGCAACCTATGGCCAAGACAGCACTCAGAGTGAAGCAGGCTCGCAAGCCGAAATTCCGCGTACGCGCCTACACACGTTGCCAGAGGTGCGGGCGGCCTAAGGCGGTCTATCGCAAGTTCGGCCTGTGTCGCATTTGCCTACGGGAGCTGGCGCACAGGGGTGAGCTGCCCGGTATCACAAAATCGTCGTGGTGATCAAGATGCTTAATTCCTCCCTCATCGTCGCTGCAATTGGTGCAAACGGTCGCGCCCGACAGGGTCGCCCCTGGGCAACACCGACCAGCAGCACTAGACGCCGCGGCTCGGCTGCGCAGGACACGAATACTGCAGCGCCGAACCCCCACAACGCCGGAACGGAACAGGTCCTGACGGAAACCAGTCCGAGAAAGTAGAACACCGAACCCATGACTATGACAGACCCGATTGCGGACATGCTGACCCGGATCCGGAACGCCAGCCAGGCGTACCACGAGACGGCAACCATGCCGCACAGCAAGATCAAGGTGGGCATCGCCGAGATCCTGGCCAACGAGGGCTACATCGCCGGCTACGCGGTAAACGAGCCCACTGAGGGCCACGTTGGCAAGACGCTCTTGATCACGTTGAAGTACGGCCAGAACCGCGAGCGTTCCATTGCTGGGGTGCGCCGAATCTCCAAGCCCGGCCTTCGGGTATACGCCAAAGCGAATGCGCTGCCCAAGGTGCTTGGCGGCCTCGGCATCGCGATCATCTCGACGTCTCAAGGTCTGTTGACCGACAGGCAGGCGCACAACACCGGCGTGGGCGGCGAAGTCCTCGCGTACGTGTGGTGAGTGGGGAACGAGGAGGTTAGAGCAATGTCACGCATTGGCAAGATGCCGGTTGCCATTCCGACCGGTGTTGAGGTGACGCTCGACGGTCAGCTGGTGAAGGTTCAGGGCCCCAGAGGCGCCCTGGAACATCGCGTTGCTGAGCCGATCAAGGTTGCTCGCGGCGAGAACGGTGAGCTGGAGGTCACCCGGCCCGACGATGAGCGGCAGAGCAAGTCACTGCACGGTCTCACGCGTACCTTGGTCGCCAATATGGTCACCGGCGTGACCACCGGTTATGAGAAGAAGCTCGAAATCGTTGGCGTCGGCTATCGCGTGGTTTCCAGGGGTCCGACAGAGCTGGAGTTCGCGCTCGGCTACAGCCACCCGGTCAAGGTAACTGCGCCTGAGGGCATCACCTTCAACGTCGAGACACCCACCCGGTTTTCGGTGCTGGGCATCGACAAACAGCGGGTTGGTGAGGTTGCGGCCAACATCCGTAAGATCCGCAAGCCGGAGCCGTACAAGGGCAAAGGCGTGCGGTACGCGGGCGAGAGAGTCCGTCGCAAGGTTGGAAAGGCTGGTAAGTGACGATGGCGGTATCGCTTTCCCAACACAAGCGCAGGGCGCCGAAGAGTGCGGCCCGCGCGCGTCGGCAGATTCGGGTGCGTAAGAAGATCTTTGGCGCGCCACAGCGGCCGCGCCTGGTTGTCTCCCGCTCCGCGCGGCACATCTCCGCCCAGGTCATCGATGACACTCAAGGACGTACGCTGGCCTCCGCTTCCACTATGGAGGCGGCGTTGCGAGCGGCAAGCGGCGACAAGTCGGAGAAAGCCAAGCAAGTCGGCGGTCTCATCGCCGAACGTGCCAAGGCGGTCGGCATCGAGCAGGTGGTCCTGGATCGTGCCGGATACAAGTACCACGGGCGCGTCGCAGCGCTCGCAGATGGCGCCCGTGAGGGCGGTCTGGGTTTTTAGGAGCACTGCTCGCGCGACCGACGCTCGCAGTGCGGATTTAATCAGGAAGGTAGAGCAAATTGACTGGAACCCAGCGCCGCGGTAGTGGTGCCGGCGGGGAGCGTCGGGGCCGTGACGATCGTCGCAGCCCAGCTCCTGAGAAGAGCAACTACATCGAGCGCGTGGTCGCGATCAACCGGGTGGCCAAGGTGCACCAGGGTGGTCGCCGGTTCTCCTTCACCGCACTCGTTGTCGTGGGCGATGGCGATGGCAATGTCGGCGTGGGCTATGGCAAGGCCAAGGAAGTACCGGCGGCGATTGCCAAGGGTGTTGAGGAGGCGAAGAAGCACTTCTTCCACGTGCCAAGGATTCAGGGCACCATCCCACATCCAGTTCAGGGCGAGAAGGCGGCCGGTGTGGTCCTGCTTCGGCCTGCTTCCCCTGGTACGGGCGTAATCGCGGGTGGCTCTGCTCGTGCGGTCCTGGAGTGCGCCGGCGTACGCGATGTGCTGGCGAAGTCGCTCGGTTCGCCCAATGCCATCAATGTGGTGCACGCTACGGTTGCCGCGCTGCAGAGTCTGGAGCAGCCGGAGGCGGTTGCCAAGCGCCGCGGCAAGGCCGTAGAGGACGTGGCGCCGGCAGCCTTGCTGAGGGCCCGCGAGGCGGTGAGCTCATGATGCCCCAGTTAAAGATTCGGCAGGTGCGGAGTGCCGTTGGCGGCAAGCAGTACCAGCGGGAAACCTTGCGGACCTTGGGACTGAAGCGGATCGGCGACTCCTCGACGCGTGAGGATCGCCCAGAGGTTCGCGGCATGATCAATACGGTCGCCCATCTAGTGGCCGTGGAGGAGGTCGACTGACATGACGCTGAAGGTGCATCACCTTCGGCCGGCGCCAGGTGCCAAGAGCGCCAAGATTCGCGTTGGCCGCGGCAACGCCGGCCGGCGCGGTAAGACTGCCGGCCGTGGCACCAAGGGCTCCGGAGCCCGTCATAATGTGCCGGAGAACTTCGAGGGTGGCCAGATGCCGTTGCACATGCGGCTGCCGAAGCTGCGTGGCTTCAAGAACCCCTTCCGCGAGGAGTACCAGGTGGTGAACTTGGATCGTCTGGGCCGGTTATTCCCTGATGGGGGCACCGTTGGCGTGGCCGACCTGGTCACTGCTGGCGCCGTACGCCCCGGAGCACGCGTCAAGATCCTCGGCACCGGCAACATTTCGGTGGCACTGCAGGTCACTGCAGATGCGTTCTCCGCCACGGCGAAGGAGAAGATCGCCGCCGCTGGTGGCAGCACTACTGAGGCCTAGTTAGTGGCGGTGGCTTGCTTGGTTCTCCTGCGGTCCGAACGCGGTGAGAAATCGGTCCCGGAAGGCGTCCATCCGCCAGACCGGGGCCTCTGGATTGGGCTTTAGGCCGGGCTGCCAAGCCCAAGTCTTGACGCGGTTCAGCACAGTCGCGTCACGGGTGATGATGGTGATCGGTACGTCGCGGCTGACTCCATAACCTGTGACGATCGGCGAGGGCTGGTGATCTCCTAGGAAGATCATCACAAGATCGTCGTCGGCGTAGCTCTCCAGGTAGGAGATGAGGCTGCTCAGGGAGTATTCAATGGAGGCTCGGTAGTTGGCCCGTACCCGCCCGGGCTTTCTAGTCAGGATCGCCTCCGGAGGAGCATCTGCCGCGGTCAGGTCGCCGAAGACTGAGCCATCGCCGATTTCCTCCCAATTGATCAAGCGCGGTATTGGATCCCAGGGCGCATGGCTTGAAACCAGAGTGATCTCTGCCATGACCGGCTGGCGCTCTGCGCCACGCTCAGTACGTTCGAATCTCAACAGGGTGTACTGATCCGGCATACTGGCCCAGCTGAACCGCGGTCCGCGGTATCCCATATCGGTGGCGTTGTAGACCCGGTCATAGCCCAGGGATCTGCTCTCCGGCCAGTCCGCGGCGTTGCCTGGCATAACGCCGACCGTCCGCCAGCCCGCGCGGCGGAACGCCTTGGTGAGGGTCATTCGCTGGCTAGTTGCAAGCTGGTCGTAACGCTGCTGCTTGTCGATCCACAAGCCGGAAAGCAATGTGCCGTGCGCCAGCCAGCTGCCACCTCCCGCCGTCGGTGAGGTGAGAAAGGCGCTCCGGGAATCGAAGCCGGCGGTGCGAAGGCGACGATTCCCGGCATCGAGCACCGCGCCGATCTGGGACCCGAACTCTGAATCCTCAATGGCACTGCGCCCGTAACTTTCGACGAACGCAAAGATCACGTCCTTGCCACGCAATGCGGTCAACAGCCGATCATCCGGTGTGTTGCCGAAGGAATCCCACGCGGCACTCGTTGCTGGCGTCTCCTGAAGGTGCCGGTTCAGCGCGAGTGCCTGCCGATGCTGCAGATAGTCAACTGAGCTCGCGGCTGCCAGGTGCACCCCGGGAACGATTTGAGTGCCGAAGACCGCGCAGCCCAGCCACATGGCCGCAAGCACAACGACGGCACGGCTCGCGGCCAGACTGTGGCCCGTCACCAGTCGAGTCAGTCTGTGGACAGACTTCGTCATAGCCACGACCACGCCGGTACAGAAGATGACGGCTGCCGCGAGGCAGCCGATCGCTGGGAACGGGCCGATGGCGCCGGCAAGGAACCTCATGGCGTTCCTCAGCAGAATCCAGTCGACTGACGGATCAAACGGGCGAGCCAGAACCGCTTGGAAACCTATGTTGAGAAGCTTCGCAATGGCCAGTAGGCCCAGCGTCACTCCGAACAGCGGGGTCGCCACCCACCGAGCCTTGTCTGGCAGAAGCAGCAAAAAGGCGAGGCCGAGCAGCGCCTCAAGCGGGATCCGGAGCAGGGCGCCCGAACTGAGCAGGCTCAGCTGGTTGGGAATAAACAGGGCCAGCAGGACGAGGCAGCAGGCCAGCGTCGTGACCAGGCCTGTCGCTAGTTCTCGCCAGGTCTGGCGGTTGGCTCTCACCGCATTTGCCCCCTGTGTTCTCCTGCAATAAGACGTTGCTGATCCGGGAAAAGCTCACGCCCAGTTGTCCAGGGTTGGCACCGAGACAATGCTGGGTTAGGGGCCGGTTCTTGATAAAGTCGGTCGGTCCTGTTCGCGTAAGCCATCTAGTCTGGCGGGGCGCAGCAGTTCAGCGCGGCGTACAGGATTGTGACGAGAAAGGGAGGCACGGGTGCTCGCGGCGTTTGCCAACGCGTTCCGAACTCCGGACTTACGCAAGAAGATCTTCTTTACTCTCGCGATTCTCGCGGTCTTCCGCCTCGGTTCGGTCATCCCGACGCCCAACGTCAATGTGGAGCAAGTGGACTTCTGCCTCAAGCAGGCGACCACCGGCGAGCAGCAAGGCCTGTACTCCCTGATCAACCTTTTCTCCGGCGGTGCGCTGCTGCAGTTGGCGATATTCGCGTTGGGCATCATGCCCTACATCACAGCCAGCATCATCTTGCAGCTGCTCACCGTTGTCATTCCCCGCCTGGAAGCGCTCAAGAAAGAAGGCCAGGCAGGGCAGGCCAAGATCACTCAGTACACCCGCTACCTGACATTGGTGCTAGCGGTGCTGAACTCCACCGCCTTCGTCACCGTGGCCGTGAATGATCGACTGTTCACCGGATGTCCGGGGCTGGTGTACGACAAGAGCATCTTCCCTGTGGTCGTCATGATTTTGACGATGACGGCCGGCACCGGCGTCATTATGTGGCTGGGTGAGCTGATCACCGAACGCGGCGTTGGCAACGGTATGTCGGTGCTGATCTTCACCCAGATCGCAGCCACCTTCCCCAGCGCGCTGTGGAGCCTGAAAGTCGCCCGTCCGGGCTCCCAGGGTTGGGTGGTCTTCCTTCTTGTCATCGGGTTGGGTTTGCTGGTGATGCTCGGCGTCATCTTCGTCGAGCTTTCGCAGCGTCGGATCCCCGTGCAGTACGCCAAGCGGATGGTGGGGCGGCGGATGTTCGGTGGCACCACTACCTACATTCCGATCAAGGTCAACCAGGCCGGAGTCATCCCGGTCATCTTTGCTTCCTCGCTGCTCTATCTACCGGCTCTGTATGCCCAGTTCCGGCCAGACGACAGATTCTCGTCCTGGATTAGCGCCAATTTTGTCACCGGCGACCATCCGGTCTACCTGATCACTTTCTTCCTGCTGATCATTTTCTTCGCCTACTTCTATGTCGCGATTACCTTCAACCCGACAGAGGTCGCCGACAACATGAAGAAGTACGGCGGCTTCATTCCCGGCATCCGTGCCGGAAAACCGACCGAGGACTACCTGGGCTTTGTGCTATCGCGCCTGACTTTCCCCGGCTCGCTGTACCTGGGATTGATCGCCCTACTGCCTTCGGTCGCGTTCATTCTGCTGAACGCCAACCAGAACTTCCCCTTCGGGGGCACCTCAATCCTGATCATCGTCGGCGTTGGGCTGGACACCGTGAAACAGATCGAGAGCCAGCTTCAACAGCGCAACTACGAAGGGTTCCTCCGTTAAATGCAACTCGTCATCATGGGGCCTCCAGGCGCAGGCAAAGGTACGCAGGCGAAGCTGATCGCTGAGCACTACGGGATTCCGGCGATTTCGACAGGCGACATGTTCCGCGCCATGAAGACCGCCGATACCCCGCTGGCCCGGCAGGTACGGGCGATCATGGAGTCTGGCGGCTACGTAAGTGACGAGATCACCAACGCGATCGTGGCAGACCGACTCGGAATGAGTGATTGCGACCCGGGCTTCCTGCTGGACGGCTACCCACGCACGTTGCAGCAGGTCCAGACCCTCGATGATTTCCTAGCCGAGACGAGCCGCCCCATCAACGCTGTCATCTCACTGTTGGCCGATACCGACGAGGTGGTAGCGCGACTGCTCAGAAGAGCCGAGATCGAGGGTCGCTCCGATGACAACCAGGAGACCATCCGAGTCCGCCTTCAGGTCTATGCCGAGCAGACGGCGCCGCTGCTCGAGGTTTATCGCTCCCGCGGCTCGTTAGTTGAGGTGGATGGCCTTGGTGAGGTAGGTGAGGTTTCTGAGCGCATCTTCGCCGCCTTGGATGCCCACGGCAACCGTCGCACGGCAGAGTTGGTCTAGCTCACTGCGACACTGATCAACCCTGCCGCTCCGTCAACAGTGATCAGCTGCCCGGTTTCGATCTTGTGTGTCGCGTCGGGTACGCCCACGACGGCCGGAATCCCGTACTCACGGGCCACTACCGCGCCATGGGAGTTGGAGCCACCCATCTCCATGACCAGACCTCCGGCAGTGAGAAAAAGCGG
>DATFBI010000052.1:0-6949 GCA_035253925.1 Propionibacteriaceae bacterium
ATCGGAATTGCCCGGTAGTCGCGTCATTTATGGCGGGAGTGCGGGCCACGGGTTATTGAGCCGCCTGGCAGATTCTGTGAATGGTCTCTTCCTCGGTCGTTTCGTTCATGACCCGAACACATTCAAAGCAATACTGGACGAAGTCGTTGCAATCAAGAACCGCAGCATAAGCACATGAATTGACTCCCATTGGCTATCGGATTAAGTACTTACGCGTTCTTCTGGCAATTTTCCGACACCGTGGAGCGGCCACTGACTCTGATTGACATGGTGAAGAAAACACACGAGTTAGGGCTCTCAGTTTTCCAGATCTGTGATTATGCACCAATTCAAGCGATGTCGGACGCCGAGCTTGCAGAGGTACGAGATGTCGCTGAATCATTGGGCGTCCAATTAGAGCTAGGAACGCGCGGCATTCAGAAGTCGCATGTAGTGAATTATCTCGACATCGCATCAAAGCTTGGTGCAACGTTCTTACGCACGATGCTTCACACCCCCGATCACAAGCCCAGCGTTTCGGCGGCCGTCGCGTTGCTGAGCGAGGTAATCCCTGTCTGCGCTGATCGTGGTATCACCATCGGTCTTGAGACCTACGAGCAGGTGTCGACCGATGACCTTATCCGCGTCGTGGAAGGCGTCGGTAACCCCTTGCTGGGCGTATGTTTGGACCCCGCTAACAGCGTTGCTCGCCTCGAACTTCCCACTGATGTCATAAATCGGACCGCACCTTTCGTCGTCAACCTGCACGTCAAGGACTTTACTTTCACTCGGCAGGCTGGCTGGGTTGGATTTATGCTGATCGGTTCGCTATTCAGTGAGACATCCCCCGCCGGCCAAGAACGCGTGCGCGCCGAGGGCCGGCAAATCAGCGACTCCGAAGATGCAGTTAGACAAAGCGACGTTGTGATCCTGGCGGTGCCAGACGTCGTTCTCGGTGACGTCTCTCAAGCTGTGGTTCCCCAAATGAAGACAGGAGCCATTCTGCTTACCCTCGACCCAGCAGCCGCGTACGCCGGCCTCTTGGCAAAGCGCGACGACGTCTTCTTTGCATGTGCGCACCCCTGTCACCCTTCGGTCTTCCTAGAGCGAACCACGAAGGAAGAATGGGCAGACACGTTCGGTGGTATAGCCGCGCCGCAAGACGTCGTAGCAGCCTTGGATGCGGGTGACGACGACGTACGAGAGAAAGCCGAGAGCGTAATCCGGATCATGTACGCTCCCGTCATCAACGTGCACTGGGTTACCGTCAAGCAACTTGCCGTCCTGGAACCGACTCTTGTCGAGACCATCGCCTGCATGATTGGCGCCTTTCTTAACGAGGCGCTACAGGAGGCCGTCAAGGGCGGTATTCCAGAGCCAGCCGCCAAGGCAATGTTGTTCGGGCATACTCAGATCGCACTCGCTAACGCGCTGCGGGGTGACAACCCCTTCTCCGCGGCGTGCCTGATCGCCATGGACTACGGGCGCGAGAGCATCGTCAAGGAAGACTGGAAGAAGGTCTTCGATGATCGTGAGCTCGACAAGGTGATTGGCCGCATGTTGCAAACCGATTCAGACATGCTGAGCCACAGCGGCCGTAGTTAGGCCCTAAGCAGTAGTTAGGCCTGTCAGTCTTCTTCGCCGAGGTACTCAGCTCCGATATCTGGTCTTGACGCTGCCAACCTGGGTGTGCTCGGCATAAAGCTGAAATATTCGGGTTGCAGGTGCTGGATATCCGTCATGAGCCACATCCAGCCGGTCTCCCGGCTGAATCTCATAGACAGCACTCCAGTGTTGTCCCACCAGCCGAGGCGGGTAAATCCGCGGTACGCAGCGAGCTGGGTTGGCGTATCCAAGCCGGGAACTGCGGTGAACATCAGGTGGGCAAGCCACACCTTATTGATGCCACCATGTGCGACGACCACGATCAGCCGCTCGGTACGCGCCTCCAGGTACCGGCGAATTTCCTCGGCGCGCCGCCACAAGTCGTAGAGGTTCTCCTCGTCCGAGTAGTGGCTTTCAGGTTGATCAGCAACTGCCAAGGCGGCGTGCTGGATCTCTCGCGCCCGAGGATCGTCGAATCGCAGCCCTTGCAGCTCAGACGGGACGTCGATCTCACGAAGCAGTGAACCATGGTTCCGGACGTCAGGATGACCGGCCGGCAGATCGACCCATGAGGAACCCTGCCACACCGGAACAACATGGGGGACGCCAGTCACTGCGGCGATGGCACCCGCAGTGCTACGTGCTCGTAGGTAGCTGCTGCTGATGATCACATCGACCGGCAGCGTCGCCAAGCGTTCTGCGAGGCGGCGGGCATCCTCCGCACCAAGTGGGGTGAGAGGGTCCGAGTCGTACTGATTGCCAGCCTGGAAGGTGTTGGTGGCGTTGGTTTGGCTCTCGCCATGGCGAATAACAATGAACTGCTGAAAATCACTCATGCCGTCACCTGATCGAGGAGTGAGCGGATGAATTCATGTGTCACCTCAACGTCTACGGTGTCGGTCTGGTTGCGGTCTAGGCGAGCTTCTCGGTGCTCGGCCTGAAGGATCGCCTGCACTAGTTGGGCTGTAAGCAATGACTCCTGGGCGACCTGGTCGGGATAGGTTTCCCAAAATCCGGACGACAGTTCCCGGTCACGCGGAAGAGCCGCTGGCGGCTCACTTTCACGGCGATAGCGAAGCTCATTGAATGCGACGTTGTTCATCATCGGTGCAATGTCCCAGGAAGGGTCGCCAATCAGTGGGTTGGGGTCGAAGAGCCCGACGGTGATCGGGCGATAGCTATATACCCCAACGTTGCGAATTGTCACGTCGCCGTGCAGGAAACGGCCCTCCGAGACAAAGGGACAGGCCCTGATGAAGGCGCGTGCTGCCTCAATTTGATCATGGTCTATGCCCAACTGTTGGACGAAGTCGGCATGCAGCGCGTAGAAGTCCTCCAGATACGCGCTCCAGGTGTCGTAGGTGCGCTCGCTTCCCGGGGAGTCCCCGAAGTTGCCGAAGCCCGTATGATTCACCGCCTGATGCAAGCAGCGCAGCTCGGCGCCAATCGCTTGTCCCAGCTCTCGAGCGCTTGCCGGCGAACGCTCGAGGAGATCGTCGGCGGTCTCTATGACGTCGCCGTCGTCGTTCTTCAATGCGGCGAGGATCAGGTACTTGATCGGCGGATCTCCTGATGATGGCACCGTGCCAATGCCGAGCACCTCAGGAACCCGCTCGGTGTACGGCTTCCAGGCTCGCAGCGCTCTGGCCTCCGCCTCGAGTCCCTCGCTGTTGAACTTCACGACCACATCCCCATCGGGGCGCTTCACCAGGTAGGTAGCCGCGTCGACCCCACCTCCCATGGAATCGACCTGATCAGGCTCCATTTGATCAAGTCCCGGTAGGTCGGGGAACTCGCCACTTTCTTCAAGCAGCCACCTCAGGTGGGCCTCTGCCTCCTGACGCAGTTCCGGCTGGGAATCAGAGCCAGTTTTCGCCATGATCATTTTTCCCAGGGGCAGTTTCGGCATTGCGCTGCAGCAAGGCTGCGGCGGTTTGAGTGTCGGTCACCAAGACATTGACCCAGCCACCAATGACAGCGGCATGGATGGCACTGTGCTTGCTCTCGCCGCCGGCAATCCCGATACGTCGCGGAATCTTTCGCAGCGTGTTGGCATCGATACCAACAACTCGATCATCGAGATCGCTGGGCACCAGGCTTCCCGCGGAGTCGAAGAATCGCAGGCAAACATCACCAACCGCACCAGCTTCATGCAATCTGTCTTGGTCAGCCACGTCCGCCGCATTGCCGCTGGCGCGCAATAGCGGTGACGGCGGGAGGCTGCCGATACCCGCCAGCACCATGGTCAGGCGGCTCCATTCCCTGGCGATGGACTCCATCGCAGGGTCATTGAGCAAGCTCTCTCGCACGGTCCTGTTGCCGACGAGCGCAGGAGCGGGGATGAAGGTTGCGCTAGCCCCAACGAGTCTGGCGAATTCGGTGAGGAGCCGATTGCCTTGAGTCTGGACTGAAGAGCTTCCGATGCCTCCCATGAGCTGGATGACGCTCTCGGCACCGGGAACACGGAAGGGTCGCATCCGGTCCACAACGGCGAGCAGGGTTTGGCTCCAACTGGAAATTCCGATGCGTTCCCCGCCTGTCAGCGTTGTCTCCAAATATGTGGCACCGGCCGATCCCAGCCCGGCGATGATCTCTTCGTCAGTGCCTTCGACGTCGACGACCACAGCCTCGGCTAAGCCATATCTCTCCTCAAGCGTTTCCTCGATCTGGGTGTACACACCTGGCGCTACTGCGACGACGGTACGAACGATGCCCAATTCAGCAGCGCGTTTGAGCAGCCGCGACACTCGCGCCTGCGAGAGGTGCAAGGTCTCCGCGATATCAGTTTGGCGGATACCACGCTCGTGGTACATCCGCGCGACCTTGGTGATCAGCCTGAGCTGCCCGTCGGTAGGAGCTCGAGCAATGCTCCCCGGTGATGCCGCCATTAGAAGACCTCCTAGCCTGGCCCGACGCCTTTCATGGCAGGCTTCGACTGAATATTAATGCGGTGCTAGCTATTCCCGTGCAACAGGTTGCGCTGTTTTGCCCAAGTGGGCGTGATTTCTGCACAGATCAGGAGAGACGGCTCATAGCGATCGAACTCAATAGGCACATAGTTCGGCGGGCGCTCGCCGGATTTCAGCACCGCGCCAGCACGGGGATCGATCAGCCAGTACTTGGAAGGAACACGACCATCCGCGTCGAAAAAGACCCACGGCCCGCCGTGCTCGGCGTAACCGAGATAGAAGACACCTGGATCCAGCAATCCCCGGGCGTTCGATGAGACATCCCAGCAAGGAACGGCATTGGTGATCGGCAGATCGGCAAGGATCTTGCCGACGAGACCGACATAGCGGCTGCCTTCAAAGTGGAGTGCTTCCTTCCAGCCTGCACCCGCCGCTAAGAAGTACTCACCGTGCCCCGGCTCGTCTGGGTGAAGGCGCCACTGCCACAGGCTTGCCGCACCGTACGCGACGCCCATGAGTGCACCAGCGCAGACATTGCACCAGGCTTCGTGGCCCTGCCACCATCCTTCGGCGACGCCGCGACGACCGTTGTGCTCATAACTTGGTTCGCCGTTCATGATGGCCTTCGGCGGCCGCTGCGCCCACATAGTGGCAAGCCGATCTGGCACATGATCACCCATGTGGCCGGTCTGGCAGGACTGAAAATCCAGCCAGTCAGCATCCTGGTGTTCGTCATTGCGGTGATGCGGCCGATAGTGAATTCCGGTGGGCTGCCCGTACGCGTCCCAGGTCTCGATTTCCCGGCCGCCGGCCTCGACCTGTGGCTCCGTGCCGGCGCCGTCACCGCAGGGCAGGTAGAGAGCCGGATGTGCGCCGTAGCGGGCCACGAGATACCGGCAATAGCGCGCGTACTCCGCTGGTGGAACTACCGGACCCGCCACGTCGAGACCCTTCCATCCGAATCCGTGGAAGACCGGCTGCAGCACTGGCGTTATGCCATGATCGACAAGACAGTCCATGATCTTGTCGAAGTACTGGAAGTATCTAACGTTGATCTTGTTAAGCCGACCTTCCGCAAGATCATGGAAGCCGATTTCAAAGCCTTCGTCAATGTCGCGCCCAGCTGGTCCGCGGGCATTCATGTCTGGCTGAACAGTCATCAGTAACACGGCGTTGAAACCCTTGGCTTCGCGGTCAGTCGCGTACATCTCGACGTCTTCCACCGTTGCCCGAAAGGGCATTGCCCACGCGGTATCGATCACGAAGAATGCCGGTGAGCCATCGGCATAGCAGAAGCTGCGACCACATGAGTGTGCTCCCACAAAGCCACGCGTTAAGGCTCGATGCGGGTGATCATGGGCTGGCGGGTCGGCGATCAAGATGCCAGAATCTGGCACGAATTCATGATCGGGATCGCCGCTCTCGACGTGCCAGCGCCACTCGCCCTCAGGTTCGGTCGAAGCGAACCGAACCCGGTACCTGGTTCCGCCGTCCCAGAACATCGGACGCCGCAGTTGGCGTCCACTGCTGTGGGTGAAGATCACCCAGGCCTCGACATCGGTATAGGGATTGGCGGTGTTCGGGCCGTCGAAGGCAATGTCGACCTCACGCCATTGCGCTGCCACTTCGTTCCTCATTCGGGCTGATGGCCTGTGCTAGCGGCGAACGTAGTCCGGCGTATCTCGCCGGCCCAATGGCTACGGCGGCGGCGGCGTTCGCTGGGATCCACGAGCGGCCGGTAAGTTCGCCCGCTGCCATTCTTTGGCCAGGCGGCTTCCTCGCCGAGCGAGCGCCAGGCCAACTTGGCGGCCCCGAGGGCCGAAACCTCGGCCACGTCGGCCACTTCCACCTCCCGGCCCAGCAGATCGGCCTGCGTTTGGACAACCAGCGCAGAGGCTGTTGCTCCACCATCGGCTCGGAACAGTTGCAGCGCTCCTGACCTCTCTTCGATGACGTCTACGATGTCGCAAATCTGATGACTGATCGAATCCACGGCGGCCCGAGCGATATGCGATCGCGTGGTAGCCGAACTCATGCCCGAGATGAGCGCATGCGCATCACGATCCCAGTGGGGTGCGCCTAACCCGGAAAAGGCCGGAACCAGCGTTACACCGCCGCTGTCTGGCACCGTCTCCGCAAGAGTGATCAAGTCGCCAACATTGCCATCGGTCAGGAGAGCTGCGGTCCAGGCCAGCGTCGCTCCTGACGACAAGATGTTGCCTTCCAGCGCGTAGGTCGGCGACTCGTCGATGACCCAGGCCAAGGTTGTCGGGACCCTCTCGTCGCTGGTCGACAGCTCCGCGACCGGACACATCACCGAAGTGCCGGTGCCGTACGTCGCCTTCGCCTGACCGATTTCGGTACAGCCCTGGCCAAACAAGGCGGCATGCGAATCGGCCAGCACGGCCAGGATGGGGGTGCCGTCAGGCACCATCGGGACGCCACTAGTAGCCCCG
>DATFBI010000053.1:0-8824 GCA_035253925.1 Propionibacteriaceae bacterium
GGCATCCTGGACGCCGTTGGTCACCTCGGCCGTGTTGGCTCCAGGGAACTTCTCCACGACCATGATCAATCCGGGTCCGCCGTTGACCACAGCGTCCCCAATGAGCGGCTGGTGATCAACCTTGACCTGCGCGACATCACCGAGCGTCAGATTGTCGGCGCCTTCCAGTGGAACCTTGGCAACCTCGGCAGGATCGGTCAGCTTCTCCAACAAGTGCCTTACCTGGAGGCGCTGCTGCGGCGTCTCAATAAATCCGCCGGTGCCCGGGGTTGAGGCTTCCAGGAAGCTGAGCGGAGAGACGATCTGCGCGTTTCCAGCTGTGTTGACCACCTGGTTCAGGGTGACGTCGCGATCACGCAGGACCTGAGGGTCGACCTGCACCTGAATTTGTTGATCACGCAGGCCCCAGATAGAGACGTTGGCAACACCGGGCACTCCCATCAACCGCGGACGTACCGTCCAACGCGCGATCACCGACTGCTCGATGGGGGTCAAGTCCGTCGTGGACATGCCGATCATGACCACCCGGTTGGCCGAGGACAGTGGCTGCAATAGCGTCGGCGGCTTCGACACGTTGGGAAGGGCGTGAGCTTGTGCAAGGCGCTCTTCAATCAGCTGACGGCCTCGGTAGATATCGGTACCGGGCTGGAAGACCATCACGATCGACGACAGCCCGGGCAGCGAGTCTGATCGGATCACGTCCACGCCCTCGACCCCGTTAAGCAGGTCCTGTTCCATAGGAACGGTGATCAACTGCTCAACTTCCTCAGCTGAGAGGCCGAGCGCTTCGGTCTGGATCTCCGCATACGGTGGACTGAACTCCGGCAACACCTCAAGGGAAGTGCCTCGGAGTTGCACAATGCCGACGGCCAGCACGCCTATGGCGGCCGCCAAGATCAAGAGGCGGAACTTCATAACCCCTGCCAGGAAACGCGCCACGGTTCACCTCTAACTGGGAATCAGGGCAGCACGACATAGCCCCCGCGTGTGCGCTGGCCAAGCATTTTGAGATTCTGATAAGCGTTTCACATTTCCGTGGATCTGCACCCAGCGGGTTTATTACGATTCGGATACTGCCAGCGAATTCATGCCAGCGCCGTGATAATCAAGGCGACTGGGTTTTGGCATGCAGTTTGTTGTCGCCAATGGGCCGCCGGGCTGAGGCGCGGCTATCCAACAAACGCACCTGTATCTGTCAAATATGGATAAGGTGGATCGGGCATAATGTCAAGCAGCTTCGCGTGGTCCGAGGCAGCGCGTGGCGTGCAACTTGTTGCGAAAACGTCGCCTTGTCTCCCGAGCGTCGACCAGAAAGTCGTGTGGAGGCAGCTCAATTGCTGAATTGTCCGCCGGCGGGGTCGAGCACCCTACTCTTTGACCGTTTAGCTAGTCAATTATTTGATCGGTGTAGAAGATCGACAACAGTCAGCACCGATCAAAGTTAATCGCAAACCAGCTCGCCACCGGCGCGTGGAGTGATCACGGGCCATGTCCTTACCGACATCTTGAGGGCAGCGCTGTCAGTGAACCTTGTCACCTTGTGAACCGGTGTTTATGCGGGTAATTGCGGGTAGTGAGGTCTCATTAAACCGGCGTGTCAGGTGATCATCTGAGACGACCAAGAGCTGAGCAAGATCGTCGTCATTGAGGCGCTTTGCAAGATCAACAAAAGAGTTCAATAACCTTGGCTCCGGGCATCCTACACCCGGCGGCGCATTGCGCATTCTATGCAGAATCGGATGCGCCGGCCGCACCAGCTGACTAGCGCTTCGCGCAGGTGACTGCTAGAGAAAATTACACAGGCGGAATTCGTGAGTGTTGCCGGGCACTCCCACTGGTGATGACATTCACGCGTTCTGTAACGAGTGCTGAATCTGACCGAGAGATGGCGGGTTTCCGATGACACGGCACAATGAGGCCGTGCCCGAGGGAGACACCGTCTGGCGGGCATGCCAGCGGCTGAATGAGGTGCTTGCGGACCGCGTTCTTGCCAGGTCTGAGTTCCGGGTGCCCGTCCTTGCCACGACAGATCTGACAGGCGTCCGGGTACGTGAGGTAGTACCGCGCGGCAAGCATCAGCTGTTCCGCTTTAGCAATGAGTTCACATTGCACACTCACTTCAAGATGGACGGCGCGTGGAAGATTTACGCTCGGGGCCGGCGTTGGAGTGGCGGACCCGCCTTCCAAATCCGTGCCGTGCTCGCGACGAGTGATCATGATGTGGTCGGCTACCGGCTCCCGATCATCGAACTCATTCCGACAGAGTCCGAGGACGCCGTTGTTGGCTATCTCGGGCCTGACCTGCTCGGGTCCGACTGGGATCCGGACGAGGCCGTGAGGCGCCTCGCCACTCAGCCCGATCGTGCGATTGGTGAGGCTTTATTGGATCAGCGGAACCTGGCCGGGATCGGCAACTTCTATCGTGCGGAGCTGCTGTTCCTGCAAGGCGTGCATCCCCGTACCCCGGTCCGCCACGTACCCGCCTTGCAGCGCATGGTCGAGCGCGGCCAGCAATTACTGCAGGCGAACCGCTGGCGGCCCGAGCAATCAACAACCGGCGATCTTCGACCGGGAAGACGCTCCTACGTTTACCAGCGAACGGGACAGCCCTGCCGTCGCTGTGGCACGCCAATCCGCTCTGATGAGCTCGGACCAGCCGGCGAGGAACGACGCAGTTTCTGGTGCCCGCATTGCCAGCCGCTCCCAGAGTCGTAAGACCGTGCCGGGGATCGAGTGCGACAAGGCATCCGTAGCGGATGAAATAATCTCGGCTTGTGTCTTCCCTTGCTTCGCTACTGAGCACGCGGATCGAAGCCGTCGCCGGAGTCGATCCGGAGCTCAGGCCTGCCACCAGACCACAGTTCGGTCATTTCCAGTCGAACGTGGCATTGCGGGTGGCCAATAGCGAGGGCAAGCCACCGCGTGAGATTGCCGCACGTATTGTTGCCGAGCTCGACATTGCCGATCTTTGCGAGCCACCCGAGGTCGCTGGACCGGGTTTCATCAACTTTCGGCTGCGTACCGATGTACTCGCCCAGGCCGTCACCGACCTGATCGCCGATCCCTATGTCGGAGTACCGCCGACCTCAAACCCTCAAGTTGTGGTGATCGACTACTCGGCACCCAATGTGGCCAAGCAAATGCATGTTGGACATCTGCGTTCCACCGTGATTGGTGACTGTCTGCGTCGCGTTCTTTCCGGCTTGGGGCACCGGGTGATCGCACAAAACCACATTGGTGATTGGGGCACTCAGTTCGGGATGCTGGTGGAGCAGATCCTGGACGAAGCTATTGACGTTTCCACCCTGACGCTGCCGGAGGCGGAGGCGCTGTATGCCCGGGCCAGTGCACATTTCCGTAGCGATCAGGACTTCGCCGAGCGGGCCCGGCGGCGTGTCGTCGCACTGCAGTCCGGTGACCAGCAGACCCTTCAGATTTGGCATGAATTGATCAACGTCTCGCTCACCGGGTTCAATGAGGCCTACGCCCGACTCGGTGTGCTGCTCACCGACGATGATCTGGCCGGCGAGTCGATCTACAACGATGATCTTCCCGAGGTCGTCGCTGAATTGGAGCGCAGCGGCATCACTGTTATCGATGATGGAGCTTTGTGCGTCTTCATCGACGGTTTCGCTGCGCCCATGATCGTACGCAAGAGCGATGGTGGTTTTGGCTACTCCGCAACGGATCTTGCCGCGATCAGGCATCGGGTACGCGATCTGGATGCCGATCGGATCATCTACGTGGTGGACGCACGGCAGTCTGATCATTTCGACCTGGTCTTCGCGGTCGCTCGAAAGGCCGGCTTTCTGCCCGAGAACGTAATCACCGAGCATGTCGCCTTCGGCACCGTGCTCGGTACCGATGGCAAGCCCTTCAAGACTCGCGATGGCACCGCTGTGACGCTCAACACGCTGCTAGATGCTGCCGAGGAGCAGGCCGCACCGCCGGTCGCGCTAGCAGCGATCAAGTACGCCGACTTGTCCAATGGGCTGAATAAGGACTACGTCTTCGACGTCGGCCGGATGGTGCAGACCACGGGAAATACCGGTCCTTATCTGCAGTACGCCCATGCCCGCGTGACTCAAGTGCTGCGTAAGGCGACGGCCCGTGGATATGGCGAGCAGTCAAAGGTACTGGTACTCGAAGAGCCGGCCGAGCAAGCGCTGGCCTTGTTGCTGATCCGATTCGGCGACGTCGTCGAGGAGGTCGGACGTACCCTTCAGCCCCACCGGCTGTGCAACTACATTTACGAGTTATCCGGCGCGTTGGCGATCTTCTACGAGCAGTGTCCGGTGTTGCAGTCCTCCGGTGCGGTGCGGGATTCACGGCTCGCGCTGTGCTCCGCCACAAAGCGGGTACTCGCCTCAGGCCTCACCATGCTGGGGATCGAGCCATTGGAACGTATGTAGCTCAGCCTTTCTTCCCGCTCCCTCGCCGACGCATCGCTTCGTCTCTCTCCCTCTCGCTGACGAAACCTACGTGAACGTAGGTTTCGTCAACGGAGTTAGGGAGTCATCTGAGTTCGTCGGGGTGGATCTGGCGGTCGGCGGCGAGCCATGCGGCGCCGACGATGCCGGCGGTATTCAACAGCTTGGCTGGCACTATGTCGGCGTTGAGTTTGAGCTTGGGAATGAACTTGTCGGAGTTCTTGCTGATGCCGCCCCCGATCACAATCAGATCTGGCCACAACAAGGCCTCAAGCCGTGAGAGGTACTTCTGCAAGCGTGGAATATATTCGCTGTACGAAAGGCCGTGCTTCTCTTTGACGCTGGCGGCTGCGCGGTCCTCCGCGTCATGGCCGTCGATCTCGATATGACCTAGCTCAGAGTTGGGAATGAGGACGCCTCGGTAGACGATCGCGGTGCCGATACCGGTGCCCAGCGTCACCATGATCACTAAGCCGGGATGACCCTTTGCCGCGCCATAGTGCACTTCGGCAATCCCGGCCGCGTCGGCATCGTTGACGAGCAAGATATCGCGGCCCAGTCGCTTCTCGAAGATCTTCTCGGCCTCGGCGTCGATCCATGACTTGTCGATGTTCGCGGCCGTTCGAGTCTTCCCGTGAGTCACGACAGCCGGAATCGTGACGCCGAGCGGCCCGTCCCCGATCTCAACTGAAAACTTCTCCACGATTTCAGCGACGACCTCGGCAACGTTCTTCGGTGTCGACTTCTCAGGCGTGGTGATGCGAAGTCGCTTTTGCGTGAACTCGCCAGTTGCCAGGTCGACGGGCGCTCCCTTAATGCCACTGCCACCGATATCGATACCAAGTACGGGCGCGCTTCTAACCGGTTCTTCGCTCATGCTGGGAGCCTAGCGATATCCGGCCGCTGCGGGGAGGGCCTAAAGGCCAGGCGTATTGGTCACGAGCCGATTTGGATAAGTACGTCGCCGATATCTGACACCGATTCGATCTCCAGCAGTTCGGCCAGCAGCAGTAGGAGTTGCTCATGCTCGGGTGTAATGGTCCGCCCGTATGGACCGCGGTTACGAGCGACGTCAATACCTATGCGCAGTAGCGCCAGCCGAAACTCGTTGGACGTCTCGGGATCCATTCGGTTGAGGATCTCCAGGAGTTGCCGCAGGCCAGAGACTACGGGTCGATCATCGAGCCCGAAGTCCAGCAGCAGCGCGGAGCGATCTTCAGCCATCGAGGTGAGAATGTCACGTGCCGGTCGCGGCGTACGCAGTGCCACAGCAACGACCGTGTCCCAGAACGCCGCGAGCTCATAGCTCTTGAATCGGTTATAGGTGCCGGCGACCGCGCTCAAGACCCAAAGCGGGCCAAACTGGAGCGTACGCATCTCAGCGGGTTTGAGATTCACCGGTCCCACCGCCTTTCCTGCGCCAACTATCCGCCCCTCGCCATCAGCAGACAAGCTCACGACGCACGAGGATTGACCCGCGCTCTTCTCAGCGGCTCAATTGGCGAAGGCACCAGGCATAGAGGGCGGGCTCGAAGGCATACGCATTGGAGAAGTAGAAGCCGTAGTAGCGACGGTAGACCTGGATCCAGTGGATGATCTCGGGTCCAAACCGCTCGACTGCTACTGACTCCAACCAGGCGACATCTGCTGGGGCATCGGCGTATGGCTCGAGCTCGAGAAAGATCAATGCACCCGCCACATCCATCAATGGGTCGGCGTGCAACGTATGCGGGCTGAAATCCCCAATCCCTGTAACAACAGGACCGTCAGGACCTTGGCTTAGGTAGGCGTTGGGCGGACAGACGTCACCATGCACGAGCGCTGGGGTCACTGTGCGTTGCGCAATGTCAGCGTGCAGCCGATCCCACACTTCGCTGATGCCGGGAACATCATGTTCCAGCCTCTCGCGGCTGGTCTGGAGCGGGCTCTGGAGCATAGCGGCAAGCAGCTCTCCGAGCGTTGTGAATTGTTGCGGCGCGCCATCACCGATCAGTCGTGCAAAGCCGGGTACCGGACTGGGCAGATGCTGCAAACGCTCGGTGGCGTCGAGGAAGCTGATCAATGCCGGGCGCCGCTGGGAAGTGTCGGCGTATTGCAGCCAGCCTGAGAAGTTTCGACCGGAGAACCGGCGGTCCACGCTGCAAAAGCGCCCATCGCGTTCGCCCAGCTCCATAATCATTGGCAGCTCGATGCCGATATCGACTGCACGCCAGCTGTCGTAGAGGTCTTTCAACTGAGCAGCTGTGCGTCGCGGCGCCTCGTGCCGGCTTCGGTAGAGTCGCAGCACCCGGTCATGATCAAGAGCGAACACCTCGCTCTCACCGCCCCAGCCAAGCAGTTGATCACGACCGGTACCAAAGCTCGCTAGCAGCTTTGCTTCACCTTGATGATCATCGCTGCGCACTGACTCAACCCGACGATGCTCACGCTCCGCCGCGCGGGCGGCACGAGCCCGATCCAGCTGACTCAACGCCAGTTCGCGCCCGGTCTGTTCATCGAGCTGGTGGGCAACGGCGTTCACCGGTCCTCGCGGTGTGTGGATATGCACGTCGGCCAGCCGAAGCCGGCGCTGTAGCGGGCCCTGTTCGATGCGTACCGACTGAGTCTTGGCATGCGGCACCACGTCCCGTATGTGAGTGATCCAGCCGTGCTCAGTGATCAGGGTCCGGTCGTCCCAGCCATATCGCAGCGTCCAGAAATCGAACCACCGTAGCCAGCGGGCGCGTCTGGGTGATGGGTGCAGTTCGATGCCGTCCAGATCGAAACCCGGTAGTACTCGCCCCAGGGCGAGTTCCACCTCATCCAGGCCGGCGACAGGAAGCAGCACGCTGGACGCGGTCGCCTCACTGTTCTCACCGTCGTCTTGGGCATGGCCCAGTACGTCAATGTCCACCCGATACCAGCCCATTGGTTTCCACAGCAGCGGCTGGCTGGTCTTGACACCTTGCACGCGGTTGATCGGCACCGATTGGCTGGTCAAGTTAGTGAGGCCTCGGGTAATCCGAAGCCCACGTGGTGACTCGGCCAAGGTGAAGTTGAACATTCCGATTACTCGTCGCCAGATCAGCGACATCATGCCGATCAGCAACGGAATCAGGGCGCCTAGGGCAAGCGGCAGGACACCGAAGGCTACGGTGCCGAACAGAATGATGATCGAAATAGCTGCCGGGATCAGCCACTCGGTTGACAGCAGAAAGCTCAGGATCAGCCGTTGCGCCGAGACCTGCACCAGCGGATGATCGGCCGCTCCGAGGTCGGTGAAGACACTTGCCACCGCCTGTTGATCAAGATCGCGGATGCTGGCTTGCTGACCGTGCGCCCGAGCCAGCAAATAGTCACGGAACCGAGAAGCCTTGCTGCGGGTCAGATAGCGCAACTTGGTGGTGCTGTTCCCGGCATCCAGACGCAGCTCGGCGAGCCCAAAGATCCGGGCAACGAGTGGCTGGACAATGTCGACCGCTTGCAGCCGCTCGAAAGGGATCTTGGTTGATCTCTTGAAGATCGCACCGGTCTCGATGCGCAGTTCCTCGTCATCGATCACGAATCGGGTGAAGTACCAGGAAATAAAACCAGCAAAGGCTGCGAGTAGTACGACGACGGCGAGGATTGGCAGGATCCACAGCAGGTTGCGAGGCTCGAACCGGTTCTCGCTGGCACTGCTGACGAACTCACGACCCCAACCGATGGCGATTGCGACAAACACCAGCCAGCCCCGCACGAACGGCGTCAGTGGATGCGGACGCTCGGTTGGCTTGGCAGGTGCCGTGACCGGAGCGGTCAGGTCAGATGTGGTGACATCCGGGTCTGAGCCTGCCGATGGGCCGGGCGCTGACATGCGCTGAGACTGGGAGCCGCTCATAGTCCTGAGGCGTGTGCTTCGCCGAGTTCGGTGAGCCGGTCTCGCAGTCGCGTTGCCTCCTCCGGCGCGAGACCAGGGATGCGAGCACCGGTCTCCGGGCTGGCTGTCTTGAGGCTGACCGAGGCGAGCCCGAAGGCACGTTCCAAAGGCCCGGACTCGACCTCGACCAGCTGCATCCGGCCGTATGGCACCGCGATCAGGCTGCGAAACATGAAACCGTGGGTGATGTAGAGATCATCCTCTCGTTCCACGTAGCCCCAAGAACGCCAGTTACGCGTAACGAATGCCAGCCTGATCAAGACGACCACGACGGCGGCGACCCAGATCAGACCCGAGATCCACCACTTTCCCGAGGAAACTCCCACGATCACGGCTGCAATCGTGAAGAGGACGGGCGGGACGATCAGGGTCGTCAAGATCCGCATCGAGCGGTACTTCGGGGAGAGCCGCTTCCATTCGTACCCCGGGGGCGCAAACAGTTCTTCCATAGCAAGCTTCAGGCTACGTGCCGCATCCATGCTGTATTGGATTGCAC
>DATFBI010000054.1:0-13273 GCA_035253925.1 Propionibacteriaceae bacterium
ATGGTGTTCGGGCTGCTGTGCCTGCTGATTTTCGGCTGGCGGCAGCTGCGCCTGACGCGAAGCGGGCGCGACCCGCTATTGGACCTGCGCGCCTTCCGATATCGCCAGTACAGCTTGAGTCTTGCGCTGCTGTGCCTCGCCATGCTCGCGTTGTTCGGCATGGTGATCTTGCTGCCGATATACCTGCAGACTGTCCGTGGCATCGGATCGCTGGCCACGGGCTTGATGTTGTTGCCGGGAGGCTTGTTGATGGGCCTGGCGGGCCCGACGGTCGGCAGGATCATTGATCGGTACGGTCCTCGGCTGCTCACCGTGCCAGGTGCTGCGCTGCTCACCTTTTCGCTGTGGCAGTTCAGCGGTGCGAATCCCAGCACTCCGATCTGGATCCTCATTGGCCTGCACATGCTGCTGATGCTGGGACTCGCGTGCCTGTTCACACCCTCCTTCACGGCAGGGTTGAACCCGCTGCCGCCTTACCTCTATTCACATGGCAGTGCCATCTTCGGCACGCTGCAGCAGTTGGCAGGTGCGGCTGGGGCTGCGCTACTGGTGGCGATCATGGCTAGCACAACCACCACGCTGAGCCAAGCTGGGCTACCTGAGATCGTTGCGCTGAACGGTGGCATCGAGGCCGCCTTCGCCGTTGCGGCAGTGATCAGCATTGCGACCATTGTTCTGGCATTCTTCATCCGCAACACCAAGCCACCCACGGATGAGCAGTCGATGGAGTGGGGCGCAGGTGAGGAACCGGTCTCGGAGGACCCAGCCGCTACGCGTTCCTAATTTCGGTGCGAGCGGAGCAATCAAGCTCGGATCGCGGGCCGCGGTGGTGAGGAGGAGGGAGGGGACACGCTTTTCGTCCCCGAGCGACGACGAAGTAGGCGGCATAAAAGCGCGATCCGCGCGGAGCGAGCGCCAGCGAGCGGAGCAATCAAGCTCGCACGAGCTTGATGTTTAACTGTGGGCGACCAAGCTGAGCAAATATCCGCACCCATAGCGGAATGTACATCTCTAGGCCACGAGCGGCCGTGAGGTCGCCTTCGAGCGCCGGTCCGACGGCGCCCGTTCCAAGAATCGCGATGTTCACAGGACCATCCTTTGCGACAAGTCAGTGGAAGGCGGAGAAGACATGGGGGACAGGACCGCGGTTGTTACTGGCGCGGGCAGTGGGATTGGCGCAGCGACGGCAATAGCGCTGGCGAGGGACGGCTGGACGGTTGTAATTGCGGGCCGGCGACGTACGGCGCTGGAAGAGCTTGCGGCAGCTTATCCCGACCTGCCGCTGGACCCGGTGCCAACGGATGTGACCGATGAGCAATCGGTACGCAACCTCTTCAGCGTCACCGCTACCCAGCACGGTCGAGTAGATCTGCTCTTCAATAACGCCGGAATGGGCAGCGCAGCGCGCGACCTTGACGAGCTCCCGTTGCAGGAGTGGCAGGCCGTTGTCGATGTCAATCTGACCGGCGTCTTCCTCTGTATTAGAGAAGCATTTGGCATCATGCGCCGACAGCAGCCGCAGGGCGGCCGCATCATCAACAACGGCTCCATCTCCGCGCATTCGCCGCGCCCCAGATCGATTGCCTATACGGCAACCAAGCATGCGATCACTGGCCTGACCAAGTCGACGGCTCTGGATGGACGCCCTTACGACATTGCCTGCGGCCAGATCGATATCGGCAACGCTGCCACCGACCTGACGGCGACGATCGCTGAGGGCGTGCCGCAGGCGGACGGCAGTTTGCGAGCCGAGCCGCGCATGCGTGCGGAGGATGTGGCACGTGCTCTGGTGTATATGGCGAGCCTGCCGCTGGACAGCAATGTGGCGACCATGACCGTAATGGCGACCAAGATGCCGTTCCTCGGCCGCGGCTAGTCCGCGTTAGATTCTCTTTCAGATGCCCTTCTTTGATCTTGTCCCACAAGAGATGCTCCATGATCTTTATTAAGCAGTTTGACGAACTCGGTCGCGACGATATCGATCAGGCCGGCGGCAAGGGCGCCAATCTGGGCGAGCTGACACGCGCCGGCTTCCCAGTCCCGCCTGGGTTCGTAATCGTCACCGACGCTTACCGGGCGTACGGCGCAGAACATCAACTAGCGGGAAAGATCACCACTTTAGCGGCACCAACCGATGACCCCGGCGGATACGAGTCCGCTTCCCAACAGATCCGGGCGCTCTTTACCGATGAGATCTCCGACGCCCTCCGGGACGAGGTTGCCCGGGCATACGCGGCCCTAGGTGAGGATGTGCCGGTTGCCGTCCGCTCATCGGCGACTGCTGAAGATCTCCCCGAGGCCAGCTTCGCCGGTCAGCAGGACACCTACCTCAACGTGCGAGGGCTGGAGGATCTGCTAGCTGCAGTTCGTGATTGCTGGGCCTCACTGTGGACTTCCCGGGCCATGGCGTACCGGGCGCGGCAGGGTATCGATCCCGCAACTGTCAGCCTGGCTGTCGTGGTTCAGCACATGGTCCACGCCGAGGCGGCTGGGGTTATGTTCACCGCCAACCCAAGCAATGGACGGCGTGACCAGGTGGTGATCAGTGCGGCCTGGGGCCTCGGTGAGTCCGTAGTCAGTGGATCGGTCAATACCGACAACATTGTGGTGCGTAAGCCCGACGGGGCTGTCGAATCGAGCGAAACCGCAGACAAAGCCGTTATGACTGTTCCGGCCGAGCGGCGTACCCAGGAGCGGCCAGTGCCTGCCGAGCAGCGCCGACAACCCGTGCTCAGCGACTCTGCCGCTGCCGAGCTGGCCGGGTACGGGACCCGCATCGAAGATCACTACGGAGCTCCTCAAGACATCGAATGGGCCCTCGCAAATGGACAGTTCTTCATTCTGCAAGCCCGGCCCATAACGGCGCTTCCGGAAGCTGAGAGCCCGATCCCGACGGACTGGCCAGTGCCGGATCCCAGCGCCATGTACGTCCGGGCCAGCATTGTGGAGCAACTACCCGATCCGCTTACTCCGCTGTTCGCCGACATGATCGATGGGGCGGTGACCCGGTCGCTGCAAAGGCTGTTCCAAGAGTTCATCGGCGAGGAGGTGATCAGGTACCACGACGTGGGATTGCCGACGATCAACGGATACGCCTACTACGGCTACAGCCGGTCGGGGATGGCGCGGCTCATGTGGAAGAGCCCAAGGGCTTTTCAGGCGCTGCTAACTGGGGCCAGTCAACCCCGCTGGCGCAACTACTCCCATCCGAGGTATCGCCGGATCGTCAACGACTGGGCTGCCCGTGATCTGAAGGGAATGACCAGCGCACAGCTGTTGGACGGTGTGCAAGAGCTGGTCGATGCGGCCGCCGAGTATTACACCGCGGTGCAGACGATCATTCCGATTGCGGCCACGAGCGAGATCTTGTTCACCTGGTTTTATGACGCAGCCATACGCCAAAAGGATGATCCACCCGCTCAGGTGTTCGTGCTCGGTTCCGACAGCCAACCGATCAGAGCCGAGAAGTCGCTGTACGACCTCGCAACCTGGACCCGTGATCATCGAGAACTTGCTGAGACGCTGTCTGCGCTCTCGCCGCGGGAGTTCCTGGAACGAGCGGGCACATCACAGGATCCGGTATGGCATGAGTGGCACACCCGTTTCCAGGCACACCTCAATACCTTCGGGCACACCATCTACAACCTTGACTTCGCCAACCCGGTGCCAGCCGATGATCCTGTTCCGCTGCTGGAGACCTTGCGGTTCTTCGTCAGCGGAAAGGGTTCCGACCCGTACCAGCGGCAGCGGAGCCTGGCAACCCGTCGCGAGCAAGCAACAGCCGTCGTGCTAGCACGGCTGGATCCGGTACGGGCCAAGTTCTTCCGCCGGCTGCTGCACTGGGCGCAGAGTGTCGCGCCGGTGCGCGAGGACGCCCTCGCCGACGTGGGCCTTGCCTGGCCTCAGGTTCGGCGCATGCTCCTCGAGATCGGCCGTCGACTTCAGGAGGCGGGCGTGATTTCTGACTCCGAAGGCGTGTTCTGGTTGCACCGCAGCGAGATTGCCGAGGGTGTTGGCAACCTTGCTGATCAGGTCGAGCAACGCAAGGCGGTGTGGCGCGGCCAGCTGAGAGCGACGCCGCCGCAGCTGCTGCCGAAGGGCGGCTGGGGTGACATGTTCCGCAAGTGGATGCCGGCGGCCTCAGAGGAGCAGACCGGTGATGTGATCAAGGGCATCGCCGGAAGCATGGGAGCTGTCACTGCGCCGGCGAGAGTACTCGGCGGACCGCAAGAATTCGGGCAGATGCGGCCGGGTGACGTGCTGGTCGCGAGCATCACAACACCAGCATGGACCTCGCTGTTTGCTATGGCCTCCGGCGTCGTTACCGACATCGGGGGCCCGCTCAGCCATAGCTCGATTGTTGCCCGGGAGTACGGCATTCCGGCGGTGCTCGGTACTGCTGTCGCGACCCGGCGGATCCACAGTGGGCAGATGATCAAGGTTGATGGTGACGCAGGCACAGTCACCTTGCTTGACGGTAAGGAGCCCGAGGCGATCGAGCCGGTGGCAAAGAGCTTGCAGCGTTCCAAGATCATCGCCGGTGCCGCCGGTGGTGCTGCTGCGGTCGGACTGACGGCCTGGCTGGTGCGGCGCCGCGGTAGATCGAACACTGCGGGCTGAGCCAGCACACCGGGCTGAGCCAACTGTGCGGGCTGAGCCCAATATGCGGGCTGAGCCCAATATGCGGGCTGAGCCTGTCGAAGCCCTGCGGAGTGCACTCTTCGACAGGCTCAGGGCGCATAAAAGCCCTTTCCTCACCTCGAGGTCTGCTGCGTTCCGCACAACAGCTCAGGGCGCAGAATCGGCGTTGCTCAGCTGTTGTGCGAACCAGTGCCTGACTGGGCGATGTCCAGCTCATCCACAATGCGTTTGGCGATCTCCAAGGAAGCGGTGGCAGCCGGAGATGGCGCATTGAGTACATGAACTTGGCGCGGTCCTCGCTGGTAATAGAAGTCGTCGACCAGCAGTCCATCGCGGCGCAGCGCCTGCGCGCGGACACCAGCGTGCGCCGGCAACAGACAGTCGTCAGGAAGATCCGGAACGAGCTCGCGGAGCCCGGCAAGGAACCGCTTCTTGGATAGTGATCTTGTCGTCTCGTCGAGTCCGGTCCGCCAGTACCGCTTCCCTAACCTCCACAAGCCGGGCCACCGAAGACTATCCAGCACATCGCGCGGGTTGATCTTGAGCTTGGTGTAACCCTCGCGCGCCAGCGCGAAGACGGCATTGGGGCCGGCGTGAATCGATCCGTTGATCATCCGCGTCAGGTGCACCCCAAGGAAGGGGAACGAGGGATCGGGCACCGGGTAGATCAGCCCTTTCACCAGGTATGAGGTCTCCGGGGTCAACTCGTAGTATTCGCCACGGAAGGGGATGATTCGCACCTCAGGGTCCAGCCCGGCTAAGCGGGCGAGCCGATCACTGTGCAGGCCAGCGCAGTTGACGAATAGATCTCCGCGGTACTCACTGCTCTTGGTCGTGATCGTGACGGCATCCGGACGCGACGCGATCCCGACAATGTGCTGGCCGCAGCGCACTTCACTGCCCGCCTCTTCAATGCGACGTCGCAAGACATCGCAAACCCCTCGAAAATCAACGATTCCGGTCGACTCGACGCGTACCGCAGATACTGCTGAGACGTACGGCTCGTACTCCTTGGCCTTGTCGGCGTCGATCATCGTGCAGGGCACACCATTAGCCTGGCCGCGGCGGTAGAGCTCGCTGAGTGCGGCCAGTTGTGACGGCTCGGTAGCGACCACGAGCTTGCCGCAGATGTCGACGTCGACACCGTTTTCTTCGGCGAAGCGCCGCATTGAGCTGGCTCCAGCCGTCCCCAAGGTCGCCTTGAGGCTGCCGGGTCGGTAGTAGAGCCCAGAGTGAATGACGCCGGAGTTGTTACCGGTCTGGTGCTTTGCGATGTCCGGCTCCTTGTCGAGCACCGTGACCGTGTGGCCTCGTCGGGTTAGCTCATAGGCGGTTGCCAGCCCGACAATTCCTGCTCCAGCGACAATGACGTGACTCCCCATCGGCTCATGTCTACCAGTGTTGAGCTGAAGGCGCTCGATTCTCGCAGTGCTGGCTCAAAAGACTCACCCCTGGAAGGTGATGTGTCGTAGGAACGGACGGCGCAATACTCAGGCCGAGTCCAACTCGGACCCTCGTGATCGCGAGCGTCGGCATTGCGCGAGCGATCACCAGAAGAATGGAGGTTGCAGTGGACTTTTCAAGTTTCTTCTGGCTGTTGGTGTGGGCCTTTGTTTTCGCCTGCTACCTCATCGTGTTGTTTCAGATCGTCGTTGATTTGTTCCGCGATGAGAATCTCAGTGGCTGGTGGAAGGCGCTCTGGATCGTTTTCCTGATCATTGCGCCGCTGTTGAGCGCATTGATCTATGTCATCGCTCGTGGCAGGGGAATGGCCGAGCGGCATCAGGCGGCGATGGGTCGTGGACGGGACACAGATACCTACGTGCCCCCGTCGGTTATTCACATGACTAATCCAGCCGATCAGATTGCCTCTGCGCAGAAGCTGCTCGACCAGGGCGCGATCAATCAAGCCGAATATGAACAACTGAAGCAGAAAGCGCTCGCTGGCACATCATGACCACGTCGGAGAGTAGCGGGACCGTCGCCAAGCGCAGGACGTCGGCCAGGTCACATCGCGGTACCAAAAGGCGCTTTTCGCGGTCAAAGTCTCAGTTGGCCGAGCGCTGGACGACCATTGACGGCGTCGATGTCTTCTACCGTGAGTCGCCGCAGCCGCCGGATGCGCCCGTGATGATGCATCTGCACGGGTTCGGGCTCTCGGGACAGTACCTGCTTCCCACTGCCGAAGCGCTGGCGGGCGAGTTCCATATTCTGGTACCCGATCTGCCGGGATTCGGGCGCAGCGGAAACGCAATAGAGCCCTTGACCATCCCCGAACTCGCGCACGCAGCGGCTGCATTCCTTGACACCCAAGGCATTGAAAAGGTCACCCTGGTCGGCAATTCCATGGGCTGTCCGGTGATTGTCGAGTTTGCCTACTTATATCCACACCGCCTCGAGCGGGCAATTCTGGTGTCGCCGGCCGGCGGCATCCATAATCAGCCGATGCCTCGGGCCGTGCGTCAGCTGAGCCATGACGGTCTCCGTGAACCGGTCAAGTTGCTTCGCGTGGTCGTACCCGACTACGTGCGGTTCGGCGTCCCCAGCACGTTCCGAATGTTTCGCGCGCTAACTCAGTATCCGTCGCTGGACCGGCTGCTCGCCTTGGATGTTCCGATGCTGGTCGTTGCCGGGAGCCGCGATCCCTTGATCCCTGGACCGGCGCGAATCCGAGAAGTTGCGGCACAAATTGAACACCGGGCGGTATTCGTCGTCATCGACGGGGCGGCCCATGCGATCAACTTCTCGCACCCCGGAGAGCTGGCCAGCGTCATTCGGCAGTTCATGGCCGACCAGCCGATCATCGACGATCCCAACTCTCCAGGAAACGCGCGTGCCTACGAGCTGCACCGCGGGATTCACGCGCCCAAGCCGCGAGAGGAGCCTCAGGGGACAGACCAGCCGCAATGATCTGGCTCCTACACTCGCACGCGTGGAGTTCTGGCGTGACTGGCCTTATCCGGCTGCTGTTGCTGCGTTGTTCGTTGTGGTCATGGTGCGAGCGGGCGCAACGTACGCAATTGGGCGGGCGGCGCAGGAGGGCGCACGCAGGAGCCGGCTGTCTCGGCTGATGTCCCGACCGCGGTACACCCAAATGCAACAGCTCGTCGCCAGATGGGGCGCGCCGGTCGTCATCGTGTCATTTCTGACGGTTGGGATTCAGACTTTGGTCAATCTTGCGGCGGGAGTGCTGCGAATGCCGCTGCGTCGCTACCTGCCAGCACTTACGGTGGGCGCGATCATCTGGGCATTCCTCTACGCAACGGTGGGCTTCGCGACCTTCGCTGCCTGGCGGCAGGTGTACCAGCTCTCGCCGGTGGTGGCCATTGCCGGCCTGGTGGTGCTGCTCGTGGCGCTTGCCGCGTACATCGTCTGGCAGCTGCGGCATCGCCATCAGGACGAGGGGCAGCAGCCCGCTAACTTTGGGGCGTGACCAGCCCGTTTGCGCCTGAACTTTGGCATGGGGTGAAGAGTTTCGACTTCACCGACATCACTTATCACCGCGCCAATGACGCTCCGGTGGTACGGATTGCCTTTGATCGACCGGAGGTCCGCAACGCCTTCCGGCCGCACACCGTGGACGAGCTCTTTGCCGCGCTCGACCACGCCCGGATTTCCTCAGACGTCGGGGCGGTGTTGATCACCGGAAACGGGCCATCGCCCAAAGACGGGGGGTGGGCGTTCTGCAGCGGGGGTGACCAGCGGATCCGAGGCCCTGCCGGGTATCAGTACGAGTCGGCTGACAAGCCCGATGCGGCGGCGCTCGGGCGCCTGCACATTCTGGAGGTGCAGCGGCTGATCCGCTTTATGCCCAAGATCGTGATCGCCTTGGTGAATGGCTGGGCTGCCGGCGGCGGGCACAGCCTGCATGTGGTCTGTGACCTGAGTCTGGCCAGTGCTGAGCATGCGCGCTTCAAACAGACCGATGCCGATGTTGGCTCCTTCGATGGCGGCTTTGGGTCGGCGTATCTGGCACGGCAGGTCGGGCAGAAGGTGGCGCGGGAGATCTTTTTCCTTGGCCAGACCTACACAGCCGAGGACGCGTACCGCATGGGCATGGTGAATCGTGTTGTGCCGCATGCCGAGCTGGAGACCGTAGGGCTGGAGTGGGCCAAGATCATTTGCGGCAAGAGCCCCACTGCGCAACGGATGCTGAAGTTTGCGTTCAATGCCATCGATGACGGGCTGATCGGCCAGCAGGTGTTCGCCGGGGAATCCACCCGGCTGGCGTACATGGCCGACGAAGCTGTCGAGGGCCGCGACGCCTTCCTAGAAAAGCGATCACCTGACTGGAGCCGCTTCCCCTACTACTACTGAAATCTCTTACCCAGCACCCGAGTTGTCAGCGTGGGTGGTTGCAATGACGACCACCGACGCTGACAAGTCGGCATTAGACGACGCCGTACAAGCGGTCACCGGCATCGCCGAGGCCAGGCAGGATGTAGCCGACATCGTTCAGCTTCTCGTCCAGGCCGGCGAGCACCAGCGTGCAGGGTACGTGCAGCTCGGCCACCAACTCTTTGAGTCGGGCAATCCCTTCCGGTGCTGCGATCAGGCAGATGCAGGTGATGTGATCGGCACCGCGCTTGACCAGGAACTGCACCGCGGAACCAAGAGTGCCACCGGTTGCCAGCATGGGATCGAGCACATAGCACTGCCGTCCAGTCAGGTCCTCCGGCAGCCGTTCGGCGTACGTCGTCGCGACCAGAGTCTCCTCGTTGCGCACCATGCCGACGAAACCAACTTCGGCGGTTGGGATCAGCCGCGTCATGCCCTCGAGCATGCCTAGGCCGGCACGAAGAATCGGCACCACCAACGGCCGCGGGGGTGCCAGTTTTACACCGACTGCAGATTGCAGCGGCGTCTGTACCGTGCGTGGCACCACTCGGACATCGCGGGTCGCCTCGTACGCGAGCAAGGTAACGAGCTCTTCGGTGAGGCGCCGGAACGTGGGGGAGTCGGTGGTCTCGTCCCGGAGCACGGTGAGCTTGTGAGCGACAAGCGGATGGTCGACGATGCGAAGTTCCACGCTGGAACCGTAGCGAGGGAGTGTCTGAGATTGGGGATTGGACTCGTGTGCAGGCTAGGTGTCTGACACGATGGAGCGGGTTCGCGATTCTGCGGAGGAGGGGAGTGATGTCGGAGTTCGACGACGAGGAGTACGAGTCGTTCGAGCTGGATGGCGCGGGCAGGAGCGCTGACTCGGTAAAGCGGCGGGCTAGTGCCAACGACGAGTTCGACGACGAGGTCTCAGAAGACGAAGATTTCGACGAGGTTGATCTTGAGGATGCCGCCGACGACGAGATCGATTTCGTGCTTGCCGCGTATCGGGAGGACGGCCAGCCCTACGTTCAGTCGCTCGGCAAGGATCTCGCCAATGACCTTGATGAGTTGATCGTCCAGCTGCGTCGATTGCCCGGTGATGCGGGTGCGTTGGGGTTTGTCAGCCTCGTTGAAGAAGTCTTCGTGATCACTCGAGTGCGTGGGCAACACGTCCAAGTGCTGCTCTCAGACGCAGCGGCGGCGAGTGATTGGCCGATAGCCCGCGATGTCGTGGACTATCTCGGCGAGGAGCCTTTGGATGATGAAGAAGAGGAAGGCGAGCCGATCGGTGATCTTGGCATCGTTGCGGACCTCGGGCTGAGCGACTTCGATATGAGTGCCATCATCGACAACCTCGATCTGAGTAGCGTCGAGATGCTGACTGAGATTGCAGACAAGATCAAACTCAATCCGCAATTCCGCAAGGCCGTTGAAGCAGCCGTTGGGTGAGCGAATACAGCGGGTTGAGTCAGTGGGAAGATCCCATGCGGCTCGCCCTCGATCAGGCTCGTATGGCGGCGCGGCACGGTGACGTGCCAGTCGGCGCGGTGCTAGTTGATCAAGCTGGCGGCGTGCTGGCGTCGGCTGGCAACGAACGCGAAATCAGACATGATCCGACCGCGCACGCGGAGATCTTGGCGCTGCGTGAGGCGTCCAGACATCTCCACTCCTGGCGATTGACGGGTCTCACTCTGGTTGTCACCCTCGAGCCCTGCACCATGTGCGCCGGTGCTCTTGTCTTGGCCCGCGTCGCCCGGCTCGTCTTCGGTGCCTTCGATCCGAAGGCTGGCGCCGTCAGCTCTCTCTTCGACGTGGTACGCGATCCCAGGCTCAACCATCGCGTCGATGTCCGAAGTGGCATCCTCGAAGCCGAGTGTGCTGCCTTGTTGACGGACTTTTTTGCCAGCCGCTAAACCTCTCGGAAAGATCGTGCGCGTCTGACCCTTCCAGACACCGGTCAAACGCGCACGATCATCCGTCCACAGCTTTCAAGCGCCCTCAATCCACAGATTCTGGAGGAGGCGGCATGTTCTAATGTCGCGTCCGCAGACTCCGGATGTGAGAGCACACCAGGAGTTTCCACCGGCCCTGACCCAGCTTGCACAGGCTCAGGCAGGCGTGGTCAGTCGGAGCCAAATCTGTTTTCTCGGCATCACCGATGCGGCCTTGGACCGGATGGTCCGGCAGGGTTGGTGGCGACAGATAGCTCGCGGGATTTACTACACGGCGCCGACTGATCCGACGTGGAACGGCCTGGCATGGGCTGGCGTACTCATCGGTGGCCATCGAGCAAGACTCGGCCCGGAGGCCTCGGGTTTCCTGCACAACCTGGTCGATGAGGCGCCTCGACCAGTTGATGTTCTGGTTCCCGTCGGGCGCAGTGCGCGGGTTGGAGGCGAGTGGCGCTTCAGCAGAGAACGTCCGGCTGCAAGATCTGCGCGCTCGGTTGCCGATCCACATCGGCTGACAGTTGAGGACACCGTGCTGGATTTGTGCGCTGTTGCAAGCGAAGGAGATGTTGTGGCCTTGCTAACTACGGCGGTTCAGCGAAGAAAGACCACGCCTCGTCGACTAATTGCGGCCATGAACGCGCGCAGCCGCTATCGGCATCGGCGGCTAGTGGCCGACATCTTGGGCGACGTGGCGGCAGGAGCCGAGTCACCCCTGGAGATGAGGTTTCTACACGATGTGGAGCGGCCTCACGGTCTGCCGCGGGGCGTCCGCCAGCAGAGCAGGCGCGGCCTGCCGTACGCAAGCGATGTCGGCTACGACGACTATCAGGTTCTGGTTGAGCTCGACGGTCGAAAGGGCCATGAGGGCGTGGGGCTATTCCGCGACATGAAGCGTGACAATCGATTCGCCATCCTCGAGTGGATCACCCTTCGCTACAGCTGGTATGACGTTGTGCACCGGCCCTGCGTCGTCGCATTCGAGATTGCTGCCGCTCTCGTGGCGCGCGGCTGGGACGGTATGCCAACCCGATGTTTCCGGTGCGTCGACGTGCCCGAGATCGAGCTCTGCGGATGATCGTGCGCGTTTGACCCTTCCAGACACTGGTCAAACGCGCACGATCATGAGCACACGGTCCAGTTCTGATTCGCGCGGCCCCAGCACGTTGGGTAATCTCTCCGGCGGTGGCGTGTCTGAGCGGCCTAAAGAGCGCGCCTCGAAAGCGCGTGAGGGGCAACCCTCCGCGGGTTCAAATCCCGCCGCCACCGCCAGCCTGACCAGGCCAAACGCCGGCCCCGCCAGGAGCTTGGCGCCAGCGGTTTTTGCTGTGGTCTCAAATGTGGTCTCAATTGGTCCCGACTGGTGTGTCTGTGCTGGACCGCAGGAGACCGTCGAGGCGGCTGGCCAGGTCACCGTGGATCGGCGTGATCACGTGTGTGTAGCGGGTCGCCATCGCGGTAGTTGACCAGCCTAGAACGCTCATGATCGTGCGCTCGTGCACGCCGAGCAGCAGAAGAGCTGTAGCGGCGGTGTGACGGGCATCGTGGAGGCGCCCGTCGCGGACGCCAGCGGTTGCAAGTAGACGCTTCCAGTTGTCCCAGTCGGTTCGGGGATTGATGGCCCGACCAGTCTCGTCTGCAAAGATCCAGCCCTCATCGGACCAAAGTTGAGCGGCTCTCTGTCGTTCCACTGACTGAAATTCTCTGTGAGCCAGCAGCAGGTCGACGATCGCGCCGGGCAGGGGAACGATCCGGTTTCCGGCGCGAGACTTCGTTGTGTCTGTCAGCGGGCGCATGTTCTGCCGCGCTGGGCAGTGGCCGGCGTACTTGTGCCCACAGTTTGGCTGGCAGCCGTGCTCATAGCGGGGCCGAGTGCGACTGCGCTTCACGCTCAGTAGCCCGTCATCCAGCACCTGCTCCTACGCCGCGACGAAGCTCATCGAGGAAGGTCACCAAAGCGTCGGCCGGGACCCGACGCAAGCGACCGATCCGGACCGACTCGACTGCGCCGGAACTGACCAGCGAGTACATGACGGTTCTTCCGACGCCAAAGCCGATTGGCCGCTTCTTCCACGGTAAAGACAAGCGGCACCTTGAGTTGATCAAGCCGCGAGCTCTGCCTGGCGGAGCCCTCGGCTTCCCCCGACTGGCGGGGCTCAGGATTCGCAGTGCTCATTTGCTGATCCCCTTCTGATCTACGCACCTGCCGGCCTCCACGCCAGCGCAGTCGCTCGCAGCGGTAGCTGCGCGCGACCAGCTACCCCTCCGCCAACGCATGCCCGCATTCATCTTCGGTACCTTCACAGACATCTCCCTTAAGGACATGGCCAAGCCCATCAAGCCAGAAACGATGCCACTCA
>DATFBI010000055.1:0-4309 GCA_035253925.1 Propionibacteriaceae bacterium
CCCTTGCGTCGCGCCCGGACCACCACGGCTGGCAGCGCGAGCAGCAACAAGCAGAAGTCGCGGAGCGGTGTGCGGTAGATCTCCCCGCTCAGGTCATCGAACCCGGACGGGTTACTGAACAGCTCCATGATCGAGTAGAACGGCCACAGTACAGACAGCACCACCGCGGCCACAGCTGACAGCAGCCACATGATCAAATAGCGCACCCGTCCGCTCGGTGACCACCCATTGCCCAGCAGCGGAGCCAGCGCCGCACAGCCGGCCAGCACCGCGATCCCGACGGCTGTGAACTGGTGCGACAAAATGATCAACGCGGCCAGCACGGCAACGACCGCCGCTTGCCCGCCGCGGACCCGGCGGGCCCGGCCACAGCGCAGCGCGATCCCCCACACCCACAGGCCGACTGCGGTGGCGAAGAAGGACGGGAACGGCATGCTATAGGTGACCGTGATCACTGAGAAGAACCCGCTCCAGGACAGGGTCTGCACACCCCAGAGCACGCCACAGGTGATCAACGCCAGTACGGGCGCCCAAGGCCGAATCGTCAAACCGCGTACCGCGTACCACAGGCCACCGATCATGATCACCACGTTGACCAGGCCGGCCAACCGAAGGATGCGCAGCACAGGCAGGTCGAACAAGTGCCCGACCAAGGTCCATAGGCCCATGTACGGCGAGTAGTACGGGCTCTGCGTCGCCACGCCGATGAGGGGGTGGACCTCAGGTGTCGGGTCGCGGAGCCAGCGTTGCAGGGTCGCGGCGTGAATACCGAGATCGATCTGCCATGGCAGCCGGATGAGTAGCAAGGCAGCTGCGAGTATCAAAACCGGAGCGATGAGAAGGTACGGCTCTGAGCGCAGCGCCGCACCGACGCGTCCAGATCGGAACGCGTCCGGGGTTGATGGCAGTGCCGTCGCCGTGCCTCCTTAGAAGTTGCATCACTGCATCCCCCGAGGCGCTCGATGGGCTTGCTAAGAACGATGATGCGCTGTCCACTGCGCAGAAGTGAAGATAGGTTCCACAGATTCGGTGCAGATCCGTAACGTGTCGCCCTCTCGCGACAACTAAGTGCTCAAGGCCTGCGACGAAACCCGTGCCGCAGCAGCACGATGGCCAGTACCAACAGCCCGGCAGCACCGGCGGCCACTGCACCCAACACCGCGGGCGATGTGGTGCGCGCCCGCCTATGGCCCTGCTCGTAGACCTGCTGAGCGCTGGTCCGAACCCGCTCGGAGGTCTCCCGCGCCTTCTGCTTGGCCTGCGCTGTGGTCTCCCGCGCCTTCTGCTTGGCCTGCTCCTTGACATCCAGCTTGGTGGTCAGAGCGTCAACCGTGGAGGCAAGCCGCTCACGGGACGCCTGAATGTCAGCCTCGATCTCTTCCGGTGTGGCGTCGGGCGAGGGCTCGGGGGGAACCCGGGGTGTTGGGGAACTCATCGGCGGGCACTCTCCTTGATCTCCTCGACGTCTTTCTTGACACTTTCCACCGTTGCGGTCGGTATTGGCGGAGCAGCCTCAGCCACCTTCCTCTTGCCCAGCAGCGCCGCGATGCCGGCTGCGACGGCAACCACGACGGCGACAATCAGCGCGGCCAGCCAGGCCGGCAATACCAGGGCCAAAGCCAAGATCGCGGTGGCTAGGAAGCAGCCCAGTGCGAACCAGCCAAGCACGGCGGCCACCCCGAAGGCTCCGATGCCCGCCCCGGCGGTCTTGGCCTTCTCCGTCATTTCGGCCTGGGCGAGTTTGAGTTCGTTGCGCAACAGCCGGCTGGACTCCTCTGACAGTTGCTTGATCAACTCGGCGATCGACTGGTTCCCCGGATCGCCGACCGTGCCCCGGCTGGGGGACTCCTCGATTTGTGACATGATCATCCCTTCTTTACTGGCCTCTTTTGCGGGACTCCTCCTCGGGGAATGAGTAATCCTGACGGCACGAGGAGGGTACCCGAGTGTTTTACGCGGTAAACAAGCCGCCTGTCGGCTCACAAATCATTGGGACAGTGATAGCTCCAGCCGGTCGAGCAGGTTTTCCAGCCCAACCTCGAACTCCTCAGCACTGTGGTCTTCGCTGAGCATCGGCTGGAACCGGGCGATGGCAGGGTTCCCCGACAAGTCGAGGTGTCCGTCCGTGTTCGGAACCGGGGCTGAACCCTCATCCAGAGGCTCCTCCACCGGGGAGGTTTCGGCCCCGCGTTGCGCCGCCTCGAGCAACAGACTGCCCAGGAGGAAGCTACTGAATGCCCGGTAGACCTGGACCACCTGCTCATCGGCCATCCCGTACGAGGACAACGTGGTCAGAAAGTTCTCCACCAGTGCCAAGCTGCGCAGCGGCGGCCGCAACCAGGGGGCGGCCGGGTGCCGTGTCGCTACCAGAGGAAATGCGCCGGGATGATCCAGCGCGATCCGCCGGACGGCGTGAGCTAGGTTTTGCAGGTAGCCCTGCCAGCTGCTGGTGAGCTGCGCGTCAAGGTCATCACTGACCCCGCCCAGCAACTCAGCAACCACGGCCTCCAGCAAGTCCTCCCGGCCAGTGACGTAGCGGTACAAGGCCATTGCCTCCACCCCGAGCTCTTGACCAAGCCCCCGCATCGTCAACCCCTGCGCGCCGTGGCGGTCGATGTATCTGACAGCCGTGCGCACAATCACGGTCCGACTGAGACGCTTCCCGCCTGCCTCGTTCTCTCGGCCTTCGGTCACGACACCCATGCCAAGATCGTCTCAGGATGGTTAACAAGTGCTGTAACCGGCATCCGAGCACTCGCCAGCCATCCCCAGACGGCTCCGCTCCTTAGATGCGCTGCACCGCTGTGAACGCGCGCCAACCCCTACCACGCACCGGCGGGCTAGTCAGGAACCTCGCGCACTATGGTCCGTACGCTTCCGCGCTTCAACCAGCTGAGCCAGCACATCCCAGTAATGAGCGCGACTGTGCTGGCCATCAGCACTCCAGCGATGAAGTAGACACCAACCTCGGAGATCACGGGCGTCTCAGGTCGAACGAGCGCAGGCGGTACGAACGTCCAACTGAGCCCAAGCATCCAGGCGACGATGTTGAATCTAACCCACCGCCCGGCTGTCGGCACTGTTGTCCGAAGCAGCATGAATTGCGCGGTCGGAATGGATGCCAGAAGCACTAACACAAGTACTGCGGCCAATATCCAAGCCGTCCATGAGGACCACGAAATGCGCTCCAGAGAGGCTGGAATTAGGCCGATCGACCATGCCACGAGAGCCGCAACGCTGGTAGCCAAGGGCCACAGACGAGTGATCGGGGCCGGTAGCTGCAATCGAGTCATAGTCATTGACTGAGCCTTGCCCAGCAACGCTCCTTCAAGCGCACCTACAAGCAGCAAGAATGCAACCTCAGGCGCATGTGAGAGATCCTGAGTTGCGGCAATCGCTGCAGCGACTGTAAAGCCGGCGGCCTCACCGACCACTGTGCAAGCGACCCAGCGGCGAATGAACGCATCTGTCCCAGGCGGGTAGGGTGAGCCCGCGACTCTACCCAGCCGCCCATGTGTGGATGGTGGCGCCACGTCCTCCGTTTTCATCGGTGCACCACCATTCGAAAGTATCAAGGCATGGAAGCGATTTTCCAGCTGCCCGAATCGACTGCACCGAGACCAGCAGTTGATCTTGTTCGATGACGTCGATGTCAACACCCCGATCGATGCTGGGATAAGCGGATATATTCTCCGAGTTTTGATTTAATCCATCATCATTCCAAAATCAAATCCAGTCTCGTTGTGGCAACGCAGGATTAGCCAGAATGGTGATCAACAAGCGCATCAACCGTCGCGGTCCACACCCCTGCGGAGTTGATCATGGCAGTGTCGTTGACCTTAGCAACCTGCTGGACGAAGCGTAGGAGGACAAGAGCTTGACAGAGATCCTTGCGGCTCCTCCATCGGCGCCGGCTGGGCTCACCGAACGACACCATCAGATGCTCTCCGAAGTCTTTGGAATTCAGACAGTCGCCGAACTATGCACAATAAGTACTTTGCGCCGGCAGAGCCGCTGATCGCCCTCGCCAACAAGATCTAGTACTGCTGGACCCTGGGATCCCTTACATACTGGGGTTTCCCCGCTGTTCATGATCGCCGGCCCGGCCGGTGCAGCCGTAACGGCAAGGTATCGGCCGCCGCAACACACTTGACACCGTGCGCGATTAAGAACAAGATCAAAGTGTTTTTGCACTACGCTTGATCGAGACTAAGCAGAGTTAACAATCGTTTGCCTGGCGTTTAATTGGGCAAAGCATGGTTAAGAAATGGTTTGCACGGTATTGATCGAGGCAAAGCATGGCTGATGA
>DATFBI010000056.1:0-8194 GCA_035253925.1 Propionibacteriaceae bacterium
GGCATAGACGTATCCGGTGTAGATCTGCAGCAGGCTGGCTCCGGCATCGAGCATGGCCTCACCGTCGTCCCGGCTCATAATGCCGCCAACGCCGATCACGGGCAGCGATGTGTGTTCGGCGAGGAAGCGTACGACCTGAAGCGCGCGTCTGGTGAGCGGCGCTCCCGAGAGACCGCCGGATTCGGTCGCCAGCGGCTGGTCAGTTTTCAGGCCGTCCCGGCTCAGGGTGGTATTCGTCGCAATGAGACCCTCAGCTCCGGCGTCGCTGCACACCTGCACCACGTCCTCCAGCGCGTCCTCGGTCAGGTCTGGAGCCACCTTGACCAAGATCGGTATCGGTGGTGCTCCAGCTGCCAGCTGCCACGTTTCGGAAACCAGTGCGGTGATCAACTCCGCCAGCATCTGGGCATCTTGCAGAAAACGCAGTCCGGGCGTATTGGGGCTGGAGACGTTGATAGCGAGATAGTCGGCGTACGGCGCCAGAATGCGCAGTGAGGTGAGATAGTCCTCGATCGCTTCCGACAGCGGTACGTCCTTGGTCTTGCCGACCGAGATACCGATCGGTATCCCGACCGCCAGATTGCCGCGGCTGACCCCGGCGGCTGCCAGCCGGTCGGCCAGAGCTTGGGCACCGCGATTGTTGAAGCCCATCCGGTTGATGATTGCCCGGCTGTCAGGGATCCGGAAGAGCCGCGGCTTGTCATTGCCGAGTTGGGGTCTCGCGGTGACGGTGCCCAGCTCGACAAAGCCGAAGCCCAGCGAACCCCAGCTCTTGATCGCGACACCGTCCTTGTCCATCCCAGCTGCCAGGCCGACCAGCCCTGGGAATGAGATTCCCGCAATTGTGGTCGGCTTCCGGTGCCGGTTGGACCAGAAAGCTAGTGGCCTCAGCGTGGCCCGGCGCTGTCCGATCCTGGCGATGGCAGCCAATGTTTTGTCATGAACGTCCTCGGCATCGCCGCCATAGGCACGGAACAACAGCGGTCTCAGAAACCCGCGGTAGCCGAGATCGATGATCACGAATCGTTCCGGCTCCAGGACTGCAGCGAGCGGACGTTCACATTGCCGGCAATGATTGCCTCAATACCCTGCACCGCGGCAGCCAGGCCTGGAACTGTTGTGACGCAGGGGATATTGCGCAACACCGCAGCGGTACGAATCTCATAGCCATCGAAGCGCGGCCGGCCGTCGGTACTAAGCCCGTGCGGCGTGTTGAAGATCATGTCGACCTGACCGTCCAAGATCATTTGCACGATCGTCTTCTCTCCGTCCGGGCTAGGGCCCTGACTGAACTTGCGCACCGGGGTCACTACCACCCCATGGCGGCGCAGCATCGAGGCCGTGCCCGCGGTTGCCAAGATCTCAAACCCAAGATCAGCAAGGCGCTTCACAGGGAAGATCACGAACCGCTTGTCACGATTGGCCACCGAGACAAAGACGGTGCCTTTGGTGGGTAGCGGACCGAAGCCTGCAACCTGGCTCTTGGCGAAGGCGGTACCGAAGGCCACATCCAGGCCCATGACCTCTCCGGTCGACCTCATTTCCGGACCGAGAATGGTGTCGACCGAGATTCCGTCAACGGTACGAAACCGGTTGAACGGCATTACCGCTTCCTTGACCGCAATCGGTGCTGTCGGATCCTCAGTAGTGCCGTCACCGGTTGCCCGCAACAACCCATCGGCCCGCAGCTGCTGAACGGTGGCGCCGAGCATCATGCGGGCGGACGCCTTGGCAAGTGGGGTCGCGGTTGCCTTGGAGACAAACGGCACGGTACGCGAGGCCCGCGGGTTGGCCTCTAGCACGAACAAGGTGTCACCGGCCTGAGCGAACTGGATATTGATCAAGCCGCAGACGCCAATGCCGTGGGCGATCGCCTCGGTGGAGCTGCGAATCCGCTCCACAACCTCGGCGCCGAGTGTGATCGGCGGCAGTGCGCAGGCTGAGTCACCAGAGTGGATGCCTGCCTCCTCGATGTGCTCCATGATGCCGCCGAGGTAGAGCTCGGTGCCGTCATAGAGCGCGTCGACGTCGATCTCCACTGCATCATCGAGGAACCGGTCGACGAGCACTGGATGGGCCGGTGAGACTTCAGTGGCCCGTGCGATGTATGCCGACAGGGTCGATTCGTCGTAGACGATTTCCATGCCGCGGCCGCCAAGCACGTAGGAGGGACGCACCAGCACGGGATAGCCGATCTCGTCGGCGATTTTTTTGGCCTCAGCAAAGGAACGAGCCAGTCCGTGCCTGGGCGCGGGCAGATTGGCCTCGGCGAGCACCTGGCCGAAGGCACCTCGCTCCTCGGCGAGGTGGATCGCCTCAGGGCTGGTGCCGACAATCGGAACCCCGGCATCCTTGAGCGGCTGAGCGAGTCGTAGTGGTGTCTGCCCACCGAGCTGCACGATGACGCCGGCTACTGGCCCGGCCGCTTGCTCGGCATGCACCACCTCCAAAACGTCCTCCAGCGTCAGCGGCTCGAAGTACAGCCGATCGGCGGTGTCGTAGTCAGTCGAGACCGTCTCGGGGTTGCAGTTGACCATGATCGTCTCGTAACCAGCGCTGCTGAGCGACATGGCTGCATGTACGCAGGAGTAGTCGAACTCGATGCCTTGCCCGATCCGGTTCGGTCCACTGCCCAAGATCAGTACTGCCGGCTGCTGCCGGGGTACGACCTCAGTTTCCAGATCGTAGGAGCTGTAGTGGTAGGGAGTGCGGGCCGCAAATTCGGCGGCGCAGGTATCAACGGTCTTGTAGACCGGCCGGATCCCGAGCGCCCAGCGGACGCCGCGTACCACGTCTTCACTCAAGTGCCGGAGGGCGGCGATCTGGGAGTCTGAAAAACCGTGTCGCTTCGTGGTACGGAGCAGATCAGCGGTCAGCTCTGGCGCGGACTTGATCATGTTAGCAATCTCCAAGATCAACACCAGTTGGTCGATGAACCACGGGTCGATCTTGGTGGCCTGATGCACTTGCTCGGCAGAGGCGCCGGCGCGGAGTGCCTGCATGACGACGTTCAGCCGGCCATCGTGCGGCCGAGCGGCCAGCTCCAGCAAGTCATCGACTGACTCAGTGATCTCGGCCGCGAATTGGAATGGCGCCTTGGGATCCTCCAGGCTGCGTAACGCTTTGCCCAAGGCTTCGGTGAAGTTCCGGCCGATGGCCATCGCCTCGCCAACGCTCTTCATGTGAGTAGTCAGTGTGGAATCGGCCGACGGGAACTTCTCGAACGCGAATCGGGGCACCTTCACGACGACGTAGTCGAGAGTGGGCTCGAAACTGGCCGGGGTTTGCTGGGTAATGTCATTCGGGATCTCGTCAAGGGTGTAACCAATGGCCACCTTGGCGGCGATCTTGGCGATCGGAAAACCGGTCGCCTTGGAAGCCAGTGCTGACGACCTGGACACCCGCGGGTTCATTTCGATCACGATCATGCGCCCGTTGGAAGGGTTGACCGCGAACTGGATGTTGCAGCCGCCGGTATCGACGCCGACCGCACGGATGATACCGATTGCGACGTCGCGCATCCGCTGGTACTCGCGGTCGGTGAGCGTCATCGCCGGAGCGACGGTGATCGAATCGCCGGTATGCACACCCATCGGATCGAGGTTCTCAATCGAGCAGACGATCACTACGTTGTCTGCTTTGTCGCGCATCACCTCGAGTTCGTACTCTTTCCAGCCCAAGATCGATTCCTCGATCAAAACCTCTCTAGTAGGGCTGGCAGCCAGGCCGGCACCGGCCATCCGACGAAGATCAGCTTCATGGTGAGCGAAACCAGAGCCGAGGCCTCCCATGGTGAAGCTGGGCCGCACCACCAGCGGATAGCCAAGATCATCTGCGGCTTCCAGCACATCGGTCATGGAGTGGCAGATGCGGCTGCGCGCGACCTCCGCCGGGCCACCCAAGATGCCTTGCAGACCCTCCACGATCGCCTTGAACTGCTCCCGGTTTTCCCCGCGCTGGATGGCCTCAATGGAAGCGCCGATGAGCTCGACTCCGTAGCGTTCCAGAACACCGTTCTCGTGCAGGGCGACCGCGGTGTTCAACGCCGTCTGGCCGCCAAGGGTGGCCAGTAGCGCATCAGGACGCTCCTTGGCAATCACCATTTCAACGAACTCGGGAGTGATCGGCTCCACGTAGGTGGCATCGGCGAACTCTGGATCGGTCATGATCGTCGCCGGGTTCGAGTTGACCAAGATCACCCGGAAGCCTTCGCTCCGTAGCACGCGACAGGCCTGAGTCCCCGAGTAGTCGAATTCGCAGGCCTGACCAATAACGATCGGCCCGGAGCCGATGACCAGGATTGATTCGATATCGGTGCGCCGAGGCATCAGGCACCGCCCATCAGATTGGCGAATCTGTCGAACAGGTAACTGGCGTCATGCGGGCCCGCGGCCGCTTCCGGGTGGTACTGCACCGAGAAGGCCTTGAGCTTCCCATCAGGGCCGATCAGTTGCAGGCCCTCGACCACGTCGTCATTGAGGCAGATGTGGCTGACCTCGGCAGTGCCGTACGGGGTCTGGTGCCGCTCTCCAGGTTTGGCTTGCACGGCGAACCCATGGTTATGAGCAGTGACCTCCACCTTGCGTGTGGTCAGATCCATAACGGGCTGGTTAATGCCGCGATGGCCGTAGCCCAGTTTGAAAGTGCCGAACCCAAGCGCCCGTCCGAAAAGCTGATTGCCGAAGCAGATGCCGAAGTACGGGATCTCGGCTGCCAGCACGGACCGGAGAAGCTCGACTTGTCCATCGGCAGCGGCGGGATCGCCCGGGCCATTGGAGAAGAACACGCCGTCGGGATTGACTGCGGCGATCTCCTTAAAGGTGATGGTTGAGGGCACGACATGAACCTCAAATCCGCGCTCAGCCATCCGTACCGGAGTCATCGACTTAATGCCCAGATCGACGGCCACCACGCGGAATCGAGGTTCGCCGTCGGGTTTCACGACATACGGCTCATTGGTCGTCACGTCGTCGGCGAGATGTGCGCCCACCATCGACGGCTGGGCCCGGACCCGCTCCAGCAACGCGCTGGGATTGCTCTCCACACTGGACACGCCGACGCGCATTGCGCCTCGCTCCCGGATGTGCCGAGTAACGGCTCGGGTGTCGACCTCAGACATGCCGACGATGCCCTGGGAACGCAACTCGACATCAAGATCTCGGCGAGAACGCCAGTTGGACGGAACGCGAGCGGCATCGCGTACCACATAGCCGGCCACCCAGATCCTGCTGGATTCGCCGTCCTCATCGTTCCAGCCGGTATTGCCAATGTGCGGTGCAGTAGCGATCACAACCTGGCGGTAATAGCTGGGGTCGGTCAGTGTCTCCTGGTAGCCCGACATGCCGGTTGCAAAGACTGCCTCACCAAAGGTCTCACCGATGGCGCCAAAGGCCCGACCATGAAAGGTGCGACCGTCCTCAAGCACCAAAAGTGCCGGCGGCTGCGACTCCAGCTGCCGGGGTTTAGGCACCGAGATTTCCGGGCGCACTACCGGCTGCGAACATGACCGCCCTTTCCTGCCCCAAGGGACGGACGCGAAGGTTTGTAGGCCGCAACAGAGGGTATCAGCGAATCGGTGTACCACCAGACAACGACAACGCGACTGGTCGGTGACCTCGCAACTTCGCAGAAGGGTCCGCCACAGTGCGCCAAATTGCTTGTGCGTACGCGGAGTCGCCCAGCGGATGGGTGCCGCTGGCATTAACTAGGTAAATGCGGTGGTGAGGTGATCGCCAGAGCCAAATGCCGGGTTCGGGTTGTCGAACCTGCCAGCCGCCGAACGTCTTGATTCGGTGGTGATAACGGGTGTTGGGTCCGAGGTTGCCGATCCGGGTCTGGCCGGGCGGCCCGCCCCTATCGGGGCTGACATAGCGAACCGTGTGATCAATATCCAGGGCGCGAGCCACCCCGGCAGCATAGGGGAACACGTCAGCGGGGTGGCGCAGCAGGATTTGTTCGCGCAACGCAGCGGGAATCTCATAGGCATCGACCGGAATGTGGCCTGCGGGCAGATCGATCACCGGTTTCAAGCTGATTGAGCAGCGGTCTCCGAGCAGGGTGCCGAGTTGGCCAAGCATCACTGGGCCGACGTCTTCAACCCGGCAGATGCCGGTACCGGCCATGAGTGCTTCGGCGGCCAGATGCACATACACCACCGCACATGGGCGCGCCCGCTTTGGATCGAACGGCGGCGGCGTGATGTATAGCGACCGATAGGGCTCCTCCGCGGCGGTCTCGTCGGGTTCGACAGTCGCCTCGGCATGACGGACATCGAGCTCGTTTTCGGCTGGTTCCTCGATGGATTCGTCTGGTCCGTCCCAGTCGTCGCCTTGATGCCGGCACAGCAGCAGCAGGGCTTCGGCTGGTTGAGCGATGATGCCGATGGCCTTGGAGCGTCGCACCTCGATGGTGTCGGTGTCGCCTTCCCGGCCGAGGATGTCGGCAATCCGATCAATGACAGCTTTGAACCAGATCGCGTGCCCTGCAGCCGCCCGGGCCACAATCAACTTCAACCCGTGCTCCGACTTGCGGCCCAGCCGCACGAACCGCTCCTGCGCCGCGGCAGCCGCGGCCCGCTCGGCGCCATCCGGATCAGTCTCGAGAATGGCCGCCTCCAGCAGCCGTTCTAACCGTCCCCACGGCACTGCGCCCAGTGAGGGTGCGATGCGGTGGTCAACAATGCCGGCTTGCTCGGCGGTTAAGTGCCGGGTTGCCTTGGCGATGTGGCGAGCTTGATAGGCCGGCACCTGGCCGGTTTGAGCAGCCGCCCATACCGACCGCAGCCGGTGCCGCAGATCCAGTGCGTCGCCGATCAGTTTCGCGGCTGCACCATCGGACATCCGTAGCGCACAACCCAATTCTGCGGCTGCGAAGTCGCCGACGGTTGGTGTGCCCTCGCCGCCCAACCGGGCCGGACGTTCGGTGCCGGGCCCGCGAGACTCCGGGACTGCCTCGCCCGCGTGCAGGTCCGCCCAATGGGCAGCAATCTGTAAGCGGCGGACCTCGGCGGCAACAAGGGTCTGTTCGTTCACCTCGGCTGCAGCCAGCGTGGCCGCCGCATCCAGCTCGACGAGGTCATTTTCGAACACGCATTCAATATAGGGTCCGGCGCTGACATCGTCCGGCCATCCAGGCGTGTCGGAGACAGCGGACAACACCTCACCGATTGGGACAACACCCGCTCCCGTCAGACGTCTGACAGGCGTTGCACCAAGTACTTGCGCTCCACGGGGTTAGTCACTAGCTCGAGAGCCCGTTGATACGCAAGCTGCGCCTCGCTGCTACGCCCGCTCCTGCGGAGCAGTTCTGCCCTGGCTGCGTGGAAAAGGTGATACCGGTCCAGATCGTCGGCAAGCGGTTCCATCAGCGCAAGCCCGGCATCAGGTCCGTCGGCCATGGCAACCGCGACCGCTCGGTTCAGTTCGACCACCGGGTTTGGCCACATTGCACTGAGGCCGCGATAAAGGGTGGCGATCTGCGGCCAGTCGGTGTCTTCGGGGTACGCCGCGCGGGCATGCAGGGCTGCGATTGCGGCCTGCACCTGGTACGGACCAGGACGCCTCAGATCCACCGCCGCATCAATCAACGCCAATCCCTCGTCGATCATCTCCTGATCCCAGCGAGCCCGGTTCTGATCTTCCAGTAGCACCAGATCGCCCTGCTCGTCCACGCGCGCATTGCGTCGGGAATGCTGTAGCAGCATCAGCGCGAGCAAGCCCATGGTCTCGGGTATGTCTGGCATGAGTCGGTCGACGACGCGTACCAGCCAGATTGCCTCTTCACAAAGCTCGGCGCGTAGTAACTCCCGCTCGGTTGAGGTGTATCCCTCGTTGAATATCAGGTACAAAACCGCAAGTACGCCACTCAGGCGCTCTGCCAAGAGCTCCGGAGGCGGGACTCGGTACGGGATGCCGGCGTCTTTGATCTTCCGCTTGGCGCGGACCAGACGCTGTTGCACGGTTGGCTCGGTAATCAAGAAGGCACGAGCGATTTCGCGCGATGACAGTCCGCCAACGGTGCGAAGCGTGAGCGCTACCCGAGCTTCCATTGGCAGCGCAGGATGGCAACAGGTGAAGATCAGCCGGAGGCGCTCGTCAGGGATCCGCTCGACGTCGTCTCCCAAGCCCTCGAGCGCGCTCAGCTCCGCAGCTTCCTCAGCTTTGTGAGCGCCGATGCGTTCCCGTCGCAGGCGATC
>DATFBI010000057.1:0-17437 GCA_035253925.1 Propionibacteriaceae bacterium
CCGCCAATCTCACTACGGTTCATCAGCCGATTCGGGATAAGGGCCAACACGTCGGGCGATTGCTGATCGACCCAGAAAGTCAGCCGCGCCAGGTGCTGTTGCCCATCAGCCTGGTCACCCGAGAGACCACCGGTCAGGCGCCTCGGGAGTAGTCGCCGGACGTCGGCCAAGCGCGAATGTCGAGACTGCGCGAGCAACCTTCAGAACACCGCCTCACGTGTCAACTCTGCGACACGCCCCAGTAGCTCCTGGAAGGAGGTCGCCCGCAGTAGCTCTATCTGATCAAGAGCGTTGAGCGGTGCGATGGCGGCCAGCTGCCAGGCGGCCGCCTCTGGATCAGGAGACAGCTCTATATCGGCGGGCCACACATTCTCGGCGAATTCGCTCGCAACGGTAAGAGTCCGACGCACGAGCTGCTCAGTTTCATCCCGCAGGTCCGACAGCCGGGCATCCCACGCCAAGTCCGGCAGCTCGCGAATCTCGGCGCGGGGATGTGGCGCATCCTCTAACCATTGGGTGACCTCGAACCGCCGGCCGCCTTCAGCGACCAACCCGACAAAGCCTTCTTGTGCACCCAGCTGCTTGATCTCAGCGACAGTGCCTACTCCGAAGCGCTGTTCGCCGCCCCCAACCTCTTGACCCCGCTCGATCAGCACCACTCCAAATCGGGCATCCTCGGTCTTCAGCAGCTCGGCAAGCATGATCAAATACCGTTCCTCGAAGACCCGGAGTCGCAACGGCATGTACGGGAACAGCACCGAACTGAGTGGGAACATGGGCATGATCGCCACAGCTCTAGAAAACCACTTACAGTGGACCGCTCCAGGCCGCACCCGATTCTTGAAGCTCCTCGGCCGAGGCCGACAATGGCGGCTTTAGGCTGACTTCTGCGTTGCGACTCAATCCAGCAGCTGACGAATCACACCATCAGCAAGCAGTCGACCACTCCCGGTCAAGATCAATGTGCCATCCTCCACCGCTGCCAGTCCTCGGGCCCGAAGATCAGCAATACGACCTTGTTCGGTTTCTGTCAGCAGCGATGTGGTGAGGCCATCGGCAAGGCGCAGTTCCAGCAGGATGCGCTCTAGCCGTCTGTCGGACGGCGTCAGCACTTCACGCGCATGGGCCGGCGACAAGCCTTCGGCAAGCCGGGACGCGTACACCTGAGGGTGCTTGACGTTCCACCAGCGCACGCCAGCAACGTGACTATGAGCGCCCGGACCGATGCCCCACCAGTGATCACTGCGCCAATAACCAAGGTTGTGCTGACAGCGGGTTGCGGTGCTGGTTGACCAGTTGCTCACTTCGTACGCTGTGTAACCGGCGGCGCTGAGTCGTTCCTCGGCGATCAGGTACTTATCGGCAAGATCATCGTCGTCGGGGCGCGCAAGTTCACCGCGCCGGATCCGAGCCGCCAACCGGGTACCTTCCTCGACGATCAACGCATAGGCGCTGATGTGCTCCGGCGAGAGGGCAAGCGCAGCATCGAGGCTTACCCGCCAATCGGCTGTGGATTCACCCGGCGTGCCATAGATCAGATCGAGACTGGTATTGGTGAATCCGGCTGCCCGTGCTTCGGCGACGGCTTGCTGCGGACGGCCCGGGGAGTGGACCCGGTCAAGGGTGGCTAGTACGTGAGGCACGGCCGATTGCATGCCGAAAGAGATCCGGTTGAAGCCCAGCTTGCGTAGCCGGTGTAGAGCTGCGGCGTCAACGGACTCTGGGTTGGACTCAGTGGTCACCTCAGCGTTTTCAACGAAGCCAAAACGATCACGGACAGCGGCAACCAACCGACCAAGATCATCGGGGGGCAACACCGTCGGTGTGCCGCCGCCGATGAAGATCGTCGAGATCGGCGGTGCTTGGGAACCGAGTACCCGAGCAGCTAGGTCGAGCTCTTGGATCGCGGCCTCAATGTAGCCCGCACGACTGGCTCCAGGTTCGGAACCCAGTTCGGAGGCGGTGTAGGTGTTGAAGTCGCAGTAACCGCAGCGTGTGGTGCAGAACGGCACGTGGATGTACATGCCTAGAGGTCGGAGCGTGATCTCGGACAGGGCCCGCGCCGGCAGCGAACCGTCGCTTGGCGCAGGTTGCCCCTCAGGCATTGCCGACGGCATGCCTCGAGGGTAATGCCGCCAGTGTGATTCGCTGAAAACTTCACCCAAGCGCAAGACGTCTTCTGCGAGTTACGCCTGAATCGCGTGGGGACCCTGCAGCTGGAGTGAAGTTTTCAGCGCTTGAATCAGGGGACTAGGACAAGCTTCGCTGGGGCGTGACCGCTTTGGATGATCTGATATGCCTCGGCGGCTCGTTCAAAGGGAAACGTCTGAATCTTGATCACCAGCTTGCTCTGCTCCAGCAGCTCAGCGGCCTCGGCCAGCGCCTTCATAGGTTGGCTGTCGCCCGAGCCGCCGGTAACCCGTGCGCCGGACTCAGCGGCTGCGAAGTTGGCAATCGAGACAACCTGAGCGGGCTCCGGCGCGAGGCTGATGAGATCCTCAATCGGCGTTTTGCCGACGGCGTCGAGCACGGCGTCGATCTTGAGGCCCAGCGCCCGTACGCGATCCACCATGCCTTCGCCGTAGATCACAGGAGTAGCGCCGATCTCTCGAAGGTAGTCCTGGCGCCCCTCACTGGCTGACGCGATCACCATGACGCCACGGGCCTTAGCGATCTGAGTTGTTGCCGAGCCAACTCCACCGGCGCCGCCGTCAATAAAGAGTGTGCTGCCTGATGTCACGCCCAGCAGTCGTAGCACCCGTTCAGCCGCCTCAGTCACAACCCCGGCTGCTGCAGCAACGGCCCAATCCACCGATGCCGGCTTGGGTGCCCAAGAGTCCAGCACTGCATACTCCGCCTGGGTCTGTTTGCCCAGACCGAAGACATCGTCGCCGGCTGCTACGCCGGTTACGCCGTCTCCGACCTCGTCGACAACGCCGGAGGCATCGAATCCCGGATAACCAGTGCGCTCGAGTGGCTTGCCCTGCGCGTACCTGCCTGACATGAACTTCCAGTCAGCCCCATTGACGCTGGCCGCGCGCACCACGATGCGAATCTGTCCCGGCCCAGCGTGGGGCTCCGGCGCCTCACCTAATTCGATCACTTCGGGGCCGCCGTACTCGGTAAACTGAAGCGCCCACATGTTCTCCAACCCCTTCCTTGCTCGCAGGCTGTTGCAGCAAACTATTTCCTATCTGACTTCGCCGTCCCGGTAGCCCTGGAGAGCGCAGCGACAAATGCCTCCGGCGGGACCTCAACCCGGCCGACCATTTTCATTCGCTTCTTGCCTTCCTTCTGCTTCTCGAGCAGCTTTCGCTTTCGGGTGATGTCCCCGCCATAGCACTTAGCGAGTACGTCCTTTCGAACTGCCCGGACGGTCTCGCGGGCGATCACCCGTGACCCAATCGCCGCCTGGACCGGTACCTCGAACTGCTGACGCGGGATCAGCTCTTTCAATTTGGCAGTCATCATGACGCCGTATGAATAGGCCTTGTCTTTATGCACGATCGCCGAAAACGCATCAACCGGCTCGCCTTGCAGCAAGATGTCGACCTTGACCAAGTCGGCTGGCTGTTCTCCAGAGGGCTCGTAGTCCAAGCTTGCATAACCCCTGGTACGCGACTTGAGGGCATCGAAGAAATCGAAAACGATCTCGGCCAACGGCAACGTGTAGCGGATCTCGACTCGGTCTTCGGACAGATAGTCCATACCGTGCTGAATGCCGCGACGGTTCTGGCAGAGCTCGAGGATGGTGCCGATATAGGTTGCGGGCGCCAAGATGGTCGCCTTCACAACTGGTTCGTAAACCTCGGCGACCTTCCCTCCGGTCGGATACTCCGAAGGATTGGTTACCTCCAGTTCAGTGCCATTTTCCATGATCACGCGGTAAACCACGTTAGGCGCAGTTGAGATTAGATCAAGATCAAATTCTCGCTCTAGACGCTCCCGGACGATCTCCATGTGGAGTAGGCCAAGGAACCCAATCCGAAATCCGAAACCGAGGGCACTGGAGGTCTCCGGCTCGTAACTCAATGCGGCATCGTTCAACTGCAGCTTGTCCAATGCTTCGCGCAATTCGGGATAGTCGGCGCCGTCGATTGGGTAGAGGCCAGCGAACACCATCGGCTTCGGAGGCCGATAGCCACCAAGATCCTGGGAGGCGGGCCGGTTCAGTGAGGTGACGGTGTCCCCCACCCGGGATTGCCGGACATCCTTGACGCCGGTGATCAAGTATCCGACCTCACCGACTCCAAGAGATGCCGCCTTGGTCGGTTCGGGAGAAATGACGCCGACTTCCAAAGTCTCGTGGGCTGCCTTGGTCGACATCATCAGGACGCGCTCACGGTGTGACAAAGCACCGTCTACGACACGTACGTAGGTGACGACACCTCGATAGGTGTCGTAGACAGAGTCGAAGATCAACGCCCTAGCCGGCGCGGCAGAATCACCAACCGGTGGAGGTATCTGGGCAACGATCTCATCCAGCAGTTGTGCCACTCCCTCCCCGGTCTTTGCCGACACCCGGAGCACCTGGTCTGGATGACAGCCAACGATCCTGGCCAGTTCTGCGGCATATTTGTCCGGCTGAGCACTGGGCAAGTCGATCTTGTTCAAAACCGGAATGACGTGCAGGTCGGCATCGATAGCCAGGTAGAGATTGGCCAGGGTCTGCGCTTCAATACCCTGCGCAGCATCGACGAGGAGGACCGCGCCCTCGCAGGCGGCCAGCGATCGTGAGACCTCGTAGGTGAAATCAACATGGCCCGGAGTGTCGATCATGTTCAGTACGTACGCTTCAGCGGCATCGTTCGCTCGACCGTGAATCCGCCACGGCATCCGGACGGCTTGGGACTTGATGGTGATACCGCGTTCTCGCTCGATGTCCATCCGATCCAGGTATTGCGCTCGCATCGACCGCTCGTCGACGACGCCGGTCAGCTGCAGCATGCGATCTGCCAAGGTCGACTTGCCATGATCAATGTGCGCAATGATGCAGAAGTTGCGGATGATCGATGGCTCAGTGCGGCCCGGCGGCGGCGCGTACTGGGGACTCACAACAGACATCCTCACTTGCTATGGCGAATTTGGCCCGCCTGTGACACCGCTGGTACCGTGGTCCGTCGCGCTTGCACAGCGGCGCCCCCGCACATCACAGAGGAGTTCCAGAGGCCTGTCGTGGCGAACATCAAGTCCCAGCTCAAACGAATCAAGACCAACGAGAAGTCTCGTCAGCGTAACAAGGCGACGAAGTCCGCGCTGAAGACATCCATTCGTCGGTTCCGTGAGGCCGCGGACGCCGGTGAAGTCAGCAAGGCCACCGAGTTGGCGTACGCCGCTTCGCGCGCCCTTGACAAGGCGGCATCGAAGGGCATCATCCATAAGAATCAGGCCGCCAATCGCAAGTCGTCGATCGCCGCCAAGGCAGCTCGTCTAGAAAGCTCAGCCAAGAAGCCGCGCAAACGTGCCCGCTCTGCGAGCAGCCGCTAGTCGCTCCAGAGAAGTCAGTTCCGCAATCGCGAAACGCTGAGCACGGCCCGTTCCAGCGCAAACGCGGCATCGTCAGCGGCACCCTTAATATCCGCATCGGCAAGCGCTACGGCTTTCAGTGCAGCAGCCAGACTCCCTTGATCCCAGCCGCGCGCCTGAGAACGCATTGACTTGAGCTTCCACGGCGGTACTCCGACCTCCCGTGCCAGATCCGCTTCTCGTTGCCCGCCGCCAGCAGTGACCAGCTTGCCAAGGCCGCGAATGCCCGATGCCAGTGCACTGGTGATCAATACCGGAGCAACGCCCGTCGCCAAGGCCCAGCGGAGCTGCTCCATGGCAACTCCGGTACGCCCGGCCAGCGCGGCGTCTGCCACTGCGAAACTTGTTACCTCTGCTCGACCACCGAAGTAACGCCGAACCTGATCAGCGGTAATCGGACCGCCCTCTCCATCCGCCACCAGCTGTGTGACAGCCGCAGCCAGTGCCCGCAAGTCGTGGCCGACAGCATCAACTAGCGCTGAGGCGGCACCAGCTTCAATCGAACTACCCGCCTGCTTTGCTTCTGTGGAGACGAACTGCGGTAATTCCCAAGTCTTGACGGCTGGGCTTTCGATCACTTCCGCGCCGGCGGATTTCAGCTTCTCCAGCACTCCCCTGCCCTTTTGGCCCCCGCGATGCACAGTGATCACTGCAAGATCAGTTATCTGCCCACCGGCAAGATTCATAAGCTCGACATCCAACTTGGGATCTAGATTCTCCAGGTCGTTGATCACCGCAGCACGACGGCTGGAAAACAGCGACGGGCTGGTGATCTCGGCCAGTTTGCCCGCATCAAGTTGGGAAGCCGCAATCTCTGAGATCTCGACATCAGGCGAGGATGATCGCATGCTTTGAAGAAGCGCAGCAACAGCCCGTTCTGTCAACAGCGACTCTGGCCCGATAACCAGGACCAGCCGACCGAAAGGAGATTTCGCTGCTACCACGCAGCACAGCATTCCATCCCCAGCCGACTGTGTCGTAAACACTGGGCTGCCATCCGCGGTTCAGTGGCGGACTCCAACTCCAAAAAACTCCGCGACATGTTCGGTTCACAACACAAATCAGATTCCCGCCTCGCTATGACTGGTGTTGATATACATGAGCGAGACACTGGATATGAGGCGAAAGGGGCGTCGGTGGTCGGCAAGTTGTGGACTTCACTCTTCGGTCGGACGGTTTCTGATCGGCAGCTGCCGAGTGCCGCCGGCGAGCCGGAGAGGATTCCCGTGGAGGAGCCTGCGCTTGGCATGAAGCTCACCGGCGAGCCGCATCCGCTGGACCGTATGGTGACCGTCCAGCCAAACACCGTTGTTGTGCTCTTCGAGCAGGACAGCCTTCCGCGGCTGAAGTTCCCAGGTGAATACCTGACGCCGGGCCTGCTTCCATCGCTTCGCCCGGTACAAGTCCTCGCCGTCAACACCGGGCCCGTCGACCTTGACGTGACCGTCGATCACCTGGTCACGATGGACGGCCACGACATTGAGAAATGCACCGTCCGGGTCACCGTACAGCTCACTGATCGCGACGGATACGCCTCGGTGGCCTCACTGGCCGCAGAGTATGGAACCGAACTCGAGGCGTACCTACTCCAGCGGGTCGAGTCCGACGTCGTGACGGGTATGCATGCCGCTGTCAAGATGAACCGGCTCGCCGATCTGCGTCGCCCGACAGTGCAACAGGAGCTGGCCGAACGCTGGCTGCCCAGGTCCTTTGCCGGCGGCGCACTGGTACGTCGGGACTTTGATGTCCACGAGATCACTTGGCCCAAGGACGGGCCCATATCCGTTCCGCTTCCACAAACTAAGTCCGCGAAGGTGGAGCCGCCAAGCTCTGCTGCCAGGCCAGCACTGGTGCCGATTGCCCGCACCGCTGCAACGCCACAGGTCATGGAACTGAGTATGGACGCCCGCCTGCGGCGCATATGGCGCCGCTATGCCGAGCCGGAGCTTCGCGGCATCGCGGGCGTCAAGATCGGCAACGCCGCGACTGTCATCGCGGTGGTAGATCGTGAGCCGGGCGCGTACGAAGGAAGCCGGGTCCGCGAAGCCTTTGGCAACTACTACGAAGATCGCAATCTGCATTTCGTGGCCGCCGTGGCGGACTCATATGAGGATCTGGTTCGGGCCTGGTTCAAGCAGGTCGACGGTAGCCCGGGGCGGCTGATTTCGGTGCGATCTTTCGATGATGACTCCATGCTGCGCATCGGTGTTGATCAAGCACTGCGGTCTGCCGAGGAGCGTGCCAGAGGGCTGTCTGTTGGCAGCCAGCCGGACCGAGAGGCGTTGCGACGACTCGTTCCCCACGAGCGGGTCGACTTCGTGGCGGCGGATACCACGGGGTGATCGCATGATCATGAGCGGCGCCCCGTCGTGAGCAAGATCGTCTACGCCAACCCGTTGGCGGGGCGACCGGACGTGGGGTCGCTCGGGTCCTCTTCGCCAGAGCGCGCAGAGGACTCCCGGAAGATCAGACAAGCGGCCACTATCCCGCTGATCATTTCCTTGGGAGCCCAATGGGTCTTCTTCATCAATTATTGGATTCCGGAGATCAGCGCTTTTCCTGCGAACGAACTGTGGCTCACCCAGCTGGCTCCGCTGGCCTCAGTTGCCCTTACCAGTGATGGCCAGCCTCAGGTCGAGGCGCAGAACGGTCAATGGGGCCTACCAGCTCTAGTGCTGCTGGTCTGTGCCTTTGCGTTGTTCTGGCTGTCGCGCACCCGTCACTGGCTTGGCCGCACCGCGATGCTGGCTCCGGCAGCGCTCGGTCTGGTGGCCGCGCTCGCCATCGTCATCGGCCTCGCCGTGCGAGACGCTCTGTCTTCATCGCTGGTGGGCGTATTGCTGTTGATCACCTGGGTCTTCAGTGCGGGGTATGCGGCCCTACATGGGTTCATGGACAATCTCGGCCCGTTGCCTCCCAAGACCTGGCACAGTGGTCTGCCCGTCCTTATCGTGTACGCAATCATCAGCCCAGCCCCGACCGCGGTCGGGCGTTGGCTATTTGCTCCCGACATGCGCTACGCCGCTGCCAGGCTGCAGGACAACACCGAGGCGCTGCGACTTGCCGCCCTGTGGACTCCCAGCACAGCCTTGCTCTACCTCACCGGCCTGCTGGTGGGAATCGCCGTCTGGGTCGCGTATCAAGCCTGGCCACCGCGGCGCCAGATGGCGTTCGTCGGCCGGGCCTTAATCGTGATCGGGATACTGATCATCACCGCAGCCGTCGGATGGCCCGCTACCACTCAGGCCAACAAGCGGGTGACGGAATTGACCTACTCCAGCCCAGCTGATGAAGTGAACTTCGACTGCGGCGCCTGGATCCTTGATCAGCCGACCACCGTCTCCCAACAGATAGAACCGGCGAAAACGCTGGTGATTAGCGGCTTCACCTGTCAAACAGTCACGGCATACTCCGGCTACCAGCAGCTCTCGACCCATAACCTGCCGGTATCGCTGTCACCAGTGATCGCGTACACCCCCGAGGGCGCCAGGATCTCCGGGCGCATCGTCGCCGCCCAGTACGGTGATGTGCTCGTTGTGGCCGGCAGCGATCGATTCGACATCAATGCGAATGAGTTGCTTGGTATCGGTGTGACTGACAGTGCGCAACTTTGGCGCTACAGCTGCAGGCAAGGATCCTCGTTGCGCGTGCGCTTTGCCAATGTGCCAGGTGGCGATAATCCAGCCGCTGGACACATCACACAAGGCGAGGTCTCGCCTGAGGCCGTGGTGACCTGCCGTGGACAGCTCGCTCGCATCAACCCGGTGACCGGGCCTTGATCATCGAGTAGTTGCCATGACCACGGCGACGAAGGCCCTGCAGACGGCAAAGTTCCTCGGCGGCATGTACCGAGAGCGGGCGCGGGTGCTGTATTGGGCGCACGTTCGAGGTGATCTCTTCAGCCGTCTCAACCTGCCGAATGGCCACACTGATCCGTACCAGATCTATGAGGAAATGCGGACACAGGGACCAATGCTCCCAACTCGTCTGGGCAACTACAGCACCACTAGCCACCGGTTATGCAATGAGGTACTGCGCAGCCGCAAATTTGCAGTAAGACCAGACGACGGCAGCGAGGACCTGGCAAACCAGGCTGGGATGGATTTGTCATTGCTGGAATTGAATCCACCTGACCACACCCGAATCCGCCGACTTGCCGCGCCGGCCTTTACTCCGCGGCGCATGGCAGGTTATGCGCACTTGGTCGATCAGGCCATACAGCGGTTGCTTGACCAATGCGAACGCGAGCATGAGTTCGACGTCATGTCATCCTTCGCCTCACCACTGCCCATTTCGGTTGTCACGCATCTGCTTGGGCTGCCGGATGATCCGGAGCGATTCCGACGACTCGGCTCGACCATCGCCCGAGCCCTCGATGGCATCTGGTCGCTCGGGCAGGCCCGGACGTTGGCAGCCGCTGACGCTGAGCTCCGAACTACCTTTGCCACGCTGCTTAAGGAACGAGCCGCCGAGCCGGGCGATGATCTGGTATCTGCGCTCGTTACCGAGCAAGGCCGGGCGATTACTGCGGCGGAGCTGTCGGCACTCGTTCGGCTCCTGCTGATCGCCGGCTTCGAGACTACCGTCAATGCGATCGGTAATGGCATGCGCTGGTTGCTGGCAGACCGTGAACAGTGGGAGTTGCTGGTGGCAGATCCCAGTCGCGCAGCCGCGGTCGCGGAAGAAGTGCTGCGCTTCGACCCGCCTGTGCAACAGACCGCGCGGATAGCCCTGGAGCCAGTTCAAGTCGGTGGCGTTTTGGTAGCGAGGAGTCAATGGGTGATCACCTTGCTGGCCGCAGCAAACCGGGATCCTGATGTCTATCCCGAACCCGGCCGCTTCGACATCCTGCGCGAGTCGCCTGCCGAACATCTGGCCTTCTCCGGCGGCATCCACTACTGCCTGGGCTCGCCACTTGCACGGTTGGAGCTGACCCAGGCGCTCCGGGCGCTGGCGGAGAGGTTTCCCAACATTCGACAGACCGGGCCGATCACAATGCGACCCGGCACGACGCTGCGCGGGCCTCTCCGATTTCCGGTGGCAGCGGCCTAGTTACGACTGTCGTCAACTGAGTGCATGTCAGCACTGATTATCTCTGGGTCACCGCAGCCAGTCGGCCCTGACGCAGCCGGACTGCGATGGAGCCGTTCTGATCGGTTCTCAGCAGGGTCATCCCCAGTGATCGAACGAGCTGAACAGTACGCGGTGCGGGATGGCCGTAGTCGTTGTCGACGCCGGCGCTGGCGATCGCGAGTCGGGCGCGGGTCGCTGCAATAAATGCCGGCTCCTGCCGCGCCGAACCGTGGTGTGGAATCTTGATGATGTCGGCCTGCAGATCCACCCCTGCACTCAAGATCGCCTGCTGACCCGCCGGTTCCACATCACCGGTGAGCAGCAGTCGCAAGCCGGCGGTCTTCACCATGATCACCAGACTGCTGTCGTTCTGCTTGGAGGACTCATCCTGATCGGCGGCGATGTGCTTTACCGGTCCCAGCACTTGCAGCTCGACCTCTCCTACGCTGGCACGCGTACCGGTCAGCGGTCTGTTCAGTGGAATTCCGTGTTGCGTTGCCTGCTGTCCCACTCTCGCGGTGTTCGGGCCTGGGGTTGCCAGTGGGCTGACCCACAACTGACCAACCCGACGATGCCGGATCACGCCGATCAGGCCGTCGACATGATCAGCATGAAAGTGCGTAATGATCAACAACGGCACTCGGGCAATCCCAAGCCGGTCAAGGCATCCACGGATCGCTGCAGGTGCCGGACCGGTATCAACGACAATGGCACTTCGGTCGCCGGTACGAATAGCAAGACCGTCGCCCTGGCCGACGTCGCAGGCGACCAACACCCAGTCACGAGGCGGCCACCCCGGCTGGCGCGGCACGCCACACAGGCAGATGATCATGACACCACTGAGCAGCAGCGCGAGCCACGGCCGGGCCAGCACATACGCCATTGAAACGGCGAGCAACAGGGAGCCAGCGCCCAACCAGATCAGGGTCAACGGGGTCACTGGAAGGCGCCACTCCGAACCCGGGAGCTGAGCGCCGGCCCAAGCAATCCAGATGATCATCTGAGCAGACCAGGCGGCACCGAACCCAAACACGGCAGCAAGCGTTCCGCTGATCAGCGAGGCGCCGGCGGCGGCAAATCCCAGTACCGTCGCCGGCCCTACAAACGGACCTGCCAGCGCATTGGCTACCAAACCAGACATGCTCACATGTCCGGAGATCGCCGCCACAACAGGAGTGGTGGCCAGCTGAGCCGCAAGCGGCACGACGACCGACTCGGCGATCATCAACGGCAACCAACGATTCATGATCACCGTCCAGCGCCGGGCCCACCAGACGATACCGGCACTGGCGAGAACCGACAGCGTGAAACCGATCGATCTGCTGAGGAAAGGATCCAGCAGCAACAAGATCATGCTTGCGACGGCCAGATTGCGCACTCCAGCCGTGCGGCTGCCCGATCCCAGGGCCGCCAACGCGACCAGGCCCATCGCGGCTGCCCGTAGCACGCTGGGCTCGGTACGACACAGAGCGACAAAGATGATCACTCCCGCTAGACCGACCACCCGCAGGCTCCAGCCTCGGATGCCGACCCAGCGCGCAATCGTCAGCAAGAACACCAGCAGCAAGGTGAGATTGGCGCCGGAAACCGCGGTCAAGTGGGTTAAGCCAGTGGACCTGAATTCCTCGATCAACTCCGGGTTGAGAGCGGAGGTATCACCGAGAACGAGGGCAGGCACCAGGGCGCGCGGCTCAGGGCGACGATCAGCTACCGACTGCCGCAGTCCTGCCCGTACTTGTTCAACGAGGCGAAGCCCTGCCGACGGCGGCCGAACGACGATTGGTGAGCTGCGTACGCGCAGCACTGCTGCAACGTCGGATCCTGGATCGGGTGACTTCAGACGGCCGTGGACCGCAACCCTGGTGCCGACCGGAATCTGGAACCACCTGTCGAGCTGCGGGCCACTCAGGATGACTAACACTGGAGCCCGAACCAGCCAGGTGCCGCCCCGGCCCTCAACCCGGACTGTTACCGCCTTCGCCACAGCGATATCAGGCGCCGGACCACTATCGGCCACCAGCGCCGGATCGGTACGAACCTCAAGATCTGCCGATACCACCGCTTCATGTGCTGCGAGTCCTGCAACAGGTCCCTGACCTAGTCGATAGACATGGAAGAGGCCCACGCCAACGATCACGGTGGCAACGATGGTTACGGCCAGTACCACGGCTGACCGCCGCAGAACCGCAACCACCAAGCCAACCGCCATACCAACGGCTGCGGCTGCAAGGCCGGCTGGGACGCCGGACGTTCCCAACCACGCCGCTCCCCAGGCTGTGATCGCTAGCGGCACCATCCGCCGATCCACTGAATGATCGGCCATCGACGCCTCGACAGCTTGACGAGCACGGGACTGCCGAGCAAGAAGCGCACGACCTCCAGTGCGCCCCGCAGAAACAAGTCGGCGAAACCAGGCGTTCACACCCGCACGTGCGGCGCTATCTGGGCATAGGTCTTGGGTCCGATGCCGTCTACTTCTTGCAGCTCCTCAATCCGTGTGAACCGGCCATGCTCCTCTCGCCAGGCAAGGATCGTCTGAGCTATCACCGGTCCAATCCCGGGCAACTCCTCAAGTTGCGACTGGCTAGCACGGTTTAGATCAAGTGCGCCCGTCCCTGCTGAGCCACCGCCCGTAGCCGACCCCTGCTGTTCTCGCACCTCCCCCGCCGGGTCACGCGCGGTACCAATCATCACTTGCTGGCCATCGCTCAGTACCTGGGCAAGGTTCAATTCACCTGGATCTGCGTGGCGAGTCAGCCCACCGGCTGCGTTGATCGCATCCTGGACTCGTGAGTTCTCCGGCAACTTGACCAGACCCGGGTCACTTACCGCGCCGAGGACATGGACAACGATCTTGGCAGCGTTCTTGGCCGCCGAAGGTGTCGCCGAGACTGCAGTCTGTGCCGGCGCGGCGGCCGTGACCACATCGGCGGGACTGGCGATGGCTACCGGCCGGGCACGTAATAGCAGCCATCCAGCCGTGATGAGACCTAATGCCAGCAGGGCACAGATGACACCGACGTGCATGCGACCGAACCGCGGCCGTGGCAATTTGTCCGCCAATAGGTCGTCCGCCAATAGGTCATCCGCCAACCGGTCGTCCACCAACCGGTCCTCCGCCAGCAAGTCGTCCGCCAACTGGTCAGCTAGCCGCCCACCTTCCTGGTCGACACCGGGCATCACCGACTCTGCAGGAAGCTCGGCAGCCTCCCCCGGTTCCACAGGCCCTGGGTCCCGTGCTCGACGTGCCGGTCGGTCCGCCAAGACAAGTGCCAGCCGATCACTGATCAGCCGGGCCAACTCCGGATCCGCGCTATGCCGATATCCCATGCTGGGAAGCTAAGGAAGCGACCCGACGTCGTGCGGGTTCGCGAGGATCTGTGGACAGTGCTCGATACAGAGTCTGGTTTGGGGAAAACGCCAGCTTGCTGAGAACCTGCTCAGACGCGCGGCGAAACGACAATGCCTAAGGTCCCAGGACCGACGTGAACCCCAAGAACGGCGCTGACTTCGGAAATCACGATATTGCCCGTGCGTATCCGGCCACTTAACCGCCTGACCAACCCTCGAGCGCTGTCGGCATTATCGAGATGATGAACTGCGACGTCGACAGCCCCATTTAGGTGTCCCGCCTGCGCGAGCGCATCCAGGCTTAATTCCTCAAGCCGGCTGAGTGCCTTGGATTCGGTCCTGACCCGTTCACACGGTCGAATTTCTCCGTCGGCGATAGTCAGCAATGGTTTAACAGCAAGCGCCGAACCGATCATTGCGGCCGCGGGACCAATCCGACCACCACGCCTCAAATACTCCAGACTGTCGACGTAAAAGTACGTCGTGGCGGAGGCGGCCCGCCGGCGTACGCTCTCGACTACTTTCTGCGGCGTGGCACCCGAACGCGCCAGCTTCGCCCCAGTCAAGGCGGCAAAGCCAACCGCCATCGCCAACGACATGCTGTCCACGACGATGACCGGAATCTCGACCGAGGCTGCGGCGACCTGCGCGGCACCACATGTCCCAGAGATCTTGCTACTGAGATGAACGGAGACGACCGCGTCATAGCCGGCCCGGGCCAGCTCGGCGTACATGTTGCCAATCACTTCAGGAGTTGGCCGGGATGTGCTTACTTGCCGGCCGGCACGCAGCGCGCTTGCCACGTCTCGCGGCGTCACTTCTGATTCTGGACGGCTGATGTCGTCGATCACGACCTGCAGTGGAATGATCGAGATGTCTGCGCGGGCAGCCTCAGCAGGATCCAGTGAGGACGTCGAATCTGTCACCACTGCGACGCCAGCCATCTGCACAGCGTAAGACGTTGCCAACTGCCGGTAGCAGACCTCGGGGTTCCCCCGTTTGATGTCGGGAGGAAAGCGTAGATCGATGAGTGATCAGACCCAACGCGTGTGGCGCGCTGGGCCAGTGACGCTGATTGTGGTATCGGCTTTTGCCTTGGCGGCCGGGACAATCATCCCCGTTCTGGCGTACTTGATATACCGGAACGGCAGTGCACTCTGGCTGCCGGCGCTACTGATCCTGCTGAGCGTATTGGCACTGCTGTACGCCTGGCGATTCGGTTTCCATCCGCGGCTGCGGGTCACCCATGAGAATGTCGAGATCATCAACCCCTTCCGCCGGCACAGCTTCGAGTGGAATGACATCACCGTCATTGCCCCGGGTGAAAATGGGCTGCTCATCGCTTCAGAGGATGACGCCGCAGAAGCGTGGTGCGTTCAAAAGTCCAACTTCGCCAGCCGACGGGGACGCCTTACCAGGGCTGACAGAATTGCCAACCAGCTGCTTGACGTAGTGGAGCTGTACGATCCCCCACTTGAGCTTGAGGAGACCGGGTTACGCATTCGCCGGGCGCGCCCCGACGAAAGCCGACTGCTCGCGCGGCTGGAACGCGCCGCGAGCGAGGAGGTGCTAGCCCATGTGTTTCCGCCCGGGCAGTATCCATTTCCCGCTAGCGCGGTGGCTCGGCGCTGGCGGCAGGTGCTCCGGGATCCACTCATGCATGCCTATCTTCTGGAGCTGCCTGATGCTCCTGTGGGCTATGTCGCCTTCGACGCTGATACGGTGCACCATCTCGGCGTCGTGCCAGACCAGACGCGACGTGGCTACGGGTCGGCGTTGCTGGAATTCGCCTGCATGGAGATCTTCGCCGGAGGCGCCCGGGAAGCCTACTGCTGGGTGCTCGCCGAGAATCACGTCGCCCGGGCCTTTTACCGAGCACTTGGCTGGATTGACACTGGCGAGCGACGCAACTCGGAGTACCCGCCGCATCCCAAGTCGCTCCAGATGATGCGCCAAAACGCGTACACGCCGAGAAGACGTCTCTAGCAGCCAACAGTTCCCTCGCCCCCGGCTCTCGCAGCTTGCCATGGCCATGCATTCTGGGCCGGTGGCGGATCTCAGCGAGCCGACGTCAGAGCGCGGTGGATACAGCGCCCCTCGCCGCTCCGGCCTTCGGCAAGCCACTACCACTTGGGACAGTCGACGCTGGCAGCCTCGGTTCCAAGGTGTGCTCTTCAGCATCGCGGCATGCGCGTTACTTCCGGCGACGCTGGCCACACTCATGCGAGTGCTGCCCCCGACCGATGATCCAGCAGCGCAGCTAGCGGCATTCATTCCCTACGGGTTTATCGGCTATGTGGTGGCATTGTGCTGCCTGCTGATTGCCGTGGTGCGGGCTAGACGGAAGCTGGCGCTGACGGTGATCACTGTCGGCGTCGCGGCGTTGACTATTCTTCATCTCGTCTGGCTGGCGCCGTTATTCGTCAAAGATCAGCGGGCGGCCGCCACTCCGGACTTTCAGCTGATGAGCCTCAATATGCTGCGCGGCCAGGCAGACTCTCAGCAGGTCGCAGAGCGCGCCACACAAGCCGACATCGTGATCTTGATCGAGAGCACGCCTGCGGCTCTGTGGAGTTTGAAGCAATTCGGGTGGGACGAGCGTTTTCCGTACTCCTTAGGAGATCCAAAGACCGGCTCCTTCAATACTGCGGTCTATTCCCGCTTCCCGCTGAGCCAGAGCAGTTTGATTGGCGAAGGAACCTCCTTCGAACAGTGGGTCACCACGGTGCGCGTACCCGACATCGGCAATATCAGACTGATGGCAGTACATCCGTGCAATCCCTACTGTCGTGGTGATCGGTGGAGCGCCGAGCATGAGACATTACGCGAGACAGTGATTGACAACATTGCTCAGCCATTAGTGGCGGCCGGCGATTTCAATGCCGTCGAAGATCATGGACCAATGCAGGCTTTGCGACAAATCGGGCTGAAGAGCGCGGCCGATGTCGCTGGAGCCGGCTGGATTCCTACCTATCCGGCTGACGGCCCATTGCCTCCGCTGCTACCGATTGATCACGTGATGATCAACAAAGACCTGACGGCTACCTCGGTGTCCAGCTTCGCGATCAGCGGTACCGACCACCGTGGTCTGTTCGCCACACTCGCAGGTGCCTCATCCTAAGGTGACGCCAGCCCGCTTGGAGTCAGGGGTCGCTACTGCGCCACGCCAGCCCGCTTGAAGCGCAGGAGCTCGTAGCTAAGCAGGATCGAGGGATCCGCTGATCCGTCGAGTCAGCTCGAATCGGAGCCGTCAGTCCGATGTCTGCATAGTTTCCCGACGGTCTACACAGGTTGCACAGCCTATGCAGAGTGACAGGAATCTACGTGTACGTAGGTTCCTGTCAGGGAGTCGGGACGGTTTGCTCCCTCAAAGAGTGGGGAGAGTCTCGCCCGTCATGGAGTTAGGGGGCAACTACTGCGCCACAATGCTGACCAGTTTGGGCGCTCGAATGATCACCTTGGCAACCGCCCGACCGGCCAGGGCGCG
>DATFBI010000058.1:0-4913 GCA_035253925.1 Propionibacteriaceae bacterium
CGTCAGTCTGTTCGTGGCCTATTTTGTGCTGGCGCCCATGGCCGCGGCACTGTTCCGCGCCGCGGACATCCCGCGCCGGCTGATGCCCGCAGCGATCGTGCTGGGCAGCTCCACCTTCACCATGTCGGCCCTGCCAGGGACGCCGGCCATCCCGAACACCATCCCTATGCCCTTCTTCGGCACCACCCCCTTCGCCGCACCCGGTCTCGGGATCATAGCCTCCGCCATCATGATCGCGACCGGGCTTTTGTGGCTGCGCCATGCGAAGGCGAGGGCACGCCGGCGCGGTGAGGGCTTCGCTGGCGACCGCCCGGATACGGCGGATGCCGCCGCGGACGACCACCTAGTGCGCGAGCGCGCCGTGGTTGCACACGAATTCGATCCTGCGGAGATCCACCATGCGCAGGAAGTGCCCAGTCCGCCGGGCATACTGTCGGCCGCCCTGCCGCTCGTCGTCGTCGTGCTGGTCAACCTGCTGATGTCCTTAGTCGTGGTGCCGCGCATGGACGCGGACTTCCTCGCGGACCCCAACTGGGGAGAGACGACGCTGTCCGCCGTCGCCGGCGTCTGGGCAGTGGTCACCGCGCTCGCGGCGGGCATCCTCACACTGCTGGCGATGAACGGGCGGCGCATTCCTTCGCTGCGCGCGAGCATGGATGCCGGCGCCAATGCCTCCGTCCTGCCCGTGCTCAGCGTGGCCAGTCTGGTGGGGTTCGGGGCTGTGGTCGCCGCCATGCCGGCCTTCGGGGTGGTGCGAGAGTGGGTGCTCAGTATCGGTGGCGGGCCGCTCCTCTCCCTCGCGGTGGCTACCAACGTGCTGGCGGCTCTCACCGGCTCGGCCTCCGGTGGCCTGACGATCGCGCTCGATGCGCTGGGGCCCACCTACATGACGCTGGCGGCCGAGAACGGCATAGACCCCGGTTTGATGCACCGCGTCGCGGTGATCGGCGCCGGTACGTTGGACATCCTGCCGCACAACGGCGCGGTCATCACGGTTCTGGCGGTCTGCGGCTGCACGCATCGAGAGAGCTACCTGGACATCGTGATGGTGGCGATCGTGAGCTCCCTCCTGGCGCTGGCTGCGGTGATCTTGCTCGGCAGCCTGGTCGGTTCCTTATGAGCAGCTTCTGGCTGTCCTCGGGTCGCAGCTCACTACGCACAAAGTGGGCACGTATGACATGCTCCGTGGCCGATCTCGTGTAGCTCTCGACCACTTGATACCTGACATCAGCAAACCCGCGTACAGTCCGGCGCCAGCCTTGGGAACAGTCCGGCTTCCCCAGTGCTGCAGGCTGCGAGAGAGTGAGGAAGGCAGCGGCTCTCAATGCGCGATCCGCGCGGAGCGAGCATCAGCGAGCGGAGCAGTGAAACATGAAACCGACTGAGTCTTCGACACAAGCAGCTGTCTCGGGAAGCACATTCGCCGGTCCCAGCCCTAATCCCTTCATCATTGTTTCGGACCGCTCTTCCCAGATGATGCTGATCGTTCTAGTGAGCTGCGCCCTAACCGTTGCGCTCACCCGTTTGTTCTTGGTGCTCACTGGCTATCCGCAAATCGGCGGCTCGACTTTCCACCTCGCCCATGCTCTGTGGGGCGGGCTGGCGTTGTTCCTGGCCAGCGCGATGGCGTTGGTCGTACAGAACCGTGGGGCGGCCCTCATCATCGCACTGCTCACTGGAGTCGGATTCGGTCTTTTTGTCGATGAGGTCGGCAAGTTCATCACCCAGAAGAACGACTACTTCTTTCCACTAGCCGCACCCATTGTCTACGCCTCTCTGCTGCTGATCTTGTTCCTTACCGAACTCGCGCGGCGTCACCAGCTGCGCAGTCCAAGGGCCCATCTGTTGGCTGCCATCTCACTGAGTCAGACCGTCGCGGATGGCACCGCCACACCAACCGAGATGACCGCAATGAAGAATCACATCCGCCAGGCACGGACCGGCTCATTAGACGACGCTTCGGCGGCGTTGCTCAACGGCATCGAAACTTCAATGGCGTTGGCGGATCCTGTCCAGGAGCCGTTCGCCTTTGCTGGGCGCGCTGCTCGCCGGATTCGGCGGACGGTCGCCTCCTGGCTACCCGCGAACCGTGCTCGCCGATCTGCACGCTGGGCGATGGCCTTCTTCTGCATCCTCGGATTGGTTCAACTCATCCTGCTCCTCGGTGTGGTGCTCACACCCGAAGGGGTAGGCCGGACGCTGACGCTCAGCATCCGCGACCAGCCCGTCGGAGAGCTCGGTGAGATCATCTTTCTGATCACTTGGGGCCTGAACGCCGTTGTCGCCGCGATTGCTGGGATTACCTGGTGGGCATTTCGGCCCAGGCGGATCCGCCGCCGTCTCGCGCTCAGGTGTGGTTACAGTGCGATGCTGCTAATGCTACTTCTCGGGAACCTGCTTTCTAGCTACGTGTACCAGTTCGCGATCTTGATCGAAGTGGCACTACAGGTGATCACACTTGGTCTCCTAGCGCGTTGGGACCACGCGACCCGGTCCTCAAGCCTCGCCTAGCACGTGTCTCCGTGCCCACCACACATCCCCTTCAACGAGGTTGCCGCTGCGCTGGTGTAGATGGAGCGGTGTGAGCGATCTTGAAGGAATCTGTATAACTACCTCCACCAGAGCGTAAGTACGTCGCATTGATTTCATTATCTGTGACAACATACTTAGTAACACCGAATGTGTTTCTATCACTATTCGCAAAGTAACCGGCTTCGCTGTCTGACGCGTCCACTGAATAGTGTGACACACCGAATTCTCCGTTGATGATAATCACCGGACCGGCGCCCTTGATATAAGTGCCATCGTCACCTCGGTCTGCTATGCAATCTGACTCCACGGAATTAACTGTCAAACAGCGCAGTTGGTGACTTCTCTGATAGTTATGATCATGTCCCTGTAGAATGAGGTCAACTTTCTCCTGGATCAGCAAATCCATTATGTCTTTCCCAACTTCACAGGTCTTTCGTCCGGCCGAAATACAGTTCTTGTGCATGCCAACAATGATCCACTTGATCCCAAGTTCACGGGCCTCATCGATCGCGCTCTGGGTAAATTGATACCCTGCGCCATTGACGGTGTAGTCGATATTCAACGTGCCCATGACGCCGGGCGTTATCATGATAAACCGCGCCGAGGGCGGACTGTCCTGTGGATAGTCAAAATAGTATTGCTTGCCATAGTCACCTACCAGACTCGATGCGGCAAGCGTATAGGGGCAAGACCTGCGATAGTTGTCAATATGACCGCCAGGACTCTCGCCTGCGTCGTGGTTGCCGGCAATAAGTTCGACGTCATTAAAGGACTTCTTGAAAGTAGTACACCATTCTTGCTCTGCACCGGCTTGATAGGACAGATCACCCAAGGCTAGATAAAAATCTGACCCAGACTGCGCGACCACCGCAATACTATTTGCGGCAGCTGTACCGGTACCGTGATCGCCAGCCGCAGTAAAAGCGAATGGAGCTGTTGGGGGGAAACCCTCTACCGATGTTGACGATACGGTTTGCGGATTAAGGAGACCGAAAGCAAAAGACACTGCAAGAATGATCGATGCTACCGTTATATAGCGGTGCTTGCTAGAGACAGCATGAAGGGTAGTCTTCATTAATCGACGCCTTCAGGTTGTACCGGCTGATCTTGTCGATGGAAGCTGCAGAGTTGGCTCACTGATAATACGCAGTACCTCCAAACCCGACAAATTGTGACGTTGAAAGGTTCCAGAATGGCTGGCGAAAATAAGCAGCTGACGACCGGATCATTGCGTTGATCCCCGGCCTAAAGTGAGTGAATGGCGACAAGCGACGGCGATGATCACTCTCAATCGGGTCCGGACGCGCTTACTATCACCATCCAAGACGACGGGCGCGGTGCGGCCGAGTTCATAGCCGGCAACGGCATCCGCGGAATGACCGAGCGTGCAGCCGAGTGGGGCGGCGAACTTCGCGTGACCCGATCCGACGGTGATGCCGGGACAGTAGTCACGGCCGTACTTCCCTGGCCGCAGGGCGTTGCCACGCAGTCAACCGAGGCGCGGTCAGAGCGGTGATTCGCGTAGTGCTGGCCGATGATCAAGCCTTAGTACGAAGTGGGCTGCGTGCCTTACTGGCGAACAGCGATGACATTCAGGTCGTCGGTGAGGCGAGCGACGGGCGGGAGGCGGTCGCCGTTGTGACTCGCACTCAGCCCGATGTGGTCCTTATGGATGTCCGGATGCCTGGAGTCGACGGAATCGCTCCCACTCAGCAAATAACCGCTGATCAACGCCTGTCCGGCGTGGCAATCATTATGCTGACCACCTTCGATGAAGATGAGGAAATCTTTGCTGCTATCCGGGCCGGCGCCTCGGGTTATCTGTTGAAGGATGCCGAGCCCGATGATTTACGCGAGGCGATTCGCATCGTGGCGGACGGAGACGCGCGCAAGGGACGAGCAGTTCGCCATGCCGACCAGCAGCGCCAGCGCTGTGGCGAAATAGCGCACCAGGAAATCACCCGGCACACCCTGAGCTGGCGTACGCCGAAAAGCGATCTCAGCTGTCGCCTGTAGCGAGTAGGTAGCGGGCGACGCGATTCCTATCGTGGTGCATGTCCTTGATCATCACCACGGAAGGAACTTAGATGTCTGGCCGTATCGGTCGTCGCACTGTGCTGGCTGGTCTGGCTGCGATGCCTGCTCTGGCACTCGTCGGCTGTGGATTCGATCGCACTACCGCGGCTCCGATCAGCACGGTCGACACCCTTGATTTCTCCAACAGGCTCCGAATACCGGCACTGGCGGAGTCCATGATCGACCACGACGGTGTCCGGGTCTTCCATCTGACTGCCGCCGAAGGCTCGGCTGAATTCCTTTCCGGTCAATCAACTCCGACTTGGGGTTACACCGATGGTCGATACCATGCCGGCTATCTCGGG
>DATFBI010000059.1:0-7196 GCA_035253925.1 Propionibacteriaceae bacterium
CACGCCACGGCGGACCAGGTCCTCGTAGGTGAGGACTTGGCGCGCTCGGTCGAGCCAGCGGGGTACCGGCTGGTCGAGGTAGGACCAGTCGGGTTGAAGGGGATACGCAAACCGGTGACGATCTACCAAGCCGTACGTCACGATTGCTAACAACCCGGGCAGAGCCCACACCCGACGGAAGCCAACAACCGCGTCTGTCATCGTCGTGGCGTCCCAAGGTCGCACAGCGGGTGCTGGGGCATGCGTCCGCGGCGATGACGACGGATCTGTACGGTCACCTGATCGAGCGCAATCTGTGGGACGCTGCCGATCGGCTCAAGGCACCACGGGGGCCAGCCTCGGACGGGGCCGGAGGTAGATAGCAGGAGTGGCTCCTAGCATTCAACGGTGCGAGAACCCGACGCTACCTTCTCTGACTCGCGACAAGCCGTCCTGTACGACGTCTTCAACAATGACCGGAGCGACCTCGAGGCCTATGTGGCGATCGCAGACGAGGTCGAGGCTTATCGCATTGTCGACGTCGGCTGCGGGACCGGTTCACTCGCTGTCCGGCTCGCCGAACTGGGATTCTCCGTCATCGGCGTTGACCCTGCTGGAGCCTCTCTGGACGTTGCCCGGGCCAAGCCGAACGCCGCGCTCGTGACGTGGGTCGACGGCGACGCAACATCCCTCGTCGGCATCGAGGCTGCAGCCGACCTTGCCGTGATGACGGGTAACGTGGCGCAGGTCTTCGTCTCTGACGAGGACTGGTACGCCACCCTGCGCGCTATCCGGACATGTCTACGTCCCGGCGGCTGGTTCGTACCACGTTGCTGATTCCACCTCGATCGGTGGGTTGACTTCGAGACGATCAGCCTGGTCCCGCTGGCCGTATTGATTGAAGATCACGTTGAGGTTCGCCGCCTGCTGGTGAGCCTCGTCCTCGCTGAGATCTGTTGCACGCCAGCCCATTACGCCGCCGTCGAAGACTCTCCCCACACACCAGACCCAACGTGGCGGGCATGGAACCGCATAGATCATTAGAACACCGTTACGATTAAGACGGACGCGTGGTGTGACGCTCGTCACTTGCGCGCGTCGCAGCCGCAAAGAAGTCGGCGGACCGATAACGCCAAGCTCGCATTCGTTCGTTGCCGGGTGGGAAGGAACGAGGAATCTTGAGAGGGCGGTCTTAGAGTCGATAGCCTCACTGCCTGATGCGCACTTGCTCGTAGACCTCCGCCACTTTCGCTGCGACCGCCTGCCAGGAGTAGCCGCGCCGAACCAAGGCTTGGGCCGCCTGCGCCCGACGCAAACGTTCAGCCGGACAGGTCAATGCTGTGGTAAGCACCTCGACCAGCGCATCCTCGTCGTCCGGTGGAATCAGCCAGCCTTCCGGGGAACGCGGATCGAGATTTAGGAATGTTGGAGGCCCGCCGGTATTAGTTGCGACGACCGGCAAGCCACCTGACATGGCTTCCAGGTACACCGCCCCGAACGCCTCCCCTACCGAGGGGGCGACCATCAGATCTGCGCAGCCTAAGCCCAGCCGGAGGTCCTCGTGGCCACGCCAGCCCACAAAAAACACACCCTCGATGCGCTCCTTTTCCACTACGGAGTACGGATGTTCGCCCTCCCATTCGCCGGGATGCCCGCCCCAGACGAGCAAGGGTGCAACTGGACCCAGCTTGGATCTCACCCGCGCGTAGGCCCGAAGCAACAGCGGCAGTCGTTTGACCGCGGTAAACCGGCCGACGTACAGCAGCACTGGACGCATCTCGGTCGAGTCGAGGAACGCACCCAGGTCAGCCGTGGAGTATCGCACGCTGCCTGGGCGCCCGGTCTCGTCCCAGCCGCGCGGATCGTCGACCAGCCACTGCTGCAGCAGCGCCAGCCGCTCGCGTGGCATGAGGTCGAGGTGTCCGAAGTGCTCGATGTCTACCCCGTTTGGTATCACCGTTATTCGGTCCTCAGGTACGCCGAGGGCCCGGGTTGCGCGGGCAGCATGATCGGTAGAGACAGCGAGGATGCGCTTGCTGCGCTGAGCAGTTGCACGCAACCGATCTGTCCAATAGCCGGCGTACCTCCACGACTCTGAAACACCGATCGGCGATCCCTTGCCACCAGCACCGCTGTACTGGTCAATGCCCTCCAGCATCAAAAGCTCAGTCCCATGCAGGTGCGTCACCACCGGCACCTCAGGCCAAAGCTGCTCGGCCCCATCGTGCAAGGGGGTCAGGTGGTGAAGATGAAGCACGTCAGGCTGAAACGGGCTCAGCCGCATCAGGAGCCGGCGCCAGGAATCCACCTGCCGGGCGGCAAGGTCCGGAGAAACGGCAGTGAAAATGCGATCCGGGGCGCCTGGCTTGTCCTCGTACGAGGCATGCAGCGGCACCGGCTGATCCAGCGGATCCTGCCCGCGCTCCGAGGCCTCGACTGCGGGCGTGAAGTCGGCGGTCGACACCGGGAGTCCGGCGAAAAAAGTCTCAGCGTGGGTCGGACTTCCTGCGGCGCCTAGTGAGCCGGCCGCAATCCGTGCTGTCCAGCCGGCCTCCAGCAAGGCTGCAGTCATATAGCGCACGACCTGCGCTGAGCCACCGCGCGGGAAGAAGGAGAATCCTTGCAGCACCGAGCCCCGAGTCATATACGCAGAATTCCACAATGCCGCTCTGTCATTTGGCGAACTTCGGCCGCCGCTCACTCCTGTTACAAACCGACTTGTCGGCCTCTCAGCGGGCTATAGCAAGCTGTAACGCCGACAAGTCCGATTTGCTGATTACGCCTCGCGGTGATGCTCCAGCGCCGCAAGCCGAAGTTCTAGTTGATCAACTCGATGCCGCAACAGTGTCAGCTGAGCCTCCAGACTGATCTCGCGCTCGGCGCGACGCTGGATCCGTGCGGACTGCGCTGCGCGGTCAAGCACTGCCTGTAGCGGCACCAGCCGTTGCGGACCGTTTGGCCCGTCGACGAGGCGGGATGCGATCTCGCCGTTGCGATACCAGGCACGCAGCGCGGAGCGCGACACCCCAGCTTCCTGCTCGGCTACGGCCAGCGGTACCCAAGGTGTGTCGTCTACCTTGGCCAATAGCTCCAGTTCCTCACGCCATGCGGCAAGGCGGTCATCCCACTCGGACGTCACCTTGGCACCTCCTAATGAACCCTGTTTGTACCAGTGTATTGACAGGCTTCTGATAATGAAGACATGTTTGAGCGATTCTCTGGACAGGCCAGGCAGGTCGTTGTCCTCGCGCAGGAAGAGGCCCGCGACCTGGACCACAACTACATCGGCACCGAGCACGTGCTGCTTGCGCTCTTGGCGACTTCCGACTCCCTGGCGGGCGCCAGCCTCAAGGGCCTCGGTTACACCCACGACGACGTACGCGCCAAGGTGGAGGTAATGGTCGGCCGAGGCAAGACGGCACCCAGCGGGCACATACCATTCACCCCGCGGGCCAAGAAGGTCCTCGAGCTCTCGTTGCGCGAGGCACTACACCTCAAGCACAACTACATCGGCACCGAGCACATCCTGCTCGGCATGCTGCGCGAGGGCGAGGGCAGGGGCGCCCAAATCCTGGCAGACAAGCACCCGCTAGATCGGATCCGCGGTGAACTGCTGGCGCGGATCGAGTCTCCAGCAGGCCGCGAGAGTCATGGTGAGGGGCGTACGCCGGCGGCGCACGAGGTGCTGGCGCTGGCTGCGGAGCTGGCCGGAGATACGCCCGTCGGCAGCCACCACATCCTTGAGGCGATCCTTCAACAGCCGGACAGTGCTGCGGCGAAGGCGCTCATTGATGCCGGCATCGACCTCGACCAGCTAGCTGCCAAGCTGGACGAGATCAGCACCGAAGACACCGCCGACGACACGCCGGAGGAAGCTGCTGCGCGCCAACTCGAGTTTTCGGTGAGTGACGACGCCGTAACGGTCGTGCTACGCGATCGCGGCTCAGTTGAGCTTGGTAAGCAAATCGTCAACTTCAGCGGCGTCCCGCCGACGGCACAGGGCGCGCAAGTAGATCTGCACGTGCAGCTATGGACTGTGATCAACAGCTGGCTTGCCAGCACCGCGCGGGCCTTGGCGCCGTCCTCCAAGGAAACCGAAGAGCTGTTTAGCCGAGGGGTGCGCTCCAGATTCCGCCGCCGTAAAGCCAGCTGAGAGCCCTTCGACAGGCTCTGGGCGCAGAGAGACAGGCTCCGAGCGCAGAGATCAGTGCCGATGTCCCAACTTGTAAGACATCTCATTCCAACGAACTTCTTGCTCGAATCGCCGGGGCGTCGTGCTTTCGTCGATGATCAACAACTCGGTGCCGATCATGGTCGCGAAATCGGACAGTTCTTCGGTGCCGACAGCGGCTGACAACACGGTGTGGTGCGGCCCACCCGCTGCGAGCCAGCATTCTGCCGACGTAGCAAGATTTGGATGCGGCTCCCACACCGCTCTGGCGACCGGCAGTTTGGGCAACGGCTCATCCGGCTCCACTACGGTGACCTCGTTGAGCACCAGCCGAAACCGCTCACCAAGATCACAAATGCCGACCACCACGGCAGGACCCGGCTCGGCGTCGAATACCAGCCGTACCGGATCCTCCCGGTCACCAATGCTCAGTGGATGGATTTCGACACGCGGTTGGCCGGCGGCGATGGTGGGACAGACCTCGAGCATGTGGGCTCCCAAGATCTTCGGGCTGCCTGGGCCCCAGTGGTAGGTGTAGTCCTCCATGAATGAGGTGCCGCTCGAGCCGTTGCCGCCCATGGCCTTGATCGTGTGCAGCATCACCGAGGTCTTCCAGTCGCCCTCGCCGCCGAAGCCGTAACCTTCAGCCATCAGCCGCTGCACCGCTAGGCCAGGGAGCTGGCGGAGTCCGCCAAGATCTTGGAAGTTGGTGGTGAAGGCACCGAAGCCACCATCGGTCAGAAAGGCCCGCAGCCCAGCCTCTATCCGCGCGCCATAACGCAGCGACTCATGTCGATCACCGCCAGCCGCAAGCTCCGGCACGATCTGGTAGGCATCGGCGTACTGCTCGATCAGCGTGTTGACCTCGGCGTCTGTGACCTCATCGACCAACGCCACTAGGTCGTTGACGCCGTAGGTGTTCACCGAAACGCCAAAACGCAACTGAGCTTCGACCTTGTCGCCCTCGGTGACGGCAACGTCGCGCATGTTGTCACCGAACCTGGCGAGCCTGAGCTTGCGCACCGCTGCTGCGCCGGTAGCCGCGCGTTGCCAGATTGCGATGCGCGCAACCACTCGGGGATCGGAGACATGGCCTGCAACCGTCTTGCGGGGCACACCGAGGCGCGTCTGGATGTAACCGAACTCTCGATCACCGTGTGCCGCCTGATTGAGGTTCATGAAATCCATGTCGATCTCGGCCCACGGCAAACTGACATTGGCCTGGGTATGGAGGTGCAGCAACGGAGTCTTCAATGCATCCAGCCCTGTGATCCACATCTTCGCCGGCGAGAACGTGTGCATCCAAGCGATCACACCAAGGCAGTCCGGGTCGGCGTTGGCATCCAGCATCATCCGATGGATGGCTTCGGCATCGGTGAGCACCGGCTGCCACCGAACCTGCAGCGGCAGCTGCCCGGAGTCATTGAGTTGATCAACAATCTGCTGCGACTGGCGCTCGACCTGCTTCAGGGTCTCAGGGCCGTAGAGGCCTTGGCTTCCTGTCAAGAACCAGCAGTACGACGCCGTCGCTGTCATGGGTCTTCCTCCGTTCGTCATGCTCAACGTTGACCGTAGGCATGCTGGTAACGCTCGAAAAGCGCATCCACATCCTCTTGGGTGATGGGCAGCGGCTGACCAATCTGGCGGGCAATGTGTACGGTGCGCGCAACGTCCTCGCACATCACGGCGGCCTTTACCGCAGCCTTCGGCGTCGGTCCGATGGTGAAGACGCCATGGTTCTTCATCAACACCGCCGGAGAGCGATGCCCGGAGAGGGTCTCGACGATCCCCCGGCCGATGGAGTCGTCTCCGATCAATGCGAATGGCCCGACCGGGATATCACCACCGAACTCGTCCGCGATCATGGTCAAAACACAGGGGATCGGCTCACCACGGGCAGCCCACGCCGTGGCGTACGTCGAGTGGGTGTGCACCACTCCGCCGACCTCAGGCATGTGTTTATAGACATAGGCATGCGCCGCGGTGTCGGAGGACGGTGCATGATCACCCTCCACCAGATTCGCCTCAAGATCAGTAACCACCATGTTGCCGGCAGATAGTTCGTCATAGCTCACACCCGACGGCTTGATCACCAAAAGATCCCGGCCGGGCACCCGCGCCGATACATTACCGGCGGTCCAGACAACCAGCGAGTTCCGCGGCAGATGATCATGCAGGTCTGCGACTTCGCTTCGGATCTGCTGCACCACGTCTCGAATCTCAGCATTTACACCCATGTCGCCACTCAACACTCCTTCGGCACGAAGATATCGTTCAGCCTCGATCCGTGGAGTTGCCGGTTCAGTGTGGTGAGCGAGCTGCGTTGGGGCGGGGCGCCCTCAGCTCCGAAGATCGTTGGCAGCTCTGCGCGGGTTTCTGACGGCCAGCACAGGTTGCAACCTATGCAGGGCGACCGCAGCCTACGTGCACGTAGGTTTCAGCATTGATTCGTGGGAGATTCGGTGCCAGGAAGGGTAGGCGATATGGAGACCAACACCAGCCAGGCCATTATCGAGGGCCGCACCGCCATGGGAATCGAGCTCGGCTCGACGCGCATCAAGGCAGTCTTGACGGGACCGGACCACACGCCGATTGCGGTCGGAAGCCACGACTGGGAGAACCAGTTCATCGATCGGATCTGGACCTACTCCCTGGAGGCGGTCTGGGCCGGAATCCAAGCGTGCTACGCCGCTCTGGTTGCCGACGTGCAGCGACGCTACGACGTTGAGCCGGTTACGGTCGGCGCCCTTGGAGTCTCGGCCATGATGCACGGCTATCTCGCCTTCGGCTCCGACGGCGAACTGCTGACGCCCTTCCGAACCTGGCGCAACACCAACACAGGCACGGCCGCCGAACGCCTGAGTGCCGAATTCGGACATAACATCCCGCACCGGTGGAGCATCGCGCATCTCTACCAGGCAATCCTGAACGGTGAAGATCATCTCGGCCGCATCGCGCACCTGACTACGCTGGCCGGTTACGTCCATTGGCAACTCACCGGCCGGCAGGTCCTCGGCATCGGTGATGCCAGCGGAATGGTTCCGAT
>DATFBI010000060.1:0-23961 GCA_035253925.1 Propionibacteriaceae bacterium
GTTTGGGTGATGGCGCCTATGATCGCGGCTCTAGAGGAAGTGCGCAGCTTCGCTCGAGCGGCGCGTGGTGTCGGCTTGCCGGTCATGGGCGTCATGATCGAGACTCCGGCAGCTGGCTTGCAAGCTGAGCAAATCCTGGCGGAAGTGGACTTCGTCAGTGTTGGCACCAACGATCTTGCTCAGTACACCTTTGCTGCAGATCGGCACTCTGCTGATCTTGCCTCGCTGCATGATCCGTGGCAGCCGGCACTGTTGCGCATGATCGACATGGTTGGCAGGGCAGGTGCTGTCAGAGAGAAGCCCGTCGGCCTATGCGGTGAGGCTGCGGCCGATCCGCTGCTGGCGCTGGTCCTGGTTGGTCTCGGCATTTCCAGTCTCTCGATGTGGCCGATTGCCCTCGCTGAAGTTGGCCGCAGTCTGGCAGCAGTGACACTCCAGGACTGCCGTCAGGCGGCCCAAGCAGCCTGTGATTCAGACTCACCCGCTGCCGCCCGAGAGGCCGTTCGCAACATTGCGGATCCCCACCTTAGATAGCTGTGCTGCTGAACAGAGGAACCACGATTTCGTCCACGATGGTGACGATCGCGGGATCAGGGATCGGTAGGCCGTGGAATAGGAATTGTTCACGCAACATTGCTTGCGCGACGTCGATGCGCAACGGCGTGACGGCGGCGGAGCTAATCTCGCCGCGCGCGACGGCGCGATTGACGATCTCCTGCATGACACGATGCCCCGTACCGCGGGAGTGCTTGCGGAGCTCAAGGGTGCGGGACCGGTCGGCAAGGGCGTCGCCGAGCAGGCCGCGCAAGGCTTCGCCTGCGGGTCCAGCCAGCAGGTCGGCTGCGCTCCGCATGAAGGCGAGCGCATCTTCGCGGAAGCTGCCGGTGTCGGGCATGGTCGTTGGGTCGGGGGCCAGACGGTGGACCGCGTCGAGAGCTAGCTCCATGCGGGTAGGCCAACGCCGGTACACCGACGCCTTACTGGCCCCAGCTCGCGCCGCAACCCTTTCCATGGTCAATCTGGCGTAGCCAACCTCGGCGAGCTCATCAAGCGTCGCCTGGAAAATCGCGCTATTCAGTGCGTCGCCGCGCCGCCGGGGCCGGGTACGGTGGTCGATCATCGACGGTGCCCGTCCGTATCGGCGGCAATGACTCGGCCTGTGCTGCCATCTACGGTGACGAGCTGGCCGTCGGTGAGGGTGCTGGTCCCGATGCCGGTGCCCATAACAGCGGGGATGCCATATTCGCGGGCCACGATTGCGGCGTGCGAGCCCGGCCCTCCAGAGTCCACGACTGCGGCCGCGGCGCGCTGGAACAAGGTCGTCCAGGCCGGATTTGTGTACGGGCAGACCAGCACGTCACCGGGCGCTAGCCGGTCGAACTCGGCGGGTCCGCGGATCACGGTAACGGGGCCAGTCGCGGTGCCGCGGCTGGCTGGCGTACCGGTAATGAGCGCGTCGCCGCCATCGCGACGTGGGAAGACCGCATTTGGATCGATCAGGCGAACATCCGCTAGCTCCTCGCGGCGGGCTGACCGTGTCCGTACGGCGCTGCGTAATTTGTCAGCCTCCATGCGCCCCGAGCCCGTCGAAGGACCCCAGACTGCTAACTCAGCCGGATCCTCAATTGCCTCCAGTTCCTCAAGCCGCAAATGGAAGACGTCCTCTGGCAGGTCCAGCACACCGACGTCGCGTAGCCGGCGGCCCATCTCCAGCAATGACCTGCGCAGGATGGGCAGCGGCAGGAGGAAGTAGAAGTGGCTGTCCTCACGAAATGCCATTCCGGCGCGAGCGGCTGCAACCCAACGCGCTATCCGAATGCGTGAACGACGACGGCGCAGTAGCGGGTGTCTGAGCAGCTCAGACAGTGCATGATCAGGATCCCCCGGCTGGCGTGGCGGCTCTGCCGCGAGCACCTTGATCAGCCCAAGCACCGTCTCGGGCGCCTCGCCTTGCGTGGGCGGGGTGACCAGAACAGGGCTGACGGTCTCGCGGTGGCCAAACTCGGCGAGATAGGAGGTGAACTCCTGGTCGAAGTCAGGAAAGTTGTCGAGTGCTTTTGGGTCGAGTTTGCCAACGGCGTCGAGGAGCTCTGGGTCTTCCCGCGCGCGAGCGGCCAGCGCCTCCAGTGCACGGTTGGCGTCGGTGGTACGGGTGTGGGTGACGAGCAGGTCTGAGAGGAGGGCAGATCGCCCTAGCAGGTGAAGCACAATGAGCAGCCGGAGCAGCGTGAGGCCGGTGCGAGGCAGGTAGTCCATCCGCAGCTCGCCAATCGGATTGATCAAGTCAAGTGCCTGTCGCGGCATTGTCTTGAGCCAGGTCCACGGCATCATCGTCAGATCCTGTGCGGCAAGGTTATCTACCTGAGCCAGGAAATCGGAGAACCGGGGATCCTCGGTCCAGCGTGCGGGATCGTAGCGACGGGCCAGGTTGGCAAGCCGCCACGGAACAACCAACACGCCAAGCGTGGGACGCGGCGAGACTGGAACGAGTCGATCGACCACTCCGTACTCATCCTCCGGAAGGAACCCCTCGAACGCGTCGCGGAACCCGAACCTCCCGATGACTTTTGCCATCATGCCCGCCGGGCCGTACGGCACCCACGTGCTCATGTCGATCGGATACGGGCGCACGGGAATGTAGTCCATTAGCACCGAGCCAAGGCGGCGTTGCGCTGCGTTCAGCTTGACCGGTGGCGGTGGAAGCGCGGTCATGGGCCGTGCCTGCAGCAGCCAAACCTGATCATCTGCGTACGCCCACTCAATATCCTGCGGGCGCCCGAGGTGTTGGGCAACTGCGAGGCCGAGCCGAGCCAGTTCTACGAGTACGTGGTCGGGTAGTCGCTGAGTGCGATCAAGGTCGCCAGGCTGGAATTCCCGCACCCGACCTTGATCATCGAGTCGGTAATGGTCCGGCGTTACAAGGCCTGAGACGACCGCCTCACCAGGCCCTCTCGAGGCATCAATCATGATCGTCTTTCGGTCACCGCTAACCGGATCAGCCGTGAACATGACCCCGGCAACCTCGGCGTTGATCATGCGCTGTATCACAACCGCGATCCCGACGTCCTCGGGATCGATCGTAAGCCGCTTGCGATAGGCGATGGCACGCTCGGTCCACAGTGATCCCCAGCAGCGCCGCACTGCGTCGATCACGGCTGCCCCGCCAACGACGTTTAGATAGGTGTCTTGCTGACCGGCGAAGGCAGCTCCGGGGAGATCCTCGGCTGTGGCGCTCGAGCGTACAGCCACCAGCCCGCCGCCCAGTGCCGCGTACCCATCGGCGATCTCGGTGCGAAGGTTGGCGGGCATCACGGCAGCCTCGACGTCGGCGCGAATTGATGTGCTGTCATCGGCGCCAAGCCGGTCGGCGAGGCGTAGGTCGAGCGGCTGGACCGCTGCAGCGTATGCGGCGGCAGTGATGATGAAGCCCTCGGGCACCGGCATTCCGGCATGGATAAGTTCGCCTAAGTTGGCGCCTTTTCCTCCGGCGGAAGCCACGTCATCGCGGCCGAAGTCTGTTAGCGGTGCAATAAATTTCATATCGTTTCCTAGAAACGCTCCGTTCTCTAAACCATAGTCGGACCTAAGAACTCGCACAAAGGCCGCCTCTGGTTTGTTACGTTCAGCAGTAAAAGCGCTGTAGCGAGCAATCGGGGGTGTTCGTGTCCGTCGCCATGCTGCGGAGACTTTTCCGCCCACCCACGCCGATCCAGGTGCGTCCCGCGCACCCTGCCACTCGGCAGCTCGAGGTGACGAAAGCGGTCTGGGGAGACGGGGCGCTGATACTGTCCGGCTGGTTGACCGGGTCCGGGCGGCCACTGGTCCTGCGGCACGGCGAGTCCGGTCGTGAGCAGTTATTCCCGCTGAATGTCAGCGGCGATGCGTTCACGGTGATGCTGCCGGTAACGGCGCTCCCAACCTTTGGTGCGACGCTGCCCATGCCCAGCGGCGACTGGTCGCTGCGCGGCTGCCGCTGGGCCGGGCAGGACCTACCGGACGCTCGCGCCGAGGGTATGCACGTATTCACACTCCGCAAGGGCCGTGATAACCGTCTGATCCTCCGCGTCCGCAAGAACTTCTCCCCAGACGAGCAGGGTTCCGCGGCTCAGGCCGCACTCCAGCAGGGCTTTTACCAGCAGCAGCGCAGGCAGGACGTCCGGAAGATGATTGTCTTCGACTCGACGTTCGGAAAACGGTGCTCCTGCAACCCTCGCGCCATCTTTGAAGAGCTGCAGCGCCATGAGCCGGACTTGGAGTTCATATGGATCTCCGCCGACGGCCAGTTCTCGCCGCCAGGGGGCGCCCGGACTGTCCTCAAGAACTCCCGGGAGCACTACCAGGCGCTGGCACGCGCACGCCTGGTCATAGCGAACAGCCGGATGGTGCCCTGGTACCAAAAGCGCGATGGTCAGACATACATTCAGACCTGGCACGGCACGCCGCTCAAAACTCTGGGCTTCGACCTCACGACGCTGGCTGAGTTCCGAGGTCAGGGATGGGAGCAGATCAGAATGGACGTTGCCCAGTGGGACTTTCTGATCTCACCGAACCCGTACACCACGCAGATCATGCGCCGCGCCTACCAGTACGACGGCGAAGTCGTGGAGATCGGCTACCCGCGCAATGACCTTCTTAAGGCGCCGGACGCCGAGGAACGGCGTGCCGCCGTTCGCGCGCGCCTTGGGATCGCCCCCGACAAGCGCGTGGTGCTATACGCGCCCACCTGGCGGGACGACTTGATCATCGGACCCGGACCTCGGCGCGCCTACGAACTGGCCCTGAACGTTAAGCGTGCACAGGCCGCGCTCGGCCATGACCATGTCCTGCTGCTACGGGCGCACCACTACATGGCTACGGCCCGGGCCTGGCGGCGCGATAGCGGCTTCGTTGTGGACGTTTCTGACTATCCAGACATTGCCGAGTTGTACCTTGCGGCTGACGTGCTGATCACTGACTACTCCTCGGCGATGTTCGACTTCGCCGTTACCGGCAAGCCGATGTTGTTCTTCGTCTATGACCTAGAGCGCTACCGCGATGAGGTCCACGGCTTCTATTTCGACCTCGAAGCCCAGGCGCCGGGGCCGGTGCTGCGCACCTCCGACGAAGTTGTGGACGCGTTGCGCGCCGGAACCGAGGACGCTTACGCGGACGCCTACTCCGCCTTCGTCAAGACTTACTGCCCCTACGACGACGGGTTCGCCTCGGCGCGGGCTAGCAAACGAATTCTCACAATCGCCCCAGAGCTGATGCGCAGCTCAAGCGGCCGAGCGTGAATTGCTTGGCGTATGCCCGGCTCGGGGGTGATTTTGAGGATTGGTCAGGCAAGCAGCCGGGAGCCTCAGCTGATCGGAATGGAGATGCCGATCCCACCATGAGTGTCGGCACCATAGCGTGCGATCTCCTGGTCGAGGTTGAGCCGACCGATCCGCTTACGAGCCTCGCGTGCCGCCTCGTCCAGCCGATCGGCGGGCACAATCCAGGCGATCTCGAACTCCAGACCATCAGGATCCTTGCCATACAAGCTTTTTGTTGTGCCGTGATCTGATGAACCGGCGAGGGCGCCGTTCTCGGCAAGCGAGTTCGACAGCTGCTTCATTTCCGCCAACGTGTCGATCTCCCAGGCCAGGTGGTAAAGCCCCACCGTGCTACGTCCCGCGCCGGACGGCCCGGCATTGGCTCCGATCTCGAACAGGCCCAGGTCGTGGTCGTTGGTTGAGCCAGGTGCTTGCAGGAACGCCGCACCGGCAAATCCCTCAGGGGTCATGTCGATTCGTCTGAACCCCAATACGTCAGTGTAGAAGGCGACGCTGCGCTTCAGGTCGCGCACGAAGAGCACTGCATGGTTTAAGCGTGTGATGCCCATAGACCCTTCCTCATCTGCTTATTTGAAGAGGAACCGGACGGCTGCTGCCGCTATTCCGATGCGCGATGATTGGGCACTCTATGATCACCGGCGATAGTGAATGAGGTTGGCAATTTCGACGGCGTCTAAGGAGTGTCAAAGATGGCAGAGACAGTAACGCTGGGCCGCAGTGATGTTCGGGTTTCTCGACTCGGGTTGGGCGTCATGATCTGGGGTGAGGCCAGCGGTGTGCAACGGTTCATGCCGGCCAAGAGATCGTACGGTGGAACGAATCCGGATGATGAACAGGCCGCCTTTGCCGCAAGCCTTGCCGCCGAGATCAACTTCTTTGATACAGCAGCTATGTACAGTGCCGGCGGGTCAGAGCGACGACTGGGGGAGCTTGCAGACGGGGAGGCCGTCGTCATTGCTACGAAGTTCCCGCCGACCCCGTTTGGGCGCGCCCAAGACCTGCCTGAGGCATTGAATGCCAGTCTGAATAACCTGCGGCGCAGCACGATTGATCTTTACCAACATCATTTTCCGGCTCCTCGCGTCGATATTGAGGAGCTCATGGGATTGATGGCTGATGCCGTTGAGGCGGGCAAGATCAAAGCAGTCGGTGTCAGTAACTACTCCGCAGCGCAGATGCGGACCGCGCACCAGGCGCTGGCACGCCGGGGCATTCCGCTGGCGTCCAATCAGGTGCAGTATTCGTTGCTGCACAGGAAACCCGAGACCAACGGTGTGCTGGACACTTGCCGTGAACTAGGCATTACCTTGATCGCGTACCAGCCGCTTGCTAGTGGTGCGCTCACGGGCAAGTATCTCAATGGCAGTCGGCCGATTGGTATTCGCCGCTTCCGCGAACCCTTCCGCGGTGCAAAGTTCCATGCGTTGCGTCCACTGGTCACGCTGCTGCGGTCCATCGGTGATCATTACGGCAAGACACCGGGCCAGGTGGCGCTGCGGTGGCTTCTGGAGCAGGAGAGCGTCGTACCGATCCCAGGGGCCAAGAACGCTGATCAGGTCAGGCACAATGCCGGCGCCTTGTCGTTCACCTTGACGCCGGATGAGATCGGCTATCTCAATGAAGCAACAGAGGCTTGGCGAGGTAGCCGCGGCAGATAAGTGAGACGTTCCCGCGGAAACGTTTGGCTCGCGGCCACACTTACCCTGTCACTTTGTCCCTACCGCGGTGTCAGGCGGAGAGCCGAAGCAGGGCGCAGACCGCGAGAGCGAGCAACATCGCAACGGTGGCAGGCGCCCGGAACCACAGGGCAATTGCCCCTACCGCAAGCCCAGCGGCGCGAGCATCGATGATCAAGCGTTGCCCTTGCGTGAAGGTGCCGGCAACGATCAGGGCGCTGATCAGCGCCGGAGCGATCAAGGCAATGACTCTGGTGAGTCGGGCGGGTGGTTGCCGCCCACCGGCCAACACCGGGCCCAGGGTCTTCATCAACACGGTGCCGAGCGCTAGTACGGCGATCAGGGCCCACGTTTTCATGCCTCGTCTCCTGTGTCGGCGGCGGACTGACGTGGCGGCCGAAGTCCGATCAGCGCGGCTGAGGCCGCGACCAATACCGGTACGCCCGCCGGCGCGATGGGAGTCAGCGCGAGCGTAATGGCTGCGCCTAGGACCGCCACGATGATCGGCTGGCGGCTCAGGACCGCAGCAAAGCCGTGACGGCCCGCACGATCGCTTGCCCGTCCCGATCGTCGCTCCCCATGCCCTTGTAAACGGTCCGGAAACAGTTCTGGCAGCAACAAGCTCAAATAAAACACTGGAAAGAGGACGTCGAGCCCCCAGCGAGTCGGATCACCGATAGCGCTGGCCCCGACGACACCCACAAATGTGCCGGCGATCCACGGGAAGTACTGCAGCGGAGCAGCCCAGACTAGGGCGTTGATATCAAACCGGCCTGCTCCGCGATTGCCGATGACGAAGGACGCGTCGGCTAGCACCGCGCCCCGCAAGAAGCGCCGCAGCGGCCCACCGGTCATCGAAGGAGCGATCGCGAATCCCATCGGCAGGAAGCGGGTATTGGCCAGCAACCCAGCGCCTGCCGCCAACGCGGTCCCGCCTCCAGAAGCAAGAACGCTGAGGGCGGCGAACTGAGCGGTGCCGGACCAAACCAGGGTCGACATTACGATCGAGGGGCCTGCACCAAGCAGCGGACCGGCCAGCAAGCCGAAAGTCATCCCGACCGCGGCAACCGGCAGGGCGAGTGGCACTGACGCGCGCAACCCCTCTGGCCAAGTCTTCGGTTTCCACCTCATCCGGGTCGGTTTTAGGACCTGCCGTGCGTCGCGTACGGCGTATGCGTCGGCAGATTCATCCGATGCCCCCGACGCGGCCGACGCCGACCGACCATGGAGAGCAGCATCTGCACCCGGAAGCGGTGTCCGCGATACGGCTCGAGGATCTCCAGGCACGCGTCGTCATCGAGTTGTCTGCCGGTCAACACGTACGTAATGTCGCGGCCTACGTGGTAGTCGCCGATGCTCCAGGCATCCGGATCGCCGTGTGCGCGTTGCCGCACCTCTGCTGAGGTCCACGGCCCCACGCCAGGAAAGCTGCGCAGTGCCTGATCCGCCTGCTGGTGCGGCCAGGTCAGCGTCCGCTCCAACAACGCGGCCCGAACCGCGGTGCGGACCAGCGTGCTGCTGCGCCGCTGCTCAACTCCGGCGGCAAGGAACCTCCAGCTCGGCACCCGCGACCACACCTCCGGTGTCGGCGGCAAATACATGCCGTACGCAGTCGAGCCCGCCTCGCCAGCCGGCCCTGGCGCTGGCTCGCCGAACTCGCGAACCAGCAATCGCCACGCCCGAAACGCTTCCTTGCCAGTCACCACTTGTTCGATGCACGCTGGTGCCAATGCCTCGAAGACGGCCTCCGTCCGACCCACTCGGTAGTGGCTGTAACGCCGCCAAGCCTCCACCAGCGGCGCATGCTGGAGGCGCGGCCGAAATCCTCGTGGATCGTCCGCGGCACCGAGCAGTCGGGGCAGTTGATCAAGACTCCACTCGGCGCCATCACCCCAGGCCCGAGCCGCGATCTCCTTGCCGTTGGGGATGATCTTGATCAACGCTGGGCCCTGTGGGGTACGCGTCGCTCGCAGGTAGCTGTCGCCAACCTGGCGATGCGTGGGATCACCTGGACCGCGTCGCAGCTGCGCGAAGATCAGCCCCATCATGATGGGCTGCTTCAGCCGGATGTGTCGTGTCACCCCGTTCATCGTGCCTCCGGACGCATGATCATGAAGACCCCATCGGATCGCCGGCGGAAGCCGTTGCGCAGCAGCACCGCCTGCGATGCCACGTTGTCATGATCAGTCTCGGCAATGACAATTTCAGCACCGTCCTGCCAGGCCCGCTGCAAGATCAGCTCACAAGCCCGACTCGCGACACCACAGCCACGCCAAGCCGGCACCACGCTGTAGCCGATTTCCACAGTCCTCCCCGAATCCGGCGGGCCATGGAATCCAATGTCACCTACGACCACACCGTGGACGACGATCTGATGTACCCACCAGGCAGGCGGCTCATGCACCTTGCCCGTCATCAGTTGGTGCGCTCCATGTGCCATGGCAATCGCATACAAGCTGTCAGGCAATGGATACTCCGCATGCCACGGAGGCTGCCCTTCGACAAGCTCAGGGCGCAAAGTGTTGAGCTCAGGGCGCAGGCCACCGTCGAGCATTCGTCGCGCTACATCAACCGGCAGCGGTACCAGGCCGAGATCGTAGGAGATCCGAGCGCGCTGTGATGAGCTCAGTCTTCGCTGGCTTGCGGCCATGGGTTCTTCCTACATGCCCCGAGGCCCTTGGTTTGCTGCATCATGACCGGGGCCAACCTTCCCGGACCGGGGCAGTCAACATGGTGCTTGCCCAAGGCGTGCCCAAACTCATGGTTGACCAGATAACGCCGGTAATTGGTCAGATCAGTTCCGTACGAATCGACGCCCAGCAGCCATCGCTTGGCGTTCAGGACGACTCGGTTGCCGTTCTGGCAGGACACTTCACCGCGGGTCAGGTACGGCGCGCAAAGCCGATCGGTGGTCTCCGGCGTTGCGATATACGCATGCAGCGTGGCGGACTGCCCGACCGGCGTCAGCTCAAATCGCCAGCGGCCGGTGCTGCGCCAGCTTCGCTTGTCGTTCAGGATTTCTTGGATCTGGGCGGCGGCGGCGTCGGGATCAATTGACAGTCCCTTCTCAACCCGCACGTCGTAACGGATCAAGGCTCCGGCTGAGGTCGTCGGTCGAAGCGATTTATCGGCTGCCCGGTACGTCCCTGGCCCGCTCCCTGGCACCTCGACCTTCTGCAGGCTCTTTGCCTTTCGCTTCGCCTGCAATTTGGCGGGCTTCATGCTGGGCCTGGTCTCAGTCATCGGCTTGATGCTCATCGACGGCGACGCGGCGGCGGATGGCGCTGCGGACGGGGTGTCGGCCGGGACGCCGGTCAGCGGGCCGGCAATTCCAGCGACGAGATTGCTCTCAGTAAGAACCGTCGGCACCATCCTCAGGCCGAGGCCGATAAGACCAAGGCCGATGATGCCGGCGATCAGCCCGATTCCGCTGCGTCGGGACCTGGACCGGCGGTGGCGCTGTTTTGCCCGGCCAGTGATACCTGCTGGGTCTGACCGGATGCCAGGGGGATGACGTGAGTTAGATTGTGTGCTCAGGCCGCTCCTGGATGCCTGGCGAGCCACTGCGCGATACGGCCGGATGCCGTCGCGACTCGCCCCAGGAAGCTGGCTCACGGGGACTAAGACTAGGCGGCAACGTGGCTCACTCGCACTCCACAAGAGAACGTCTTTCAGATTCTGGGCCGCAGCCGTTGGTGAATCCTGACGAATTGCGTCGTCACCAGCGTGCTCTGCGTATTTTGATCGTCGTCCTGATCCCATTGGCGATCTGGACGCTGGTGGGTTTGATCGTCTTCTGGCCGGGTGATATCTCGCGCCATGTCAACGCCGACGTAGCCGGCTATAGCGTTCCCGGCGTTACCTATCCGACCGCGCGGGTTACCGGAGTCACGGAGATTTCCTGTGAGGGCTTGTCCGGCTCGACACCCGGAGTGACCAACGCCCGATGCGCTGATGTAACAGCCCAGTTGCTCCAGGGTGATGAGAAGGGCAAGGCCGTCACGGTGCCGGTAACAGCCGCGATCTACTCCTCAGGGATGGAAGTCGGACAGGTCATCAAGCTGATACGCGTACCGCCGTCGCCTGACCAGCCAGCCCAATACCAGTTCTCCGATTTCGAGCGCCGGGTGCCGCTCTTGGTCGTGGGGTTGCTCTTCGCGATTGTTGTGGTGGTGGTCGCCCGCTGGCGTGGCTTTGCCGCACTCCTCGGATTGGGGTTTGCCGGCTTCATCTTGTTCACGTTCATGTTCCCGGCGCTGATTGCCGGGGCGAACCCGATCATGGTTGGGCTGATCGGCTCCTCGGCGATCATGTTCGTGGCGTTGTATGCAGCGCACGGATTTAGTGCCAGAACCACGACCGCGCTGGTCGGAACCCTCTTCGGGTTAATCTTGATTGCCCTGCTCGGCTATGCCGCGACCAAGTGGGCACACGTTACTGGGGTCGCCGCCGAGGACGACTATGTCTTGGCAGCGGCCGCGCCGGATCTCCAGCTGACCTCGGTAGTGATCTGCGGGATCATCGTCGCCGGGCTTGGCGTCTTGAACGACGTGACGATCACCCAGGCATCGGCAGTCTGGGAGCTCGCTGATCAAGGCACAAGCCAGAAGCACTTGTTCTCGCGTGCCATGCGGATCGGTCGTGATCATATTGCCTCTACGGTCTACACAATCGCCTTCGCGACGGCCGGAGCGTCGCTGGGCGTCTTTTTGCTGATCAGGATCCATAACCGGCCGCTGCTCGAGGTACTGATGACCGAGCGGTTCGCTGCCGAAGTGCTCGGCATCCTGGTGGGCTCAATTGGTCTTGTCTTGGCTGTGCCGCTGACCACTGCGGTAGGCGTAGCCGTAGTACGCGCCAGCGGAACAGGTCTGCGCCCGACTCGTACCGCCGGCACGGCTCGGACCGGTGATGCGACGCGCGCCCCGCGGCCGGCAACAATCGAAGAGCCTACGGCGTCGACGGAGGCGGTACGACCCCAGCAGAAGACACTGCCTGAGAAGACATCACCTGAGACGACCTTGCCTGAGAAGACCTTGCCTGAGAAGACATCACCTGAGACGACCTTGCCTGAAAAGACCTTGCCTGAGACGACCTTGGCTGAAAAGACCTTGCCTGAGAAGACGCAGCCAGCTTCCAAGCCGACCCAGGTTGAGTCATCGCCAGCGACCCGCCGTCCGGAGCCGGCCATAGCAAGCGGGCCCGAGTCCACAACGCCGGAGAGCCAGGGCAAGCGGCGCTGGTCGCGCCGTCGGGCTGAGGACGATTTCGGCGATTTCACCTACCTTCACGACCCGGAGAAAACTGACTCCGAGCGGTCCGGATCCCGCGGTCGCCGCGGCCTTTGACCAACTACTTCTGTCTTTCGGGGGTCACGTAGACGGCCACCGATGAAACGTTGCCGATGGCTCCCTTGAATTCAAGCTAACTTTAAGTTGAACAATGGAGTCATGTCTCACGCACTGATCACAGGTGCTTCCCTCGGCTTGGGTCGCGCCTTGGCCTTCGAGCTAGCTCGTCGCGGTTGGAGTCTCACCATCGATGCCCGGCACGAGGAACCACTGGCGGGTACGGCTCAGGCCTTGTCAGAACTCACGTCAGTACGTGCGATTCCAGGTGACATCTCCAATGCTGACCACCGCGAGCAGCTCGTGGCCGTCGTGGCAGCCGCGGGCAGGCTTAGCCTGGTGATCAACAATGCCAGCGATCTTGGTGGATCGCCGTTGCCTAGACTTCGTGATCTCGAAGCCACCGCGTACGAGCGACTGCTCCACACCAATGTGGTCGCTCCACAGCAGTTGATACGCGCGCTGCTGCCTTATCTAGGACCGCAAGCCGTGATTATCAATGTGTCTTCCGACGCCGGCGTCGATCATTACGAGAGCTGGGGTGGCTACGGCTCAAGCAAGGCAGCTCTTGATCACCAGACGGTGACCTGGGCGGTGGAGGAGCCGGACTTCACTTGGTACAGCCTCGACCCCGGCGACATGCGGACCGCCATGCATCAGGCGGCCTACCCGGACGAAGACATCAGTGATCGGCCTGAGCCCGAGGCGGTGGCCCCGATTGTGGTAGCACTGATCAGTTCTGGGCTGCCAAGCGGCCGCTATCGCACCGCTGAGCTTGCTGCATCTCTCTCAGAGATAGTGCGATCTTGAATGAGCACCATGCTGGCTGACCGGCCCTTTACGCAGTTCTCTTCGCCCAAAGACCGGACAGCGACCGAGCCGGCCGAACTCCGCGGGCTGCGGCGTGATGCGGTACGGCTCATGATCGCTACGTCGGTCGGTATTCGTCACACGGCCTTCTACCGTCTCGTGGAGTACCTCAGGCCTGGCGACGTGCTGGTGGTGAACACCTCAGCTACCGTGCCCGGGCAGCTGACCGGCGAGCGCGGGGGCTCACCGGTGTTAGTCCATGTTGCGAACCGACTACCCGACGGCACCCGGGTTGTCGAGTTACGCAGTGCGCCGGACGCCGCGGCGACCATTCTGGACGGCAGAGTCGGAGAGCAGATCGATCTTCCCACTGGTGGCGTCGTTGAGCTCATTGCGCGATATCCCGAGCTGCGAGCGTCGGGAATCGCGGCGGATTCCGATCGCGATGCGCGAGCAGCTCAAGGAATTGCCGGCTCGTCACCAACTGGCCACGGTAACCGGCTCTGGCGAGCCCAGATCACCGTGCCAGGAACCCTCTCTGACTACCTTCGTGAGCAGGCGCGGCCGATTAGCTACGGCTACCTCAATGGCTCGTTTCCCATTTCGGCTTATCAAACGATCTTTTCTTTGCACCCGGGCAGCGCAGAAATGCCAAGCGCAGCTCGGCCGTTCAGCGCCGAACTGGTGACCCGGCTAGTGACACAGGGAGTGATCTTCGCACCCGTTACGTTGCACACCGGCCTGTCGTCACAGGATGCGGGTGAGGCCCCGCAGCCGGAATGGTTCGAGGTAAGCCAGACCACGGCCGATCTGGTCACCACTAGCCGGGCCCGCGGTGGCCGGGTAATTGCGGTAGGCACTACGGCAACTCGAGCTATTGAGTCGGCAGTCCAGCCGGACGGGGCCGTCGCGGCTGCCTCGGGCTGGACCGAGCTAGTGATCTCACCGGAGCGTCCGGTACGCGTGGTCGACGGGCTGATCACCGGGTGGCACAACCCGGAGGCCTCACATCTGCTGCTGGTGGAGTCAGTGGCTGGCGCCGAGCTAACGCAGCGGGCGTACCGCGCGGCCGTTGCCGAAGGTTATCTGTGGCACGAGTTCGGCGACTCCTGCTTGTTTCTCTGAGGCTGCTTGGGCGCGATTTCTCGACGCTCGCAGCCTTCATTCCAGAGCTGGAGAGTTAACGTCAGGTAACGGGACTGTGAGTAGGCTCCGCCTATGGCGGACGTGCTTTCCAGTTACCCGATAGGCGAGGCGTTCGACGAGATGATCGATGCTGAGGGCAGTGTCCGGCCCTCGTATCGGGCCGTTTACTCCGCCCTCTCCCGATCCACCACCGACGACCTTCGCGTGATCGCGGAATCCCTTGCCAACAACTACACGCAAGCTGGCGTGACGTTCGACGTCGGCGGCGTGGAACGACCATTTCCACTTGATCTCGTGCCACGCGTGATCGCCTCGCCTGAGTGGGAGATCATCGAGAGTGGCGTCGCCCAGCGGGTGCGAGCGCTTGAGGCGTTTCTTTCCGACATCTATTCCGAAGCTCGGGTGATCTCTGAGGGGGTCATTCCCGGCCAGCTGGTCACCTCATCAACCCACTTCCACCGGGCCGTGTGGGGTATCCAGCCCAGCAATGGCGTACGCATCCATGTAGCCGGAGTAGATCTGATCCGCAACCCGGCCGGCGACGTCCGGGTGCTGGAGGACAACGTCCGGGTACCGAGCGGCGTCTCCTACGTTATGACTAACCGCAATGCCATGATCACCGCAATGCCGGAAGCCTTCGCCAATCAGCGGATCCGTCCGGTCGCCGGCTACCCGACCCGGTTGCTTACCGCACTGCGCAAGGCGGCACCGCCCGGTGTAGAGGAGCCAACCGTGGTAGTGCTTACGCCTGGCGTGTACAACTCGGCTTACTTCGAGCACACCTTGCTGGCACGGACTATGGGCGTCGAGTTGGTGGAGGGTCGTGATCTTGAGTGCCGTCGCGGCAAGGTCTTCATGCGTACCACAGCAGGGCTGCAGCGGGTCGATGTGATCTACCGTCGCGTTGACGATGAGTTCTTAGATCCGGTGCACTTTCGCAGCGACTCGATGCTCGGCGTGCCTGGTCTGGTGAACGCGGTACGCACTGGTGGTGTGACATTGGCCAACGCCATCGGCAATGGGGTAGCCGATGACAAGTTGATCTACACCTACGTGCCTGATCTGATCAAGTACTACCTGCGCGAGGAGCCGATCCTTCCTAATGTCGATACCTGGCGACTGGAAGATGATCAAGCTCGGGAAGAGGTGCTGGACCGCGTCCAGGAACTGGTCATCAAACCGGTGGACGGTTCCGGTGGCAAGGGCATTGTGATCGGCCCGCGCGCTACGAAGGCTGAACTAGACGAGCTGCGGCGCAGAGTGAAGGAGGATCCACGCGGCTGGATCGCACAGCCGGTAGTCCAGCTGTCCACAGTCCCAACGTTGATCGAGGACAATCTGCAGCCGCGCCATGTCGATCTTCGACCGTTCGCCGTGAACAACGGCGAGGACGTCTGGGTCCTGCCCGGTGGACTTACCCGGGTTGCCTTGCCAAAGGGCGAGCTGGTTGTCAACAGCAGTCAGGGTGGCGGCAGCAAGGACACCTGGGTATTGAGTCCGCCGCCGCATCGATCATCGTCTACTCATCGGACCGCCACTGAGCACAGCGACGATAGTGATGATCAGGCGAAGACCTCGGAAAGCGAATCGCAGACCGACGTACCGCTTACAGTCGCCAAGGTTCCGGTCGCCGTAATGCCCAAGATCGTGGAAGCCCAACGGCAGCAGCAAGATCAACAGCAGCAGGCCAATCCGTGGAGTCCTGGATGCTGAGCCGGATCGCGGAGTCGATGTTTTGGATCGGCCGGTACGTGGAGCGCGCAGAGGACACCGCGCGACTGCTGCAGACCCACCTGCGGCTGATCATTGAGGAGACCGCGGCCCACGAGGTGGATGCCTGTCGCAATCTACTTGCGCTGATGAGCGTTGATCATGTTCAGGACCCGACGCTGACGGATCTGTTGCGGATCCTTGGTTACGGCCCGTCAGAGCCAACCTCCATCTATTTCGGTTTCGCCGCAGCCCGAGACAACGCCCGCCGGGCCCGCGAGGTAATCCCCCTCGATCTGTGGGAGTGCGTCAATACGACCTGGCATCAGCTCCCCACCGCGCCGTTTGGGCCGAGCGGTGCGCACGTGTTCTTGAACTGGGCACGGGAGCGCAGCGCCATGTTTGCCGGCATCTCCCGCGGCATCATGGTGCGTGACGACGGCTGGCAATTCATGTCGATGGGCCGGTCGCTGGAGCAAGTCGATATGACCTCCCGGCTGGTGGCGTCGGCATCCCTGACGCACGGCAGCACGCAGTGGCCCGCTGTACTGCGCGGCTGTGGCGGACACGATGCTTTCTTGCGTACCTATCGCGGTCTTTATACCGACCGAGAAGCTGCGGAGTTCTTGATCGTGGACGCGCGGTTCCCACGGTCGATCATGCATGGGTTGATCGCCGCCGCGGACAGCCTGCAGCGCGTGGCCCAGAACAACCCGCTGACAGCACGCCATGCCGAGCCGGCGTTGCGCTCGCTTGGGCAGCTGCGGGCTCGGTTGGAATATGCCGATCTTGACGAGCTACTCAGCAACCTCAACCACGAGATGGCCGTCGTACAAGACGTCACTGCTCAGGTCACGATTGCAGTCTCGACGAGCTACTTTGCCGCCGAGGAGCCGCCGGCCTGGACTACCGAAGGGACCCGTTGAGATGCGGCTGAGTATTGATCATCGAACCGGATTCCGGTACGCGACACGAGTGAAGTCCTCGTACAACGAGGCACGTATGACCCCAGCTGCAACTGATCACCAGACGGTCTGGAGCAGTCGTGTCACGATCGAACCTGCAGCGTGGAGCTTCAGCTATACCGACTACTGGGGGACTGCCGTCACCACCTTCGAGCTACACGAGCCGCACGAACGACTGGCCGTTCACGCCCAAGGTGTCGTCGAGACGCACGGAGATGATCTTGGTTGGGATGTTGATCGGCGGGTCGCACCCAATGATCTTGGGTGGGCAGCGCTGCAGGACCGCGCGGTGGTCGACAAGATGGCGGAATTCCTTACAGTCAATGAGCGCACTGAGCCTCCGGAGGAACTGGCGGCGTTGGCTGCTTCCACGATAGGACAGCCCCCTCGATTGGCGGCCCTGGATGTGTGCTCCCTGATTGGTGATCATCTGAGCTACGAGCGCGGCTCGACCAAGGTCACCAGCACGGCGCGCGAAGTCTGGGGGCTAGCCCGAGGTGTCTGTCAGGACTACAGCCATCTTGCGCTCGGGGCATTGCGTTCGATTGGCCTACCGGCCCGTTACGTCTCGGGCTATCTGCACCCAGGCAGCGGAGAACCGAACAAGACAGTGGAAGGCGAGAGCCACTCCTGGATCGAGTGGTGGTGCGGTAGCTGGGTGGGGTACGACCCGACACTCTGCCGACGGCTCACTGACGGCTACGTCCAGGTGGGGCATGGCCGCGACTATGGCGATGTCGCCCCGCTGCGCGGCACGTACTCGGGCGGTCGCTCTGAGATGTTCGTCACTGTTGAGATGACGGAGTTGGGCTAGCGCTCCAGGCGCCGGTTGCCCGACGCCCACGGCGCAAAATCATGCGCCCTGGGCCTGTCGAAGGGTGCACCTTGTGCTTCGCCAAAGGCGGCTCGGCACAGGCGTGCTGGGCCGATATCTTGTCGACATGAGTAACTACGGGCAGCAGCAGCCTTACGGGCAGAACCCAGCCAATCCGTACGGGCAGCAGCAGCCCGGACCATACGGCCAACCGCCGCAGCCGTACGGTCAGCCGTCGGCCGGACGCCAACCCCAGCCGCCCTATCCGGGTCAGCAGGGTCCGTACGGGCAGCAGCCGGGGCAGTATCCACCGCAGCAGCCTTACGGTCAGCCCGCCCAGGGGCAGTACGGGCAACAGCCGACGCAGTGGACACCGCAGCCGCCGGCGCTCAAGCAGCCAGCCCTCGTGCCACGAGCACTCCCAGTGGTCACCATGGAAAACGTTCCCGGCCGCGAAACCGCTGGTGTGATCGGCGACGTAGTCGGAGTCGTTGCCCGTACCCGTGAACTACGGCCTGACTTGCGTGGCGGGAACCCGATCGACGGCTATGTGGTGATGCTGACCGACTCCCGCCAAGACGCCGTGGCTCGCATGGTTGAAATGGCAGTGGCGGCGGGAGCAGATGCGGTCGTCGGGCTGAGGTTTGACTGCAGCGAGATCACTCAATCGCTCAGTGAGGTCGCTGCCTACGGCACTGCTGTGAGGCTTGTACCCCTCGCGGACGATGCAGAGATCACCTCCGATGATCAGGCCGCCGCCGCGGGAGAGAGCGGTGATCAACTGGCTGATGATGAGACGATGCGGAACTGGCCACCGAGCTGGCAGTCGAGTGAGCCGACCCAGCAGCCTTCAGGCCCGGAGCAGCAGCGGTAAGAATGAGCACATGAGCGCTAGCGACAAACCCGGTCAACAACAGACGCCCGAGGACGAGACGAAGCGCAAGTTCCGTGAGGCCCTAGCGGCTAAGCAGGGTCGCAAGGGTGAGGATCACATCGACAATCAAACCGACAGGGGTCCCCAGCACGTGCACGGCCACGGGCCAGTTGAGACCAAGCGCACCTTCCGGCGCAAGACGGGCTAGCTGCTACAGCTAGTCGCGCGCTTTGACAGGCTCGGCGCGCGTTCTGTGTCCTTGACCTGCAGTCATGTGCCCTGAGCTGCGGTTATGTGCCTGAGCCCTTCGACAGGCTCAGGACGACGCCTGTCGAAGGGCACCCGCCGGCTGATCAACCAAACTCAGCCGGATGCCGTCGTCGTTCACATCAAACCAGACCTCTGAAAGGTCGGTGACAATCGCGTCGGCGTACAGATCCTCGCGAGGCGTCGTCGTGACCACGGCAAGGGTAAAGCACCCAGCAGCTTTCGCGGCCTCAAGCCCCTTGGGAGCATCCTCAACTACGAGGCACCGGCGAGGATCAGCATCAAGCAGTCGGGCGGCCCGGAGAAACGGCTCCGGGTGCGGCTTGCCATTCACCACGTCATCCGCTGTGACAATCACGGTAGGTGCCACCAACTGCGCGGCCGCGATCCGGGCCTTGGCCAGCGGCACAGTGCATGATGTCGCGATCGCGTTCTTGCCGCCGGCGAGCGATGCAAGCGCGTCTGTTGCGCCGGGCAGCACCACAATGTCGTGAATGTCAGCTAACTCCAGTTCGGTGATGCGCTGTAGGCCGTGCTCGTACTGATCTTCAGACAGGACAGCCCGCACGACGGAGGCGGACGGCACGCCATGATGTCTGGGTGGCTCAAGCCCATATTCACCAGCCCATGTCGCCCAGGAGCGGATAACCGCTGGGGTGGAGTCAATCAGCGTGCCATCCAAATCAAAAATGACAGCCTCGAACACCTCATCGGCCAGTCGGCCCAAGCTCACAGCAACACTCCCTCTGGTTTTCTCTTTGAGCTGCACTCTTGTGGCTAACTCCAAAGCAGCACCAGATAGTCCAGCTCCACACGCTGGAAGCCCAAGATACTTGTTGAGTGAGTACTCACTCACTAAGCTGGAGCGCGTGACTCGTGCCGCCCCGCTGCCACTCGACGAGCGCCGAGCGGCGCTTATTGCGGCGACGGAGCCACTGTTAGAGCGGTTCGGGCGGGATGTCAGCACCCGACAGATCGCTGAGGCGGCAGGTGTTGCGGAGGGTACGATCTTCCGTGCCTTCGCGACCAAAGAGGCTTTGATCGATGCCGTCATCGAGGACGCCTACGACGTCCAGCACACCTGCGACGAGTTAGCTCAAGTTGATCTTGGTCTGAGCTTTGAGCAGCGATTGATCGCGGCGGTCGGCATTCTCCAGGAGAGGTTACGCCGACTCCTCGCACTGTTCGGGTCGCTGCAACTGCGTAAGCAGCCGCATGATCACGACAGCTTCCGGGCCAAGCAGCAGGCGGACAATGGACTACTTAACGGCGCCCTTGCAATATTGATCAAACCCGATCAACAGCGGCTGCGATTGGACCCAGTGGAGGCCGCTAGTGCGCTACGGGCGATCACCTTCGCGATGAGTCACCACGTCCTCGGCGATCAGCGGCTGGCCCAGCCGCAGCAGATTGTTGATCTTTTTCTGTATGGCGTCTGTCGGCAGCGCGGGCCACACCGAGGGCGGACATCATGCTGATCCGTCTGCTGCGAACCTACCTTGCTGGCTACCGCAGGCCGATCATCAGCCTGCTGATCTTGTCACTTGCCGGCACCATGGCTGCGCTGCTGCTACCTAGCCTCAACGCAGCAATAATCGACGAGGGCGTCGCCAAGGGCGACACCAGCTTCATCTGGCGTACCGGCGGCATCATGCTTGCGGTCACAGTGGTCCAGGTCGGCTGCTCCATCTGGGCGACCTATCTGGGTGCCAGGACGGCCATGAGCTTCGGGCGCGACGTTCGTGCCGCACTGTTCCAACGCGTACTGACCTTCTCGGCTCGAGAGCTCAACCACTTCGGAGCTCCATCGCTGATTACTCGTAACACCAACGACGTACAGCAAGTGCAGATGCTGGTGCTGCTAAGCAGCACCATGTTCGTGGCAGCCCCGATCACCATGATCGGCGGAATCATCATGGCTTTGCGCACCGATGTCGGCCTGTCGTGGCTGGTCGCAGTCGCCATGCCGGTACTCGCGTTCTCGATCTACTTGGTGATCCGCAAGATGGGTCCGCTGTTCCGGCTGATGCAGACCCGAATCGACACCGTTAACCGGGTGCTGCGGGAGCAGATCACCGGCATCCGGGTGGTTCGCGCGTTCGTCCGCGAACCGTACGAGACGGTGCGGTTCGCACGGGCTAATACCGAGCTGACCGACACCTCCACCTCCGTGGGCCGGTATATGGCCTCCATCTTCCCCATCGTGATGTTTGTTCTGAACGCTTCCAGCGTCGCCGTGCTGTGGTTCGGGGCGCAGCGCATTGACGCGGGCGATATGCAGATCGGAGCGTTGACGGCCTTCCTGACGTATCTCATCCAGATCTTGATGTCAGTCATGATGGCGACCTTCCTGTTGATGATCGCGCCACGTGCTGCGGTTTGCGCCGAGCGGATCCAGGAAGTGCTGAACACCGAATCCTCAGTGTTGCCATCGACGCACCCGGTCACTGAGATGCCAGCCACCGGGGTTGTGGCGTTCCGCGACGCGGAGTTCACCTACCCCGGTGCCGAGTCGCCGGTGCTCCGCAATATCAGCTTCACTGCGGAGCGTGGACAAACCACCGCGATCATCGGCTCAACGGGCGCTGGCAAATCCACTTTGATCTCGTTGATCCCGCGGCTGTTCGACGCCACTGGCGGATCGGTCACTGTCGATGGGGTAGAGGTACGCGACTGCGATCCGGAGCTGCTCTGGAGTCGGATTGGTCTGATCCCGCAGAAGGCCTTCCTCTTTTCAGGAACCGTCGCCAGCAATCTTCGCTACGGCGAACCGAATGCCACCGACGAGGAGCTGTGGCACGCTTTGCGGGTAGCTCAGGCGGAGGACTTCGTACGCGATATGCCGGGACAACTGGACGCACCCATCTCTCAGGGCGGCAGCAATGTTTCCGGTGGTCAGCGGCAGCGGCTCTCGATCGCGCGAGCACTGGTGAAGCGGCCGGAGATCTATGTCTTCGATGACTCGTTCTCGGCCCTGGATGTTGCTACTGACGCCAGACTGCGCACCGCCCTGGCGCGAGAGACGGCGGAGGCCGCCGTGATCATCGTTGGGCAGCGGGTTGCCACGATTGCTGATGCAGACAAGATCATTGTGTTGGAGCATGGCGAGATCGTCGGTTCCGGCACTCATGAAGAGCTGCTCGCGGACTGCCCGACGTATGCGGAGATCGTGGACTCCCAGCTCAGCGCAGCGGAGGCTGCCGCATGACTGGCAATGGTCAAGATCGGATGCAGCCCGAGCCTGAACCTACCTCGGGCAATGGGCAGGCCGCGGCTCCCAAGGCGCCGGAGCGGCCCAAATATGGCCCGCCTGCGGGCGGCGGGCGCATGTTTGGTCAACAAACACGTCCTGTCGAGAAGTCGCTGCACTTCTTCCCGTCGCTCAAGCGCCTACTGGGACACCTCGGGCCCGAGCAGATGATCTTGACGTTGGTAGTGCTGCTGGCCGTCACCGGCATTGCGATGAATGTCCTCGGGCCAAAGATCTTGGGCATGGCGACGGATGTGATCTTTACTGGCGTTCTCGGCAAGAACCTGCCGAGCGGGGCCAGCAAAGCGCAGGTAGTGGCTTCGCTGCGGGCCGAAGGCAATGTCAAGTTCGCCGACATGGTTGAGCGGCTGAATGTGATACCGGGGCAGGGCATCGACTTTACGCTGCTGGCGCAGCTCTTGCTCCTGGCGCTAGTGCTGTATCTGGCGGCGTCGCTGTTCTTGTGGCTGCAGGGCTATTTGCTGAACGGCGCAGTGCAACGCTCCATCTACACTCTGCGTAGCCGCGTCGAGGACAAGATCAATCGACTGCCACTCAGCTACTTCGACAAGCAGACCCGCGGCGAGCTGTTGAGTCGGGTCACCAATGACATCGACAACATCTCCCAAGCGTTGCAGCAAACGCTGAGCCAGCTGCTCACCTCGCTGCTGACGGTGGTGGGCGTCACGGCAATGATGTTCGTTATCTCACCGGTACTGGCGTTGATTGCGCTGATCACCATCCCGGTGTCAATCTTGGTGACGGCGTTGATCGGCAAGCGTTCCCAGAAGCTGTTTATCCAGCAGTGGAAGTCCACCGGAGAGCTGAATGGTCACGTCGAGGAAGTCTTCACCGGCCAGTCGCTGGTCAAGGTTTTCGGCCGGCAGCACGAGGTCGAGGCGGTCTTCGAGGAGCGGAACCGCACCATGTATGGCGCTAGCTTCGGGGCCCAGTTCGTCTCCGGTTTGATCATGCCGACGATGTTCTTCATCGGCAATCTGAACTACGTCGCGATCGCCGTCGTTGGCGGACTTCGAGTAGCGAGTGGTGCCATGAACCTCGGCGACGTACAGGCGTTCATTCAGTACACCCGGATGTTCACCCAGCCGCTAACGCAGCTCGCCTCGATGGCCAATCTGCTGCAGTCTGGGGTCGCGTCGGCTGAGCGGGTCTTCGAGGTGCTCGATGAGGAAGAGCAGGTACCGGAGGAGGCCAGCTCGCTCAACCCGACCTGTGGGCGAGTGGCGTTCGAGCACATTTGGTTCTCCTACGATCCGCAGCAGCCACTGATCACTGACCTGTCTTTGGTAGCCGAGCCGGGAAGCACAGTGGCAATCGTCGGTCCCACTGGGGCCGGTAAGACAACTCTGGTCAACCTGATCATGCGGTTCTACGAGCTCGACCGTGGCCGGATCACGCTCGACGGGGTGGACATTGCCACGGTGCCGCGAGCGGCGTTGCGATCCAACATCGGGATGGTGTTGCAGGACACCTGGCTTTTTCACGGCACCATTCGAGAAAACATTGCCTATGGCCGGCCGACCGCGACTGAGGAGGAGATCCACGCAGCGGCCGAGGCGACTTATGTTGACCGGTTCGTACATGCGCTACCGAACGGCTACGACACCGTGCTGGATGAGGAAGCCAGCAACATCAGTGCCGGTGAGAAACAGTTGATCACCATCGCTCGGGCGTTCCTCGCCGACCCGGCGCTGCTGATCTTGGATGAGGCGACGAGCTCGGTCGACACCCGAACTGAGGTGCTGGTGCAGCATGCCATGGCCGC
>DATFBI010000061.1:0-2829 GCA_035253925.1 Propionibacteriaceae bacterium
AGTCCGAACTGCTCGAACAGGGCGGTGTCAAAGAAGCAGCCGACATGCGAAACACCCTTCTCGGTCAGGGTCAGCACTTGCAGCTGGAACGCGCGATGGGTTCCGTCTGGGTGCTTCATGTAGAGCGCGAGAGCGGGCTGCCCGTTCGCGCCAGTCGGCACCATAATTTGGTCCCCAGGTGCTTCAGCTGGGCAATGCGTCTCGATGAGGTGGCCGATGGCTTCTGATCCTTCGTACCAGCCGAGGAACGGCGGCATCTCCCAGACTGCGTCCTCGGCGAGCAGCTCCACGATCCGTTGTACGTCGTAGTTCTCGAAGGCAGTGACGTAGTCAGCGAGCAATCTCTTCGCGTGCTCGTCATCGAGCGACTGGCCAGGACTTTCCGGATCCAGCTTGTGCACTTGAGCCCTGGCGCGCTGCAGGCTGCTGTTGACAGCGGCCGTTGACATGTTCAATAGCTCTGCCACCTCGCTCGCCTGCCAGGCCAAGACGTCGCGCAAGATCAGGATCGCTCGCTGCGGCGGAGTGAGATGCTGCAGAGCCGCAATGAAGGCCAACCGAACACTCTCCCGATCGACGACCTCGGCTGCTGGGTCATCCACCGGGCCGCCCCAAACCACTGAGTCGGGAACCGGCTCGAGCCAGGGCACTTCCGGTCGAGAATCCAGCACGCCGTACGGATCCGAGCTGGGCTGCCCCAGGCCCGTTGGCATCGGCCGCCGAGCGCGGCCGTCTAGCGCCGTGAGGCAGACATTGGTGGCAATCCGATACATCCAAGTACGCACCGATGAGCGGTTCTCGAAATCACGAAACCCGCGCCAGGCTCGTAAGTAAGTCTCTTGAACCAGATCTTCGGCGTCTTGAACCGAGCCTGACATGCGGTAACAGTGAACCGTGAGCTCCCTACGCAATGGCTCGACCAGCGACGCGAAGACATCGTCGTCAACGGCAACTGTCATGCTTGCGAACTTACCTGCTGACTCCGACACGTTTTATTTTTGGTGCTGCTCGCGCATCGCGCTCTGAACCCACCGCCGTCGTCGTCGCTCACAGAGGAAACTACGCCTCCGCTCGCTCCTCCTCCGTGCGGCGGCGCGCGATTCCCGACGCTCGCAGCAAACCCGTCTGGTAGGCCGCAAAGGCCAACAGATCAGCCCACTCGGCCGCAATCAGAGCAGTTGGCTTGCCAAGCCCGTGACCCGTCGAGACCTCGATCCGGGTCAGGATCGGCTCACCACCTGATTGTGCATGCTGCAACGCGGCCGTGAACTTGTGGCTGTGCAGCGGGACCACACGATCATCATGATCACTGGTGAGCACTAGGGTGGCCGGATAGCTGGCTCCAGGCCGGACATTGTGTAGCGGTGAATAGGCCAGCGCCTGAACGAATTGCTCTGGATCGTCAGGGTTGCCGTAATCGGAGATCCAGGCAGCGCCGATGGTAAACAGATGGAAGCGCAGCAGGTCTAAAACACCAACAGCTGGCAACGCTGCTGCGGCCAAGTCAGGGCGCTGGGTGATCACCGCTCCGACCAGTAGGCCACCATTGCTGCGACCATGCAGCGCGAGCTGTTCGGTAGTCGTGACTCCTGTCTGTTTGAGATGCTCGGCGACTGCGATGAAGTCGTCGAAGACATTCTGCTTGTTCGCAAGGCGACCGCCCTCGTACCAGGCGGTGCCGAACTCTCCCCCACCCCGCAGGTTCGCGATGGCGAGCAGGCCACCGGCGGCCAGCCAGCAGGGCCAGCCAGGTCGATAATCAGCAAGCACCGGGACCTTGAAGCCGCCGTAGCCGTACAACAGGGTCGGTTGCGGCCGGGACCGATCGGCATCGACCGGAGAGATCAGGAAGTACGGCACTGTCGTACCGTCCTTGCTAGTTGCCCGGTGGCGCTCTATGACGATTTCGGGAGCGAGAAATTCTTCGGACCCGCGCTGCACCAGTGCAGCCAGGGAAGTTACGGCAGGCGAACCGGTGTCGATGAGATAGCTGTGTGTGGCTGACGTGACCGAGGAGAGGCCGATGAACGCCTCAGCATCGCCACCCTTGGCATTCAGACCGACCACCGCGCCACCGGAGACTTCAACGACTTCAGATGATCCACCATCAAGATCGACTGTCATGATCAGAGGCTGTACATCGGCTAGGTACACCAAAAGGAACTTCTCACCCGCCGCCCGCGCGACGGACAGGGTGTGTTGGGACAAGGCAACTACCTCTCGCCAGCGGATCTCGCCAGTGTCGATGAAGGCCTCGAGGTCAATGGCGACAAGTCGCCCGGCTTCGGCATGGAGATCGGTTCGAAGATACAGCGTGCTGGCATCGGATCCGACTAACGCGAATTCCGCAATCACCTCATCGATGATCTTGATTGGACTTCCGAGCTGGCTACGCTCCCCCGAAGTGATCGGGTAGACCCAAAGACGATTCTTGTTCTCGGTGCCTTCTACAATGCTGACGACCAGATAGCGATCGTCATCGGTCACCTCTGCCCAGAACATGAGTTGATCATTCTCTGGGAATTCCAAGATCACTTCGTCATGATCTTGCGGCTCGCCAATGCGATGTATCCGTAGCTTCGGTCCAGGAAGCGCGGCAGTCTGGGTACCGTCAGCCTCCCCCTCATGATCAAAATGGGTGTAGACATAGGAGCGGTGGTCCGGCAGCCACTCGGCCTCGGAGAACTTAGTCCGGATTGGGGTGTCCTCGACAGGTTCTCCGGTGGCCAGCTCCAGCAGCCGAAATATGGTCCAGTCGCTGCCTGCCTCACTTATCCCATACGCCACCAGCCTGCCGTCGCCGCTCACCGTCAGACTGCTCAAAGAGCT
>DATFBI010000062.1:0-7485 GCA_035253925.1 Propionibacteriaceae bacterium
GAGCGCACTGGGTCGAGCAGCTCTTCCCGGGAAGACGAGCAGGATTGCCAGTCAGCCCAGATCAAGGCCACCGCCCCGGGATCTTCATCAGCCAACGAGAGCGGGTCAGGCAGCAGTTCGGCTACCCGAGCAGGGTCTGTACGGTATTCGACCGTCAGAAGATCACCCGAGTAGTACCACGGAGGTGTCGGGATGAGTGATGACCGGCCGCTTGCCGTACGTGGATAAAAGAAGCCTTTGACGTCGGTCATGCAACGCTCCTGAAAGCCCGTTCGGTGTGCCCCTTGACAGGCTCGGGGCACATATCTATACGCAGATCATTTGGATCCGTACGGTACTCGTTTGGTTGAGCCGTTAGCAATGCCGATCAATCTGCGCCTCGCGCCTCGGAGTCTCTTGCCATAGGCTTAGTCAGGCGATACTGTTCGGACCCAAACGACTGTTCGAAACCTACGTGTACGTGGGTTGCTAGCGGTCTGCACACGTTGCAACCTGTGCAGACCGTAGGAAAGCTACGTGTACGTAGGTTCCGGAAACGGTCTCGGAGCGCGCGAGGCACAGCGGCTCGGTTCCAAAACAATGACCGGAGGTTCGGGATGGCTCATTTCGATACGACGGGTCTTGAGGACTTCGCGGCCAAAATGGTGACCCAAGACATCGACGTCGTACGCGTCGGCTATTCCGACATCATCGGCACCGAGCGAGGACGCGACATCCTGGTCAACCGGTTTGCCCGCACGGTCGGCGATGGTGTGGCCTTCTGTCGGTCGGTCTACGGGACGACACCGATGGGTGATGTGGTCGACATCGAAGGTGGGCTCGAGGCGGGCTTGCCTGACGTATTGGCATTCCCCGATATCAATACCGTTCAGCTGGTGCCGTGGGAAAAGGGTGTCGCGCACGTCATTGCTGACATCTATAACCCCGATGGCTCACCATCCCAGGAAAGTCCCCGGATGGTGCTCAAGCGGGTAATCGAGCAGTTCTCTGATCTAGGTATGCGGCCAGCCGTTGGCCCCGAACTCGAGTTCTACGTCCTGGAACGTACCGACAAAAACCCGAGCGGCTGGCAGCGCTACGCCGAGGCCACCGGCAATGTGTACGTCGCCGGGCTCAAGGGCGACCCCGAGAATGTATTGCTCCGCAGCCTGCGTCACCTAGCCGCCTATGGCCTCGAGGTTGTTGCTGCGAACCACGAGTTCTCTAGCGGGCAGTTCGAGATCAACCTTTGGCACTCCGAAGCCCTGGATGCCGCCGATCGTGCGTTTCGTTTCAAGAGCGCGATTCAGGAACTTGCTCGTCAAGAAGACAAACTGGCAACCTTTATGGCCAAGCCATTCAACGACGAAGGCGGGTCGGGCTTTCATATTCACTTCTCCACCTGGGATGAGCTTGGTCAGCCCTTGTTCGACGATCCGACGACCGAGGACGGGCTGTCGAAACGGGGCCGGTCGGCGATCGCCGGTGTGCTCGCTCATGCCCCGGCGCTTTCGGCGATCTCCAACCCGACGATCAACTCCTACAAGCGTTTCGGCCCAGACACGCTTGCTCCCTGGTTGATCGACTGGGGGCTGGACAACCGCAGCGCAATGGTCCGGATCCCACCCGAGCGCGGCAGGGCGGCCCGTATGGAACTGCGACTCGGTGATGCCAGCGCGAACCCTTATCTGGCAATCGCCGGACTGCTCGCGGCCGCCTACCTCGGGATTCGCGATGAGCTGGAGCCTCCCGACCCGTTGGAGGGCTACGGATACGACCCCAGCAAGGCCGAGAAGCTACCTGGTGATCTTGCGACTGCGCTTCAGGCACTCGAGGAGGACAGCGAGATGATCCGGATACTCGGTGAGCCGTTCGTCAAGACGTTCCTTACGTATAAGCGAAATGAGCTCGAACGCTTCAACCACTGGGTCACTGACTGGGAGTTCCGCGAGTACGCGTATCACCTCTAACTGACCAACACTTGGTGAGGCGTGCCGATCTGCACTCGGTGATCAAAAACGGAACTGAATAGGAGAGACCGTGTTACAGCGCACCGCGATACCTCTTGATCAAGTCGACCTCACCGATCTTGATGCCTTCGCCCGCAATGAGGGCTGGGCAATGTTCGACACGTTGCGCGCCGAGGACCCGGTGCATTGGACGCAGGAGGCTCCGCCGAACTCCGGTTTCTGGGCAGTGACCAAGTACCAGGACATTTGGACGGTGGATCGTGACCCAGAGACGTTCACATCGACGAAGTACGTCAATCTCGAGGAAGTCGATGATGATCTGATGGATATTCGCCGGTCCATGCTGGAGACCGATGGGTCACGGCACCGGGCATTGCGAAAGCTCATCCAGCGCGAGTTCAGCCCTGGCCCGCTAACCCGCAACTATGAGGCTTTCTTGCGCGACTTGACCAACGTCACCATTGACAATGCCTTGCAGAACGACGAATTCGACTTCGTTGAGAAGGTCAGCGCGGACTTTCCAATCAACGTCTTAGTCCGACTGCTCGACGTACCAGTGAGCGACACCGGAATGTTGATCAACTGGGGCAACCAGATGGTCGCCAATACCGATCCCGATTACACCGAGCATCTGATCACCGATCCCGACAGTGATCAATACCGGCACTTGCCGTTCCGCTCGCCGGCGGCGCTGGAGGTGTTCGAGTACGGCCGCGAGCTGGCGCGACGGCGCAAGGGCGGCGATGGCAGCGACTTGGTCAGCACTCTGGTGAACAAGATCCCAGAAGACGGCGAGCCGCTGTCGCCGAGTGACTTCGACAATTACTTCCTGTTGCTGGTGATAGCGGGCAACGAGACTACCCGGCACGCAATCAGCCAGTCCATGCTGGCGTTGATCGAGAACCAAGATCAATTGAAGCTTCTGCAAGAGCAGCCGGAGCTGATCCCGACTGCGATTGAGGAGTTCTTGCGCTGGGCATCGCCGGTCTACCACTTCCGGCGTACCGCGACTCGGGACGTCGAGCTTGGCGGTAAGCAGATCAAGGCCGGAGACAAGGTTGTTATGTGGTTCGCCTCAGGCAATCGGGACGAGGATGTCTTTTCCGATCCCTATCGGTTCGACGTCACTCGTACCAACATTGATCATGTGACCTTCGGCAAAGGCAGCCCGCACGTATGCCTGGGCAACGCCCTGGCGCGCATGGAGATCCGGTTGATGTTCACCGAGCTGATCCCGCGGCTGGCATCGATCGAGCTGAATGGCGAGGTGACGAGGGTACGCAGCAACTTCATCAATGGGATCAAGAAGTTTCCAGTCCGTGTGCAAGCCAAATGATCAGCTGGCTTGTGTAATCGGATATGCCCACTGCAGCAGCCTTCGTCGTAACCTCACGGCCCGAGCGCTATATCAAGCAGCTGGTCAGCCACTTTGGAAACACGGTGACGACCGAGCTCACCGACGAAGGCGGCCGCCTCCAGTTCGACTTCGGAACATGTGATCTGAAGGCCGCGGCGACCGGCATCGAGATGATCGGGACTGCGGCCGATGCCGCCCAGTTGGAGACGCTCAAGGACGTCGTTGCCCGCCACCTGATTCACTTCGGCTCCAACGACAAGCTCACAGTCTCGTGGGGGACTTAGTCGGTGTTTTGAGTCGGTCGCGAAATCCCAGGGATCCTTAGCCGATCTGCAGGTGGCTGCGTACCGCCTTAAGGTGCTTGCGCATCTCATCGCCGGCCGCCTCCGGATCGCCACTGCGAAGCACAGCCAGTAACCGCCGATGTCCATCGACTGCGGCCCGAGCCGACTCAGGGCTGCCGAAGTCGCGGTAGTGGGTTGATTGCACCTGGCCAAGACTGGCCAGGGTGGCCTTTAGCACGCGATTCCCCGCCGCGTCCGCAATTGCGCTATGGAAGGCAAGAGCAAGTTGATTGAATTCATCCGGCTGGTCGACGGCTAGTTCGGATTGATCAACAAGCTGCTCCAGCCGATCCCACTCTTCGGGCGGCGTGCGCACGGCGGCGAGTGCTGCAATAGCTGGCTCAATGGAGTTCTGGGCGTCGAGCATTTCCGCCGGACCAATGTCGAGCACGTGATAGGCGACCGCAAGCCCGTCAGAGGCGTTCGCCACTTGATCGGATATGCGCGCTGAGCCCTTCGAAGAGCTCAGGACGGCGCCTGTCGCAGCGCGCCCTTCGACAAGCTCAGGGCGCAAATCGGCAGTCGTCAACGCCCGGTATTCACCTGCCCAGTAGACCAACGGTTCACCGGTGCGACCACCGGCTGCGGCAACGCGACCGACAAGAATCTCATGGTCGCCGCCTGGCAGTACGTCCTCAAGAGTGCAGTCGAACCAGCTCAGGCAGCCCTCGATGATCGGCGCGCCCGTCTGTTGCACTGTCGTCGGCACAGTTGAGAAACCCTCAGGCTCCGGACTTCTCCCAGAGGTAGCGAAATAACCTGCAACCTGCTGTTGATCACTAGCGAGCACGCTGACCGCAAACGCTTCCGCCGAGCGCACGTAGCGAAGCAGCCGGCTGGATCGATTGATGGATACCGTGACCAAGAGCGGATTCAGAGACAAAGAGGCAAAAGACGAGACGGTGACCCCGTACGCGCCTTCCGACGCTCTGGTCGTAACGACGGGCACCCCGGACGCGAATCGTCCAGCGGCTTGTCGGAAGGTGTGTCCGGAATCCTCGGTCACTTCACATTGGGCTTTGGTTGGACCGTCGTTTGTTTGTGCCCTGCTCGCGCAACCCGACGCTCGCAGGGAGGAAACGATCAAGGAATTGATCAACGAGTCGGTGCGCCTTTTCACGGTTGGCGGCATCCCGTTCGGCGGTCTCGCGTACCAGTTCCTCAACACTGATGCCGAAGCGATTGGCATCCTCGACGCCGCCGGTCACCATCCAGGAAGCAAGGATCTCCGAAGTCATCTCGGGATGAAACTGGACCGCAAGATTCCGGCCGATGACGAAAGCCTGTGAGGAGTTGCTGTTTCGAGCTACCTCCTGGGCGTCCTTGGGCAGCTCCCATTGGTCGTAGTGCCACTGGAACCACGTGCCGGCTGGAACCAGTGCCTCATCGTCGGAATCGACATCGACCCAGCCGATCTCCGGTGCTGCCGACCGAGACACCGACCCACCGTGAGCCGCCGCGAGCAACTGCCCGCCGAAACAGATGCCGAGCACCGGCACCTGTTGATCATGGGCCGCACGCAGCATCCTGAGCTCTGCTAGCACCCACGTTCCGATCGCCTCATGATCATAAACTGACCAAGGCGCACCCATCGGCACGATCGCGTCGAAGTCGCGGGGCTCGGGAAAGTCGACCTCGACATTAGGTGTCAGGAAACGGTCTTCTGCGACTACCGGGTGGAGCACGAGATCGAACCCTCGGTCCGTCAGTCGCTCACCCACAAAGCCTGGAGTACAGATGTGATCATGCTGAATCAGCAGGGCGCGCACGGCATGAGTCTAATTTGTATCCGAATGATCAGCCCGCTGCGCTTCGCTGTATGACTTGTCGGCAACGGTCTCCGACAGTTATCGTTCGTATCCGAACAAATGCTGTGCCGGCACCGCGGGACGGGATGATGCCAATGACGACCACTCAAACCATCGTCCGGGAGCACGAGGCCGATCTGGTGGTACGGGAGGCGCAATCAGTCGCTGACGGCGTTGTCGCGCTCACCCTTGTTGATCCACAGGGCGGCGAACTCCCGCCATGGACACCAGGTGCGCACATCGACTTCGTTCTCACCGATGATTTGGTCCGGCAATACTCGTTGTGCAGTAGTCCATCGAAACCTGATGTCTGGCGAGTTGGTGTACTTCGCGCGCCGGACAGCCGCGGTGGCTCGGAGCGCGTCCATGACTCGCTGAGCCAAGGATCTATTGTGCGGGTGCGCGGGCCGCGGAACCACTTCCCACTGGTCGCAAGCCCGCGGTACCTCTTTATTGCGGGCGGTATCGGAATTACGCCGCTGGTGCCCATGATCGCCGAAGCCGATGCTGCTGGCGCAGATTGGCAGCTGCTCTATGGGGGCCGGGAGCGCGCTTCAATGGCCTTCCTCGATGAACTTGCCCAATACGGCGATCGGGTAACGGTCGTTCCGCAGGACGAAAAGGGGATGCTTGATCTTGAATTGGTGCTCGGTACGCCGCAGTCGGATACGTTGGTTTACTGCTGCGGCCCCGAGGGCTTGCTCGCTGCTGTCGAGAAGTTCTGCGAGCAGTGGCCACCGGGTTCGCTTCATCTTGAGCGATTCAGCGCCAAGCCGCAGGAACCGGGCGCGGAGGCGGATTCGAAGTTCGAGCTTGTGTTGCAACGCTCCGGCCTAACTCTGCAGGTGCCACCGGACAAGTCGGTACTCGGAGTGATCCGAGAGGCTGGCGTCAGCGTTCTCGCATCATGCATGGAAGGTATCTGCGGAACCTGTGAAACCGAGGTCATCGAGGGAGATGTTGATCACCGCGACTCAGTTCTCAGCGAGGAGGAGCAGGCCTCGAACGAGTACATGATGGTATGCGTATCACGCTGCCGTTCACCCCGACTGGTCCTCGACCTGTAGAGCTAGGGAGACCGACCCCATGCGCCAGCGAACCGGAAGCCGCAGTGACCGGACCGAGATGCATCCACGAAATTGCTGGTACGCGGTGGCGACCAGCCCTGAGGTCGGCCGGGAACCGTTGGGTCGCCGTGTTCTTGACACAGGCGTCGTTTTGTTCCGCACAACCGATGGAACCCCCGTCGCGCTCGAGGACCGTTGTGCTCATCGGCCATATCCGCTTAGTCTCGGCCGGGTCGAGGGCGACACGATTGTCTCTGGTTATACCGGTTTCGTGTACGACGCCCACGGCTTCTGCGTCCATGTGCCAACCCAGAGTGAGATCCCGGTTGGTGCTCGGGTTCGCGCTTTTCCGGTGCACGAAGACGGAGTCTTCGTATGGGTATGGCTGGGCGAGCCTGCGATTGCGGGACTACGTCGCCCGGCCAGCACGCCGTGGCTTAGTGATCCGGGCTGGGCAACTCTCGGCGACGAGTGGGAGACTGAAGCCGACGTGCTGTTGCTACACGAGAACTTCGCCGACATCACGCATGTGGCAGTCGTCGACCCTTACATCGCGCCGCCGGTGCTGAGCAGTTCGCCGCCACCCCTCGAGGTAGAGGTAACCGAGACGACCGTGTCGTTCTCGCGTACCTACCAGCCAGCACCGATCCCTGAGTGGCAGGCCGAGTTGCTCGGGTTGCCAGCCGACGCGGAGTACGTACAGCGGGAGCAGGGTGCGTTCGTAACTCCTGGCCTGTGGGTCGACCGGTGGGATGTCTACGTCGATTCGGCACCCAAGGAGACTCAGATCCACACTTTCCGCTTTACCCACGCCATTACGCCAATCGCTCCCGGGCGGACTCGGCATGCCTGGCGGGTGAGCCGGAACTTCGCGCTTGGTGAGCAGGCGGGGCAAGTACTGCTGCCGATCTTCACCGACTACTACCAGCGGGTTAAACGAATCCTTGAGACCATGCAGGA
>DATFBI010000063.1:0-6320 GCA_035253925.1 Propionibacteriaceae bacterium
GTTGCGGGTTTCCACAGCTCGCAACCCTTGCAGTTCACCGCCGCTTGGCGGAGCCCCTCAATGTCGGCGTTTTCTGGCACCCACGGTGCCGCTGTCTGCGTCAAGTCCGTTACTGTCCTGCCTCGATCGAGCCGGCCCACGTGCCAGGCTCGTGGTCGTGCCTTCGGCCCTCGAGCTTGATCACATGGATGACAGCGTTGATCAGTGCTAGGTGGGTAAAGGCTTGCGGGAAGTTTCCAAGATGCTGCCCGGTATGCGCCTCAATCTCTTCGCCGTAGAGATCAAGGGCACCGGCAAGAGTCAGCAGCTTGGCACACAGCTTCCGGGCTCGCTCATACTCGCCGATCTCGCACAGTGCCGACACCAGCCAGAACGAGCAGATGGTGAAGCTGCCCTCCTCCCCTTCGAAGCCGTCATCGGTTTCCTCAACTCTGTACCGCAGTACCAGGTCGTGCAAGGTGAGTTCATCGGCTATCGCCATCACAGTGTTCTTGATCACCGGATGGTCGGCTGGTAGGAAGCGCACCAATGGGGCGAGAAGTAGCGATGCGTCGAGGGCTTTGCTGCCGTAGTACTGGGTCAGTACCCCTCGCTCGTCCACACCATTAGCCAGGATGTCGTCCTTGATCTCCTGTGCCGCAAGCTCCCATTCCGCGGCCTTACCGTCCTCGCCAGTGATTTTGGCGATCTTGGCGCCGCGGTCGACGGCGACCCAGCACATGATCTTGGATGAGGTGAAGTGCTGCAGCGGCCCGCGCACTTCCCAGATTCCGGCGTCTGGCTCACGCCAGTACTTCAACGCCTGGCTGACCTGCTTGTCCAGAATCTGCCAGATGCGGTTGTCCAGGCGATTGGCAGCCTTGAAGTGCAGATAGACCGAATCGAGCAGGGCGCCCCAGACATCATGTTGCTTTTGCGCATATGCGGCATTCCCGATCCTCACCGGACGCGAGTTGGCGTAACCCGGCAGCCAGTCGAGTTCCTTCTCAGTCAGCTCCTTTTCGCCGCCAATGCCGTACATGATCTGAATGTCGTCCTCGCCCTCGACGAGGTCGGCGATGAAGGAGAAGAAGTCCACTGCCTCCCAGTCAAAACCCAGGGTGTACAGACCCCAGAGCGCGAATGTGGCGTCTCTTATCCAGGTGTAGCGGTAGTCGTAGTTCCGATTTCCTCCGGGAGTCTCCGGTAGCGACGTAGTGCCGGCGGCTGCGATCGCTCCAGTCGGCGCGTAGGTCAGGCCCTTGAGGGTGAGCGCGCTGCGCTGCAGGTAGCCGCGCCATGGGTGATCAGGGAACTGTCCGCGAGCCAGCCAATGCTGCCAGTGGTGGGCGGTCCAGACCTGCCGCTTGTACGCATCTGCGAAGTCCATCGGGGGCGGAGCCCCGCCCCAGGAGAGCGCCACATAGCGGACGTCACCTTCCTTGAGCAACGTTCGGGCGTTGGCCTGGCCGCCCTCGAACCCCAGCCGCAAGTCGCTGGTCAACGTCAGTTTGAGATCCGCACCCTCGGCCGAGCAGACACCTTGGTAGTAGTTGTTGCCGGTGTACTCCCAGCGCACGTGCGCCCGGCCGTAGTCAAGCACCGGCTCACAGTCCATCGTTGTCTGTACCTCACCGGAGGCACAGCGGATCGTGCGTAGGAAGATGTGCTCGGCCTCATAGTCGTTCGGTGTCCGGCGGTATGTCCTGGAACGATCAGTCGGATGGTGCCACGGACCGATCAGCAGCGCGTCGCGAACGATGATCCATCCGGTCGGCGTGCCCCAGCTCGTCTCCAAGATCATCGTGCCTGGCAGATAGCGGACATCCGCGGGCACTGTGACGTCGGCCGGAGCGACGCGGAACGTGCCGGCGTGGCGACCCAGGATGCGGCCGAAGACACTCGGTGAGTCGAAGCGAGGAACACACATCCACTCCACAGCCCCATTCGGGGAGACCAGGGCCGACACCTCGCCGTCGCTGAGGAACCCATAGTCTCCGATCGGGGTCTGCCGGACCCGCGAACTGGCACTGCCAATGCGTGCTTGCGGCTTGCTTTTCCTGTTCGCCATGGGGAAAGCATTGTCTTCCTCAGTACGTCCTGGCAAGCATCAGACGTAACGGTTAGACCTGATCATCGCCACTCGGTGCGATCGTTTCCTCGATGACCCAAGTGAGGTAATCGGGGTTGCCGGTCTGGACAGGCAAGGCGAGAACGCAAGGCACCTGATACGGGTGTTGGCGGTTGACTCTGTTGACGATCGATGGCACCAGACTGGCTCGGGTATGCAGCGCTACTCTGACTTCGCGGTCATCGTGGATGCTGCCGTCCCAGCGATAGATGGACCTAATGGGCGAAATGTGCTGGCCGCAAGCAGCGAGCCTGTCCTTGACCACTGATCGGCTGAAGTTGATCAGCCAGTTCTCGTCATCGGCGGTAATGATCACCTCGCAAATCGGCTCCGTCATGGCATCTGTTCTAGTTGACGCTCAATGGCCGGGGCCAGTCACGATCTTGCGACGTTCCGACTCGTGAGCTCCTCCCTTCCTCTCAAGGGTGTCGCAGGCCTCTTTGATGTCGCGGGCCAGTGTGTCGACATGCTCTCGGCTCGGCGTCTCCTTGACCAGCGCCCGCATGATCGTAATGTCCTGAGCGTTCGGCGGCAGTGTGTACGCCAGAACCATCCAGCCTCGCTCGGCGGACAGCTGCCAGGCAACATCGAACTCATCGAAAGTGTTATCGCCGGTCAGCCGGAAGGCTGTCACTGGAAGTTGCTCTTCGTCAGGACCAATCAATTCGAAGCGGCCCATCTCCTGCAGCTTTTCGGCGAGCACTTTGGCGTTCTGCTGCATGTTCTTCATCACATAGCTGTAGCCGGCGCGGCCGTAGCGGACGAAGTTGTAGTACTGCGCCAGCACCATTGAAGAGCCGGTTGAGAAGTTCAGCGTGAATGTTGCGTCAGTCTTGCCGAGGTAGTTCTCTTCGAGACCAGGTCTGGATTGAGGTCGGATTTCCCGCGGAAGATCAACCAGCCGATACCCGCAGGAATGGTGTCGGAAATGGTCTCGGGCGAGGCGGTCATGTGTTTCTCCTTTGATTCGAGGCGGGCTCGGTTAGATGATCAAGGTGCGGTGTGTACTGGCGACGGTTGTCACGGCGTACGGGTTCTTTCGGGTGCTGTGGCTCCAGCTGCCTGTCTCCAGGCGGGGAACATAAGCACCGCGCCAAGCAGGAAACAAAGAGCTCCGAGTAACGTGCCGATGATCGAAAAACGGCTCTTGATCAATTCGCCGGTACGGGGAAGGACGTAGCTTGCCAGCGCGGAGATCATGAACAGGATCGATCCGATCATGGTCAACCAGGTGATCCACCATGGAAAAGAACGCGGTCGGAAGCTGAAGCAGCGCCCCATCGCGAGAATGGCAAAGGCACTCGCTAACAGGAACAGTGTCGAGCCGAAAGGTCAGGCCGCCAGACACGCCGGTCCTGCTCTGCGACCGTCGCGTTGTGTGCCAGAGCAGCAAGGGTGCTGATGTTGAAGTACACCGTGCCAGGAAACTGCGTAATAGCGGCGAGCCAATTGAGATCTTTCGGGAGCCATGCCCTGAGTCGTACCGGCCCGCGCTGATGCTGCAAGTCGATGTCAACATCGGTCATTGCCGGAGTCTGGGCTTGCAGAAGTTGCGAAAAGGAAGCGGCCGTGAAGAAGATCGAGCCGACGAAATAGGTCAGGCTATCGGCGGTCGATCCGACCGCGTTCAGGTACGCCGACACCGATCCCAGTACGAAGAGGGCCGACCCGACGATGAAGAGCGATGCGATCACCTTGTTGAGACCGGCCGGCCTTACTGTGATGCCGCTCCCTTTCACCGACAGCAGTCCAGATGTATCGGATGTGAGCTGCACGACGCATCACCCGTGACGGATGAGAGCAACGGCGAGCGTCCCTCGAAGCTCAAATGCGTGCTACGCGGGTCTGGGCATTCCGCGATGGGCGTCAAGAGCGATCCAGGGCCAGGTGATCAGGGCCCAAACCGCCGCCATCAAGCCCAAGACCACCAGCAGGTACCAGGGCCACCCGCCCATCAAGTCCAGCAGCGAGACGCCGCTCGGTTTGCTGTTCAGGTAGCCGTAGTTGGTGCCGAGAACGCGGTTGATTGCGAAAACGACTGCGGCCCAAGCCACCGTGATGGCAAGCGCGAGACGGTAGCTACGCCAGTTGGGATGCAATCCCAGCCCCCAGGTCAGGTAGACGGCGGCCCACATCACCAGCACGTGTTGCGACCAGTACGAGGCGATCTCGAGCGCCGGTGCGATGTCTGGGTATAGGTCAGGAGTGAGCAAGGCCTGAGGATTGAACGTTAGACCCCAGTAGTAGGTCAGAGCCACAGCCGACGGTCGCCTGCTCCAGAGTGCGTAGGCCGTCACTAGCCGCAATACGTCCGACAGGTGCAGCGGAAGCGACTGTTGCACATCGAAGAAGGGTGGCAACAGCCAAACGATCATGAAGCCGACAGTCACCGTGAGCTGAATGATCGCGAAGCCCCGCGTCAAGGTTTCCGCTACCGGTGTGTTGCGGTAATGGCGACCAACGCGAGCCAGTAACACGGCTCCGACTACGGTCACGGCCAACACGACCCAATGCGCGAGGCCGTACGGGCTGAAGATGAGAGCAGCCGCCTGGCTACTTGATCATGCCGGAGAAATGATCAGGGGCTGCTTGAGGTCGAAGAACTCAGTCTCTCCCACGGAAAGTTCATTCATCTCCTCCATCTGCGCCTGAAGCTCTGGCGGCGGCTCTTTGCGCTCCCCTTCCCGGGCCTCCGATTCGGATGTGAAGTACATGACCATGGTGTAGCTGCCGTCTTCGTGACCGATGGCAACGCTGCCGATCACGTCCGGGCGGAATGCAGCCCACTTGTCGGAATCCTGGTCCATCAGCTGCTTGGCTCTTTCCGGATCGCTGCTCCGTCCCTGAACGACCTGGACGAAGCCGGCCTGGTCAGGATCGCCCTGAACGTCGACGGTGATATCTGTGCTGTCGCGGAACGTGGCCTCGCCGTCGAAGAGCTTTGACGTCTCAGACCACCACTGATCCTGTTCGGCACGATTGCTGTTGCGGCGGGCATCCTCTTCGGATTCAAAACGGACGACCGCGATAGCCCGGCCATCTTCGGTAACCCCACTCGTACTGCCAAGCCATCCAGTTGCGCCTGGTAGAAGATCTTTCTGCCACTGCTTAATGGCAGCATCCAACGCCTGCGGGTTGGACGTCTTGCCCTGGATGACCTGAGCAAACATGGCGGTGCCTCCGATCGATGTGTTTGGGAATTGAGAGATGCTCTCCTCTGCGGACGTTACGACCGCAGGATGTCGGCGTCAATACGCAAAAAGCTGAAAGATCGGCCCTTCGAGTAGGGCTCAACGTCGCCGGCTCTGTGGCAGGGTCACCTTACGGGTGGCCGGCGCTGAGGGTGGCGGGACAACAGGCCCGATATCGCCATCCGGAGCCTCATCCAGATCGACGATCACCGGAGCATGGTCACTCGGCCCAGAACCTTTTCGAGCTTGCCGGTCGACCCACGCGGCGCGTACCCGATCAGCTACCGGCGTGGTCGCCAGCACCAGGTCAATACGCATCCCGAGGTCCTGATGGAACATGCCAGCGCGGTAGTCCCAGTACGTGAACACTCGTCTTCTCGGCCAGCGATCCCTGACAACGTCCCGCAGCCCAAGCGCCTGTAGTTGCGCCAAAGCTTCGCGCTCGGGAGCTGTGACGTGGGTCTGGCCGACATAGGCCTCGGGATCGAACACGTCCTCATCCGTGGGAGCAATGTTCATGTCGCCGCAAACAACGGCGTTTTCTGGCCCGCTGCTGATGTGCTGAGCAAGCGCGGCCAGCCAGTTCAGCTTGTATTCGTAATGCTCTGAGTCTGGTACTCGGCCGTTCGGGACATACACCGAGTGCACCCGAATTCCCCCGCAGGTTGCGGACACAGCGCGGGCTTCTGGATGCGGGAAGCCCGGTGCACCGGCTACCCCACGTACCACGTCGTCCAATTCGATCTTGGACAAGATCGCGACGCCGTTCCACTGCACCTCACCATGGGTGGCGAACTGGTAGCCACGGCTCACCAGCTGCTCTCCCAGTAGCGCAGCGAATGCGTCGTTGGAGAGCTTGGTCTCCTGGAGGCAAACGACGTCGGGCTGCCGCTGGTCCAGCCATGGCAACAACCGCGGTACCCGCTGCTTGATCGAATTCACATTCCATGTGGCCAACCGCACGGACCCACGCTAGCCGGTGATCAGCTGGGCTGAAGCAGGCCGAGCTGGGTGGCACG
>DATFBI010000064.1:0-7520 GCA_035253925.1 Propionibacteriaceae bacterium
AGAGATGGCGGTACGGCGGGAATGGAAGGAAATGATCATGCGTGCCGAGTCGCGTGATGCCCGGCATAGCGCGGTCACCTCCCGCCATACAACCACCCCCACGATCCGGCCTCAGCGCGTGTCTTGCCGACCGCATTCACAGAGGAATTCGCCCAACGCCCCGATGAGCTGATCGAACGCGCCGTGACGTTGGGGCCAACGATCATCGCCGAGATCTTGGCTGGCGGTGGAGAGCAGTACGTGCCGTTCGCCGGACAAAGTGTCGGACTGATCCGCGACATCCGGCCAGCTCACGACATCGTCCGGCAGCCGATGGAGGAAGCCGAGCAAATCCTTTACGCCCTCACGCCAGCGTTAGCCCTGCAAACCTGACGCTGCAGTAGCTCCGCCATCCCAGACGACCTGCCCATCGCCTAGCAGCCGTGCGCCGACTGACACCTCGTGCGGATCACGGCGGCCGGATGGCAGCAAGTGATCAACAGGGGTGTCATGCACGAGGGTTGCTACGTCGGCGATCAGCCGGCGGTGACAACGCCACCACAGCGTCTCGCTGCACATGATTGCCAACTGCTGCGTTCGAGCGGCGGCAAGCAGGTCGGCCATTCCTGCGGCGAACTCCTCGCTTCTGCTGTGCGCCGCGTACGCCTGGAACGCGGCCTCGGTCCACCAGGTGTCGATCACCGCGACATTCGATGGGAGATGTCGCCGACCACCGAGTCGCTCATCCCATCGGTATTCGATTCCGGCGGCAGGCAGCCACTGTTCTAACGCCGGGCGGCGTACGTCAGGGTTGTGCCGGCTGCCCGGGTAGCGGCGTACGTCGACAACCACGCCCACAGCGGCGTCCTGCAGAAGCCGCTGCAGTGCGGCCCGGTCCAAGGTCCCGTGACCGACGGTCAGCAAACCCGACCCTTATTGATCATGCACGCGTTACTGCGTGTCGGTTCTTCGGAGGCCGGCAGTCGCGTGACGCCAACTGCTCCCGGCGCCAAGTGACTCCTAGTCGCCGACCCTGTTAACCCCGAACATGAGCACCCGGCGCCCGATGTCATAGAACACACTCTCGGTGTTCTCCAGCAAGTCCTGAAGATTGTCAGCGTCGTCGGCGCTAATTGTGAGGACCTCTTCCCAGGCGCCCTCGTCGAGCACCAACTGCAGCGTCCAGAGTCCGTCCTGGCCACTTTCACCCGCGGTCCAGCTGAACTGATAGTGGCTGAGCTGTCGTACGCGCAGGCTGTCGTCGGTCATTTCTGGCATGAGTGGCTCTTCCGTTTCGAGGGATTGGGACAGCGCCGCCCTACCCGTGACAGCGTGACCGAAACATCGTGGCCAGAGTGCGAGCGCCACCGGCGGCCGATGCTTGACAGCATACTGTCGATATGACATGATGTTGTCTATGAGTACATCTACTGCCCACGTTGCCATCTACAACGCCCTTGCCGATTGGGAGGTTGGTTACCTCCTAGTCGAGTTACGAACTGGCCGTTTCACCGGCAGTCCCTGGAACATCGTGACGGTTGCCGAATCGCGGGAACCCATTACAACTATGGGCGGCGTGCGCATCCTGCCGGACATGCTGCTCGACGAACTCAACCCGGCAGCGAGCAACCTCCTCATACTGCCTGGCGGGGAGATGTGGGACGCTGGCGGCGGGCAGCCGTTCGCCGCAGCCGCCGCGCGGTTCCTCGAGGCCGGAGTCCCAGTGGCGGCGATCTGCGGCGCCACAGCCGGGCTCGCCCGGGCCGGCCTGCTCGATAACCACCGCCACACCAGTGCGGCAGCCGGCTATCTGCAGGCAACCGGATACGCCGGCAGCGATCACTACATCGAGGAGCGCGCTGTTGTGGACGGCGACCTCATTACCGCCGGCCCGCAGTCGCCGGTGCAATTCGCGCGTGCCGTACTCAAGCGCCTTGGTCTGGTATCAGAGGAAACCCTTGAGGCGTACGAGACCGTCTTCCATCGCGGAGATCCGGCCGGCTACCCGGTACTGATGCAGGCTTCACCGGCCGCATGAACACTGCTCTTGACAGCCGGAGTGCCGCGATTCCGGCCCGTGCGGACTGGCCGGAGCCGGTCCCCAACACTGAGGCTGGCGCGTTGCTGACCGAGGTCATCCTGACCACGTTTCGCCTCAACGCGCGCCTTATGGAGGCGGCTCAGGAGCTCGGCGCCAACGGCGGGCTAACCGCTGCCTGGTGGCAAGTGCTCGGCGGCGTGCTGGATCAGCCTCGCAGCGTGGCTGGGATAGCCCGCCGCATGGGCATGACCCGACAGGGAGTTCAGCGGGTTGCCGATCTGCTCGCGCAACGCGGACTCGCAGAGTATCGACCCAATCCCGACCATCGGCGCGCGAAACTGCTGGCCTGCACCGAGGCCGGGTATTGGGCGATCCGCCGAATCGCCCTGGTGGCTCATCCATGGGGGAACCGCATTGGTGCCGAGGTCGGTGTCGATCGACTGCGAAATACCCTCGAAACCATGCGCCAGCTCGTTGGGATCCTGGAAGCTGATCAAGCCACCGGCGACGAGTAACGAATACGCGCTGCGACACGTCGAGCTCCATCCGGATGCGGCTCACACCCAGGCTCACGCTGAGGGCGTCCTCTGCGAGCATGGATGAATGAGTGACGCCTCTCAGCCGAGCACGCCCACCCTTCGTCAGGTCGTACTGGATACCGAAGACGCCCGCGCACTGGCCGAGTTCTATCGACAGCTGCTCGGGTTTCGCTACCGCCCCGGCGACGAACCTCCACTGGCTGGGGCGCCCGATACCAATGGCCAGGAGTGGCTCGTGCTCTGCGACGCTGACGGTTCACCACGGCTGGCGTTCCAGCAAGTGCCGCAGCTACCCGAGCCGACATGGCCGGAGGGCCCGCGGCCGCAGATGCTGCACCTGGACACTACGGTGCCCAACGTCAGCGAGTTGTACCTCCAGCACCAACGAGCGCTGGACCTGGGAGCCCGCCTGCTCCGTGATCGGTCTGACGATCCGGATGAGCCACTATTCGTCTACGCCGACCCCGCGGGACATCCGTTCTGCATCTTCGTGGCTGAAGATTGATCTTGCCGACGACCGCTGACACGGCGTGTGTTCTGGATAGCCAGGACAGCGCTGCGTAACTTGGATGCAGCCCATTGGTAGGAGAAGCAAATGGCTGGCTTCCTCAGCTTTCTGCAAAGCTTTGGCCTCCTTCTAGCGCGACTCGGACTAGGCGGGATCCTGTTGCTGCACGGCTGGATCCGCTGGAACGCTGGCGTCCAAAGTCAGATTGATTACCTGACGCGGTTCGGGACTCCGTACGTCGAAGTCGCTGCCTGGGGTGCCATCATCTTCGAGCTCGTCGGCGGTGTACTGCTGATCGTTGGCGCCCTCACTCGCCTGGTCGGCCTGGGCGTGCTCATCGAGCAGATCTTGATCATCTGCTACACCAATTGGTACAAGTGGCCGCCGACCTTGCTGAACCCGGATGGCACGTACAAGGGCGGTTACGAGTACAACGTGGCGCTCGGCCTGCTGGGCTTGTTGTTGTTTGTGATGGGCGCTGGCGCCGTCTCCATTGACCGCTTGTTCCGGCGTAAGCCAGCTGAGGTGGAGGAGGATGAGTTCGCCCCGCGCTACACCGCCCGCGCCGCCATCTGATTTACATTCACAGGGAAGCCACAGCTAGCGCACAGGGCTCCCGCTAGATCGGGTGTCACGCTTGTCACATGACTCGCACTGATGCAACCGCAGCACCCCTAACTCGACCCGACGGCTCCCCTATCCGCATCTTGGCCGTCGACGACGAGTCGAGCTTGACCGAACTGCTCTCCATGGCGATGCGATATGAGGGCTGGCAGGTCGCCACTGCAGCTTCCGGGGGGCAGGCTGTCAAGGTGGCTCGTGAGACGAGGCCAGACGCCATCGTGCTGGACATGATGCTGCCGGACTTCGACGGACTCGAGGTGATGCGCCGGATCCGCGCCGACGATCCTGACGTGCCGGTAATCTTCCTCACCGCCAAGGACTCCGTCGAAGATCGTATCGGTGGCCTCACCGCAGGCGGCGATGACTATGTCACCAAGCCGTTCAGTCTGGAGGAAGTGATCGCCCGGTTACGCGCGCTGCTCCGCCGCAGTGGCGCCGCGCTCGCCAGAAGCGACTCGACTCTGGTTGTCGGCGATCTCACACTTGATGAGGACAGCCACGAAGTACGCCGCGGCGGGGTGGAGATTCAGCTCACCGCCACAGAGTTCGAGTTGCTGCGCTACCTGATGCGCAACCCGAAGCGAGTGCTCAGCAAGGCACAGATCCTGGACCGGGTCTGGAACTATGACTTCGGCGGCCAGGCCAACGTCGTCGAGCTGTACATCTCCTATCTCCGCAAAAAGATCGACGCTAACCGCCCGCCGATGATTCATACCCTGCGCGGCGCGGGCTACGTCTTGCGCCCAGCAGCCGCATGAGCCAGCCGGCCGCAGGCCCGCTGCCTGCTGCTTCAACTACTGGCGTGCCGCGTACGCCGAACGGTTCGCCGCGGCCGGATCCGTTCGGTCGTGGCACGCTCGGGCGTCAGCTCGTAGTCAGGGTCACCGCGCTGGTTGCGCTGGCGGCTTTGCTGATCACTACCGCGACAGCTCTGGCTGCCCAGCAACTCTTGATGTCCCAGCTGGACCGCCAACTCGATGCGGTCACTGCTCGGGTACGGGAGCAGGGCACTGACAGCTGGCATGGGCTGCTTCGCCCTGGCCAACCGATCGGCACGCTAGCGGTGATCTACGTCGCTGACGGCACTCCACAGTTAGATGGCCAGCTCACCGAGCGCGGCGCCGCTGGGCAGCAGCGCGCCGCAGTCACGGCGCTTCCGGATGCAGCTGTCGCCCAGCTCGCTGATACCTCCACTGATGGCACCAAGAGCTCAATCGTGCTTAGTGGGTTAGGCCACTATCGCGTCGTCGGTTACCGAGTACTCCTGGCCGGCGGACTAGACGTCGGCACATTAGTTATCGGCGTACCGCTGCATGAAGTCGACGAAACGATCATCAAGCTGGTGGGGGTAGCAGCGCTGCTGTCGCTGCTCGCCATCGGAGGAACCATTGTCGCGTCCCGCTCTCTGGTCACCCGCAGTCTTCGTCCGCTGCATCGGGTGGCGGCGACTGCTCAGCAGGTCTCCCAGCTGAGGTTGGATCGCGGCGAGGTCGCGCTTGCGGTACGGGTGTCACCTCAGGATGCCAATCCCGCCTCCGAAGTCGGCCGGGTCGGACAGGCCATCAATCACATGCTCAACAACGTCGAGGAGGCGCTGGCTGCACGGCAGGCATCGGAAACCAAAGTGCGCCAGTTCGTCGCCGATGCATCGCATGAGCTGCGCAATCCGCTGGCAGCCATTCGCGGGTACGCCGAGCTGACCAGGCGGGACCGCGAACAGCTGCCGACTGAGGCTGCGTACGCGATGTCGCGTGTCGAATCGGAGGCTGAGCGCATGTCCCATCTCGTGGAGGACATGCTGCTCCTAGCGCGGCTGGACTCCGGACCTGATCTTGATATGCAGCCGTGTGACCTGAGTGAGATCGTGATCAACGCCGTCAGTGACGCTCGGGTGGCCGGTCCTGATCATTCATGGCAGCTCACCTTGCCGGAGTATCCGGTGATCGCCTATGGCGACCATCACCGGCTGCAGCAGGTGATCGTCAACTTGCTGGCTAACGCGCGTACCCACACCCCACCCGGCACCCAGGTGCGTACCGGAGTCGCGGTCAGCGGCGCAGAGGCGCTTCTTACAGTGAGCGACAACGGACCAGGCATCCCTCCGGAGATGGCCCATCGGGTCTTCGAGCGGTTTGCACGTGGGGATGCCAGCCGAATGCGTACGCCGAATGCGGGAACAAGTGGCAGCACCGGGCTCGGGCTGGCCATCGTTGCCGCCGTTGTCGATGCTCATCATGGCAGCGTTGCGGTGACCAGCCGGCCCGGGCATACCGAGTTCACGGTGCGCTTGCCACTTGCTCAGTTCATGCCAGCGCCGCGACCGGGGCCGGGACCGGACATGCGCACCTCGTGGTCCGCGCCGTGATCCGCCTTAGCGGCGCTTCTTCCGCGGATTCGATGGCAAGGTGTCGTTGCCGGGCGTCCAATTGAGGATGCTGGACCGCTCCAGAAACTCATCAGAGGTCATCTCGCCACGCGCGAAGCGTTCCGCCAGAATGCGCTTGGCTTCCTCTTCTGGTGATCGAGATCTGCCCGGCAGCGGAAGCCTGCCTTGGCGCCACAGGTACCACCCGGCGAGGGCCAGGAGCAAGATCAGGAGTAGCAGGAAACTGCCGACTACGGGCAGCATAGAAAGCGAGCTCTCCTCCAATCCATCAGGGAAGCGGCCGCCTCGACCGTAGGGTCCTGGGTGCATAAGTCATCCTTTCAATCCAGTGATTTCTCTCTACTTGGCGATGCCTGATGCTCGACAGTCAGGCTGGGCCTGGGCCGTGATAACCCTGTGCAATTGCTGTGAACCGTGGTTAGCGCCAATCCAGCACATATTGCTCCGCTAGCTCACTCAGCCTTGTCTTCGGCCTCGCCGGCCAAGATCAAATAAAGTGACCGACGGGCTTCCGCCAGCACTCGCTCGGCAGCTTCCAGCTGCGTGGTGTCGCCACCTACCTCAATCTGACGTACCGCCGCGTGCAGCTGGTGCAACGGATCTCTCAGATCCGGACGATTCGGCGCGTCGGCGAAGTCGGCAAACGGATCGCCTAGTCGCGCACTGCGCTCCTCCAGGTGTGCGCGGCCCTCCTCGGTGAGGGTCACCAACCGACGGCCACCCTCCTCCTTGGTGGTAGCCAGACCCTCGTCCTCAAGTTGCGCGATCGTCGGATAGATCGCGCCCGGGCTGGGGTGCCATGCGCCGCCGGTCCGATCACTCATTGCCTGCATGATCTGGTATCCGTGCATTGGCTGGTCTGCCAGCAAAAGCAAGATTGCGGTACGGACGTCTCCGCGTTGCGCTCGGCCACGCCCACGGCGACCCGGCCCACCGCGTCGACCGCGGCCTTCTCGTTGACCGCGACCCTCTCGTTGGCCGTGAGGGGGGTGCTGCTCTGCCCAGGGGCCGTCCCTGCGGTCGGGTTCGGCACTCCAGCCACGTCCCCGGCGGTGATGGGCTTCGCCTATCGGACCTCGAACTCTGTTACGCATATGTCTCCTTCCGTAGATAAAGATACTATCAAGATATATCGTGATACTGTCAAATGCAAGTTCCAGTGAAACCGCAAAAGGCTGCGGGGAGGTAAGGTGCCCCGGCCCAATCGGGTAGGGATAACCCCATCTGCAACTGGCCCGATAGCCTGATGGTGGCTGCGCTGCCGATCAAGGAACGTAGACGGCATGAGTGATTCTTATAGCCGCGATGAGCATGCCGACGAAGTCCTTGATCTTTATGACGTACTGCCCGAGCGCGCCGACTCAGCCAGGGTGGCGCGTCCCACAGAGGATGATCCCGTGACCTCGATGATCAAAAACACCGGCCGCAACCTAGCGGCGATCA
>DATFBI010000065.1:0-3765 GCA_035253925.1 Propionibacteriaceae bacterium
CGCTCGACGACACCGGGACCAGCTACGACATCCACGTTCGCTCGTCGTTCGCCCAGTATTTGGCGAAATTCTTGCTCGATGCGGCAATCGAGCACACGGACCCATGACTTCCGTGCAGGAGTAGACATGATCAGCGCTTTCGACCTCTACAAAGTTGGCATCGGACCGTCAAGTTCCCACACCGTGGGGCCGATGCGCGCCGCGAATATCTTCGTGACCCGGCTGGCGAGCGAGGGACTCCTCGACCGAACTGCCGGGTTACACGCCGAGATGTTTGGCTCACTCGGTGTGACCGGGCACGGCCACGGAACGGTGAAGGCCGTCATCCTCGGTCTTGAGGGCGAACAGCCGCACCTGGTGGATCCCGCGAGTGCCGAGCCACGCGTCGCAGCCGTCGGCACCGACAAGGTTCTCCGGCTCGGCGGTGAGCACCTCATTGCATTCTCGATGGATGACGACCTTGTATTGCACCGACGCAAACGGCTCCCGTTCCACAGCAACGGAATGCGCTTCACCGCGAGCGATGCCGACGGGCACGTGCTGATGACCCGGGAGTACTACTCGGTCGGCGGTGGGTTCGTCCTCGACGAGGACGAAATCGAGCACTCTGCCATCACCGCGGACGACAAGGAACGGCCGGTGCCCTATCCCTTCAGTAGTGGTGACGAATTGCTTCAGCGCACCCGGGAGAGTGGGTTGAGCATCAGCGAGCTGATGCTCGCCAACGAGCTGACGCGCCGCAGCGAGGAAGAGATCCGCTCTGGCTTGCTGCACATCTGGTCGGTGATGCAGGAATGTGTAAATCGAGGCATCCACGCGACGGGAGTCTTGCCGGGCGGCCTTGAGGTACGGCGGCGGGCAGGCCTGCTGCGTCCGACGATCGAAGCCACGGAGGACAGCAGCGACCCACTTCGAGCCATGGAATGGGTAACTCTGTACGCGCTGGCGGTCAACGAGGAGAACGCGGCGGGTGGTCGCGTCGTCACTGCGCCGACGAATGGCGCCGCGGGGATCGTCCCGGCTGTCCTGTGTTACTACCGCGACTTCGTCGACTCCTACTCTGAAGACGGCGTTGTGCGGTTCCTGCTTACCGCTGCGGCAGTCGGCATCTTGTTCAAGCAGAATGCCTCGATCTCGGGAGCAGAAGTGGGCTGCCAAGGTGAAGTCGGCTCGGCGTGTTCCATGGCGGCGGCCGGACTGGCTGAGGTGCTCGGCGGTACACCCGATCAGGTCGAGAACGCGGCCGAGATCGGAATTGAGCACAACCTCGGTCTGACTTGTGACCCTATCGGCGGACTGGTGCAGATCCCGTGCATCGAGCGCAATGCGGTGGGGTCGATCAAGGCCATTACCGCCGCCCGCATGGCCGTTCGTGGTGACGGCGAGCAGTTCGTCTCTTTGGACAAGGCGATCAAGACCATGCGGGATACCGGGGCGGACATGAAGGACAAGTACAAGGAGACGGCGCGCGGCGGGCTCGCTGTCAACGTGATCGAGTGTTGAGGAAAACGCAATGCCGCGAACCTTCATTTTGACATTGAGCTGCCCGCAGCGCCCCGGCATCGTCCATGCCGTAACTGCATTTCTCTTCGGGCACGGCTGTGACATTGTGGAGCACCAGCAGTTCGACGATCCGATCCGCGGGGCACTGTTCCTTCGAACTGAAGTCGTCGCGGCCGGCGACGCTGATGCGAATCAGCTGTCCGCGGCCTTTGCGACGGAGGTGGCCGAGGAGTTCGGGATGGACTTCGCATTCTCGGATAACAGTCCGCAGCGGGTTTTGGTAATGGTCTCTCGCGCGGCTCACTGCCTCAATGACTTAATCTTCCGATGGCGAGCTGGCAGTCTCAACGCCGATCTCGTCGCCGTGGTGTCCAACCACGAGGACTTGCGCCCGATGGCAGAGGCGGCAAATCTGCCGTTTTTCCACGTGCCCGTGACGCCGGAATCAAAGGCGCGCGCTGAGCAAGAGTTGCTCGAGATCATCGACGAGCACCATGCCGACGTGGTGGTGCTCGCCCGCTACATGCAGGTGCTTTCAGACAATCTGTGTCTCAAACTGCTCGGACGGATCATCAACATCCACCACTCATTCCTGCCCGGATTCAAGGGGGCCAAGCCCTACCACCAGGCTTATGACCGAGGCGTCAAGCTCATCGGGGCTACCGCCCACTATGTGACACCGGACCTCGACGAGGGTCCGATCATCGAACAGGAGGTCATCCGGGTCGATCACACCTACGATCCTCGGGCACTTACGACCGTGGGCCAGGACGCCGAGGCACTCGCACTGGCGCGTGCCGTTCGATGGCACTCTGAACGGCGTGTGCTGCTCAATGAGCGCAGCACGGTGGTTTTCCGTTGATCACCGTGCAAGCCTCAAAGGGCTACCCGCTCCAGTTCAGCCAGTAGCGGCCGCGCGGCTCGGATCCGGAGTGACTGTTCGCAGGTATCTGGTACAGGTTGCAGATATCTGTCAAACATACTGAAATTTCAATCGGGGTATCTACACTTGCTCTGTGACACAACAGCCTGATAGACGAAGCACCAACGGTTTACAGGCCTCGCCTGACACGGTGGATGGCCGGCGTCCACGCTTGGTGGATCAGGCGTACCGAGTCATTCGTGACGATCTGATCACGCTTCGCATCGAGCCGGGGGCACCGCTGGAGGAGAAGCAGCTGAGCGCTGACCTGAGGGTTGGGCTGACGCCGGTGCGTGATGCGTTGAAGCGGCTTACGCTGGAGCGGCTGGTGGTCACTCATCCGCGGCGCGGCACGTTCGCGGCGGAGATCAACATCAGCGATGAGAGATGGCTGACGGAGGCAAGGACAGGGCTCGAAGGGCTGGTCGCCGCGCTCGCGGCCCAAAGAGCCAGCGACGCGGAGCGGGCTCTATTGATTGAGCTTGCCGAAAAGCTGGAGAGCTCCCGGCTGTCGATGGCCTACATCGATTACGACACTGACGTACACCGGGCCATCTATGCGGCCGCGCACAACCCGTACTTGGAGGCAACGCTCAACCAGTACGCCAACGCGGCGCCGCGCATCTGGCATTACGCGCTGCGTAGTCTCGGCTCGCTTTCCCCGCGTCCTTGTGATCAGACCGAGGTCGTTGCTGCGATCGTTGAGCGCGATGGCGAGCGGGCCAGGGCAGCGGCCGAGGCCCACCTGCTCGACTACTCGATAGAAATCCGGCGCCTGCTCCGACTCGATCCACGGACCGGCGTCTCGGGTTCATAAGGTCGTGCCGGACTATCGAGCGATCAGATCCAACAACCTCCTGGTGGCCGCGTCGACCGCAGCGTGGATGGGCTCCGCCCACAGTGTCAGGCGACGTCCGTCGACGATCACCGCGGTCGTCGATCGGACTGTTGACTGATACCTGCGCGTGTCGATAGAGTCGACTAAAATTTCAGAAGGAATGTTAGGCGAGGCCGCCGCTGACCGACTCTAAAGATCTCCCACATCGTCGACACCACTAGCGAATATGCCCTCACCTGCTCAATCTTCACCACCGACCGGACGGACATCATGACCGCGCTAGACGCCCTTCGTGACGAGGCCGTCCGGAGTGGCGCTCGTCCTGTTGGGCCTCTTCCCGAACTCCGGACTTGGCTGGCACCATAACCCTCGGATATGACCGTTGATAGATCGAGCGTCGATCGTGCTTACTGCAGAGGACGGCCGTGACCCCTGTGTGAGGGGATGTCACCCCCAACTGGACAATCGAGCCGACCTTTCCGCAGCACGCATCGCATTCGCT
>DATFBI010000066.1:0-4522 GCA_035253925.1 Propionibacteriaceae bacterium
CACCGACCTTTACCGGCTGCAGCCCGAACGTTTACGGTCAACCATCCCGACATCATCCAAGAACTCGTGCGGCGACTTCTCGACGATGTCCCCACGCCGCTGCATCGGCGCGCGCTTGAGGTTTGTGCGCATCTGCGCGTCGCTACCGAAGATCAACTTGCCGAGGCGCTCATGATCAGCGATGCCGGCGATCTATTCGGATGGCTGCGGAGTCTCTCGTTCATCGAATCAGGGGCGACCGGCATATTTCCGCACGACCTCACCAGAGAGGTGATCGAGGCCGATTTGAGGTTGGCGCAGCCCAGAACGCTACCGGCAGCTTCACGACGATGTTCGTCGCGGAATCGTTCGTCAGCTTCAACATGGCAGTCCGGCTGAGCGACAAGCAGCCTTCTCAGATCTGCTGTTTCTGCATCGCAACAATCCGACTATGCGTCCGCTGTACCAATGGGATGCGCTCGGGCGGGTCGCCTCCACTGCGGCTACGCCGGATGAGCACGATCTGCTCGTTGACATCGTCAGGCGACAGCAGGGTGGTGCTTCGGCAGACATCCTGCGCCATTGGTTACGCCGACAACCGGGCGGATTTACAGTGTTTCGCGATCACACAGGGGAGATCATTGGCTTCGGCTGCATGCTGGAAGTCGCGGATTTCACCGAGGTGGATTGCCGGGTCGACCCGGCAATTGCGGCCGCTAGGAGCTTCGTCGCTGAATTCGGCCCGCCTCGAATGGGCGAGCCGATGGTGTACTCCCGTTGGATGTTGAGTCGCACTACCGCGGACCCAGGTGATACCCCTGGCCTGTGGGAGCCGATATGCCTGATCAACGTGATCCAATGGGTGTCGATGCGACGACTGTCCTGGTCCTTCGTCGCGATTGAGGACTATGACCGTTGGGAGCCCTTTTTCACACATATTCGGCAGCAACATGCCCCAGGCGCCGGGTTTCGCGTCGAGGACCGTAGGTACGCGGTCTTCGTGCACGACTGGCGCGCCGAACCCCCGCTGACTTGGCTCCGCGAGCTGGCAGATCGAGAGCTGATCACCACCCAACCGAACGGACGTGACGACGCGGAGACACAACGGCCGATAGTGGTGTTATCCCATCCGGAGTTCGTGGCTGCCGTTCGGCAAGCTTTCCGGGACTATGCCAGGCCCGATCGGCTCGCCGGCAATGCGCTGCTGTCCTCGCGTCTGGTCGCTGACCGTCCCGAAGACCAATCGGCGGTCGAGACACTGCGTCTGCTGCTACGACTCAGTGCAGAGGAACTCAACACTCATCCTCGTGATCAGCGCATGTATCGCGCCCTGTACCACACCTTCCTCAACCCGGCTGCTACCCAGGAGCAGGCTGCCGAGCTGCTCGGCTTGCCGTTCAGCACCTACCGAGCCCACCTCCGTACAGGCATCAAGCGCGTGGCAGATCTGCTGTGGCAGCGCGAGCTGTGCGGGAGCGAGGTGGCGGTGACCGTGCTCGACGCATCCGAAATCTGACACTAATCAAGCACTTTTCGACCTGGGAACCTGACACCCCATATCCCTACCCTGCAAGGAATTGCGGCCCGGACGTGACCGCCAGCGCTATTCCGAGGAGGGATCAATGCGAACTCTCGAGCAGGTCGCTCAGTATTTCGAGGCATGGAACTCACACGACGGCGACGCCATTGCCGCCTGCTTTGAGCAGGACGGAGGCTACCTGGATCCGGTCTCAGGCCAACTCCAGACAGCCGACATTGCCGCCTATGCGTCTGGACTCTTCCGGGCATTCCCCGATCTGCGCTTCGAGCCACAGGTGACGGCGATCAACGGATCGTCTGCGGTAGCCCAGTGGACGATGACAGGCACACAATCCGGACCACTCAATGGGCTGCCGCCGACTGAAGCAAACATCAAGTTGCCAGGAATCGATGTCATCACCGCGGGTGAGCAGGGACTGCTCTCCGTCGAGGGCTACTTCGACCAGCGGACGCTGCTCAACCAGCTTGGTGCACAGGTAACTGTTCAGCCAGCCAACGTCGGGCCCTTGGCGTTTGGCACCTCAGTGCGATTTCGCTCCTCCAACACCAGCATCCCAGGCGCCCTGAGTATGACCTGGATGGACGTCCGCTCGGAGGCCGAGGGCGAGGAGGTGAAGCAGCGGGTTCACGCCATCGTTCGTGAACTGGCACAGGTACCAGGATTTATCGGCTGGGTGGGAATCGCCATTGCGGAACGGCTCTACACCCTTGCCCTGTGGGAAGATCCAGAAACTATCCGGCAGCTCAGAGCAAACACAAAGCACAAGATGGCAGTCCAACAGGTGTTCCAGCGGGACTTCGGCACTGCCTTGCATACCGGAGTCTGGGTTCCTGAACACCTCAATCCGCAATGGCGGCGCTGTCCGAAGTGCGGATCCATGATCGATCCAGATCGTCCGGACGCCTCCTGCCCATGCGACGACGCTGTCTCAGCCCGCCTCACCTACCTTTAGACCCGACTTGTCGGGTTCGTGGCTAGAGGACGGGCAGGAGTCGAGTTAGCTCCAGTGGAGTCACCTGCCGCCGATATTCCTCAAACTCAGCACGCTTGTTCCGCAGGAAGAAGTCAAAGACATGTTCACCGAGAGTCTCAGCGGCCAGATCCGACCGCTCCATGGTGTAGATGGCCTCATCGAGGTTGCGTGGCAGTGGTGAGATACCGAGCGCCTGACGTTCCCGTTCGGTGAGAGACCAGACGTCGTCCTCAGCACCTTCGGGCAGCTCGTACTCACCCTCGATGCCAGCCAACCCTGCCGCCAGAATGAGCGCAAAGGCCAGGTAGGGGTTGGCAGCAGAGTCGATCGAGCGCAACTCGATGCGGGCCGAGGATCCCTTGTTCGGCTTGTACATCGGCACCCGAACCAGCGCGGATCGGTTGTTACGACCCCAGCAGATGTAGCTCGGTGCCTCACCACCACCCGCAAGTCGCTTATAGGAGTTGGTCCACTGGTTCGTTACCGCGGTGATCTCCGCGGCATGCCGCAGTAAGCCGGCGATGAAGTAGCGCCCGATCTTCGACAGATGATGCTCCGCGCTCGCGTCGTAAAAGGCATTCGTGTCGCCTTCAAATAGCGACATGTGAGTGTGCATGCCAGAGCCCGGGTGCTCGGTGAACGGCTTAGGCATGAATGAGGCATGGATCCCCTGGGACAGCGCAACTTCCTTGACGACGACCCGAAAGGTCATCAAGTTGTCAGCCGTGGAGAGTGCATCGGCGTAGCGAAGATCAATCTCCTGCTGGCCCGGGGCACCCTCATGATGGGAGAACTCGACCGAGATTCCCATCTGCTCCAGCATGGTGATCGCCTGCCGCCGGAAGTCGGTGCCTAAGCTCTGCGGCGTGTGATCAAAATAGCCCGACTGATCGACCGGGACTGGCGGCTTGCCGGGCTCAAGTGGGTCCTTGAAGAGGAAAAACTCCACTTCGGGGTGGGTGTAAAAAGTGAATCCAAGATCGGCGGCTCTCTTGAGTGCCCGCTTCAGCACGTACCTGGGATCGGCGTACGACGGGGAGCCATCAGGCATGGTGATGTCGCAGAACATCCGTGCCGTCGCCGGGCTGGTGTCACGCCATGGCAGCACCTGGAAAGTTGACGGGTCGGGATGCGCAAGCATGTCGGACTCGTACACCCGTGCAAAACCCTCGATGGCCGAGCCGTCGAATCCCATGCCCTCGGCAAAGGCTCCCTCAAGTTCGGCAGGCGCGACAGCAACCGACTTCAGAAAGCCAAGAACATCGGTGAACCACATACGGACGAATCGCACATCGCGCTCTTCGATCGCCCGCAACACGAACTCGGTTTGCTTGTCCACCCGGCCAAGTCTGCCGCTCAAGATGTAACAGCAGAGTTACGGATGTGGCTGAGCCTGTCGGGGCCGAGGTCTGCCCTTCGACAGGCGCCGTCCTGAGCCTAGCGATGGGGTCTGACCCATGGGCTCGTCCTGCGTCGCGTCGTAGTCTCGTGCCGTGCCTCATCTACGCATCGCAATGGCCCAAGTCAATCCCACTGTGGGAGACATTTCGGCCAACGCTGATCTGGTCATGGGCTGGTCCAAGCAAGCAGCCGACGCCGGCGCACATCTGGTGCTGTTTCCCGAGATGATGCTCACCGGCTATCCCGTGGAAGATCTTGCACTGCGGCGCAGTTTCGTTGACGCGTCGCGGACCTCGATCAACCGCCTGGCTACGCGGCTTCTCGACGCTGGACTGGGTGATCTTGTGGTAGTGGTCGGATACCTGGATCGCACCGACGAACCTGATCATCCAAAGGGCGGGCATCCACTCAACGTGGCCGCAGTGCTGCATCAGGGTCGGATGATGTGTTCGTACGCCAAGCATCACCTACCCAATTACGGTGTCTTCGACGAGTACCGCTATTTCAAGCCCGGCAACGAGCTGCACGTGCTGCGCATCCGGGGCATCGATGTGGCAGTTGCCATCTGTGAAGATCTCTGGCAAGACGGCGGCCCGGTGGCAGCGACCGCTGAGGCACGTGCCGGGTTG
>DATFBI010000067.1:0-33428 GCA_035253925.1 Propionibacteriaceae bacterium
GAGCAGCGGAGCGCCGTAGATCTCGACACCGACCTGTTGCCAACCAAAAGCACGGATGTCTGGCTTCGGCTTGAGCGCGAAACCAGTCGAATCCGTGTGTGAGCCAAGAATCCGGAACGGCGCTCCTGATCTTGCGCCGTCGGGAACTCGCCAGGCAATAAAAGCGCCATCGCGTACCACGTAATGGCCACCGGGATCCGAGCTCCACGCCTCCGACTCCTGCTGCTCGATGAAACCCGCCGCAGCCAGTCGGCGGGCGCCCTCAGCCGCAGCATGGTGAGAAGACGGTGAAGCTTCCACGAAGGAGGCCAGGTCGGCGACATGATCAAGCGCGGAAGGCATGGTTCCAACCTAAGCTGCGCGCGTCGGAAATCCCGCGCCGCCGTGGTGAGTAAGGCCGGCGCGCCGCTGTGCTAGACGAGGGAGCGAGCAGACACGCTTTTCGTCGACGAGCGCGTGAGGAAGGCAGCGGCTGATGAGCGCCGGCCTCAACACGCGGAGCGTGCAATGTACAGGGACTCAGTAAGCGGAGGCGTTGCTTCCTCCGCAAACGACGACGAACTAGGCGGGTTTATCGCGCGATGCGCGAGCAGCTTCAAAAAAGAGAGAGCCGCCTCCGACGTTTTGTCGTCGGGCACCGGCAAGATCTTGGCCATGGATGGTTTGACGGTCATTGTGCTGATCGGTGGCCTAGTCGTGGGACTCTCACTTGGGAGCGTCGCCGGCTGGCTGATCGCGCGTGCCCGCCAGCAGGCTGATTCGGCGCAGGGCCAGATGTTGATCGCACAGTCGCACGGGGAAGCAGCTACCGCGCGAGCCGAAGCTGCGCATGCTAGGGCAGAAGCTGCCCAGGCGCGCAGCGATGTGGCCGAGGCACGCACCGAGGCAGCAGCCGCGCAAGCCGAGGCTGCCCAGGTATCGGCGGAGGTGGCCCGCGCAATCGCCCAGCGCGACGCTGCCCTTGATCGGGTCAAGGAAATCTCCGCTGACCGGGAGTCCATGATCAACCAGTTCCGGGTGCTCTCGGCTGAAACGATCGACCGGCAGGGCCAGGCCGCTGATGTTCAAGCAGCATTACGGCTCAGGGCAACCGAGCAGCTCATGACTCCGGTTCGGGAAAGTCTGGAGAAGTTCAACTTCCGGCTGACTGAAGTGGAAAAGGAGCGCGCCGCCATGTCGGCTGAGTTGCGTTCCCAAGTCAGCTATGTGCAACAGACCGGCGAAACGCTGCGCCGCGAGACCGCTGCCCTGGTGAACGCCTTGCGCAAGCCGCAGATCCGTGGCTCTTGGGGTGAGACTCAACTCAAGCGGGTGGCCGAGCTGGCAGGCATGATCGAACGCTGCGATTTTGATCTTCAATACACTACCAAGGACAACGACCGGGTACTCCGGCCGGACATGCGGGTGAATCTGTCCGAGGGCAAGCACGTGTTTGTGGATGCAAAGGTGCCGCTTAACTCGTTTCTCGAAGCTGCTGAAACCGACGACCCGCAGCTTAAATCTGACGCCCTCGCCCGCTACGCGCGGAACGTACGGACGCACATCGATCAGCTTTCCTCCAAGCAGTATTGGAAAGCGGCAGAGACTCCTGAGTTCGTGGTGCTCTTCTTGCCTAACGAAATGTTCTTCACTACAGCCCTTGATCAAATTCCAGATCTGTATGACTACGCAGCAGCGCGCGATGTGGTACTTGCCACGCCGACCACACTTATCGGCATGCTGCGCGCCGTGGCGTACGGCTGGCGGCAGGCGGCGCTAGCAGAGAGCGCCAACGAAGTCTTCCGGCTCGGCCGTGAGCTGCACGAGAAGCTGGGCCTGCTCGGTAACCGCTTCGACAAACTGGGCCGCGCCCTACGCAGCTCGGTGAATGCCTACAACGAAACCATCGCCACGGTGGAGGGCACAGTGCTGGTGCGGGCTCGAAGGTTCCGTGACCTCAAGGTCAGTGAGAAGGAACTGCCTGGACCAACCCAAATCGATGAGCCGGTACGACAGATCCAGGCTGCGGAGCTAGTTGATGATGCAGTGCAGGTAGAACCGATGGTTGGACGGAGCAGGCGACGTCGCTCCACAGCGATTCCCGAGGCGGCCGAGCTATACCGATCCGACCCAGACCTGACTGAGTTGATCGAGGAAGATTCGTGGCCTGAACCGGACCGGGGTGCGCAATCTTCGTGATCTTCACGGAACGATGCGCGCTTGATCAATCGTTGATGGCGCCCTTGCGGAGATCCTTCCGCAGCTCGGGCGGCAACGCGAAAACCAAGGATTCCTCGGTGAGCCGCTCCTCGCGCGCCATCGGAAATCCCTGATCGACCAGGTAGTCCAAAACGCCCTGCACAAGATCATCCGGAACCGAGGCGCCGCTGGTGACACCGATGGAATCAACGCCATGGAGCCATGCAGGATCGATCTCGGTGGCGTTGTCGATCCGGTAAGCAGCCCTAGTTCCTGCCTCCAGCGCAACCTCTACCAGACGCACTGAGTTAGAAGAGTTGGCCGAACCGACAACGATGACGAGGTCGCTACGAGCGGCGATCTGCTTGATCGCGAGCTGCCGGTTCTGCGTCGCATAGCAGATGTCATCGCTTGGCGGGTCCTGCAGGAGGGGGAACTTCTGGCGGAGTCTGTCGACGGTCTGCAATGTCTCGTCAACGCTCAGTGTGGTTTGACTGAGCCAGGCCAGCCGTGATGGATCAGCCACTTCTAGTTGATCAACATCATCGGGTGACTGCACGAGGGTAATGTGTTCGGGCGCCTCACCGGTCGTACCCTCTACCTCCTCGTGGCCAGCGTGGCCAATCAACAAGATCTGCAGGTCATCGCGGGCAAACCGTCGCGCCTCATGGTGCACCTTGGTCACCAGCGGGCAGGTCGCGTCAATCGCCTTGAGTCCCCGGTCCTTTGCCTCCTGGTGGACGGCTGGAGACACGCCATGTGCCGAGAACACCACGGTCGAGCCTTCTGGAACCTCATCGAGCTCGGCGACGAAGATGGCACCCCGCTCCTCCAGGCTCTCCACGACATGCCGGTTGTGCACAATCTGTTTGCGGACATACACCGGCGGTCCGTAGGTCTGCAGCGCCTTCTCCACAGTGATTACCGCGCGATCGACACCGGCGCAGTAGCCACGGGGTGCGGCTAGCAAAACCTGCTTTCGGCCGCGCTCCGTGGGGCGGCTTGCAGCTGCCTGGACTATCTCGGTCACCGGCTCAGTGTAGGTGCTGTCGGCGGCTGGGCGGATCGCCCGATCGCGAGCGTCGGCATTGCGCGAGCGATCAGGAATGAAGTGGCAGTCGGCGGTATTACGCTCACGGGGTGGCCCTGGAATCCTCACCTGAGCACCCGCAACCGTTACGTGTCATCGCACGTGCGGTGCGCGGCTGGGTGGAGCGACTTGGCGCGGTGTGGGTGGAAGCGCAACTGATTGAGGTCAACCGACGCTCGGGGACGCGCACGATTTTCCTGACCCTGCGGGACAAGCTCGCCGAGGTTTCGGTTTCAGTGACCACGTCGCCGACAACACTCGATTCGGCCGGACCCTTGACTGAAGGCGCGACCGTCGTCGCCCGGATCAAACCGACGTACTTCGAGAGTTCGGGCCGCTTCATCTTTTCCTGCGACGCCATTACTCCAATTGGCGAGGGCCGCTTGCTGGCTCGGCTGGAGCAGACCAAGCGTTTACTGCAGGCTGAGGGGCTATTCGACCTCTCCCTGAAGAAGTCGCTGCCCTTCCTCCCCAAGGCGGTCGGCCTCGTTACGGGTGAAGGCAGTGCCGCCGAGCGCGACGTCGTGGAGAACGCGCGGCGGCGTTGGCCAGCAGTGCGAATAATCGCCCGGTACGCGCTCGTCCAGGGACCACAGGCTTGCGAACAGCTCATTGGCGCGGTGCAACAACTGGACCGGCATCCCGATGTCGACGTGATCATCGTTGCTCGCGGTGGTGGCTCGGTGGAGGATCTGCTTCCATTTTCAGACGAGGGCCTGATTCGAGCTGTTGCCGCCTGTAGTACGCCGGTCGTCAGTGCAATCGGGCACGAATCTGATAGCCCGATCCTTGATCTGGTTGCGGACTACCGTGCCTCGACACCAACCGATGCCGCGAAGCGAGTTGTGCCGGACGTTGCCGAGGAAAAAGCCCGGGTGCATCAGGCTCGGCAGCGAATGCTCCAGGCCGTGTCCGGCCTCGTCGGCCGCCAGCAGGAGTTCCTCGACGCTATCCGCTCCCGTCCCGTACTGATGGATCCGATCGCAACGTTTGGTCGGCGCTATGAGCAGCTCGTTGATCTTCGGCACCGGGCCAATCGGGCCATCAGCTCGGCGATCGAACGGGAATCGGCCCTGGTCGGGCATCATCTTGCTCGGGTGCGCGCGATGTCCCCGCAGGCCACACTGGACCGCGGCTATGCCATCCTGCTTGATCGCGATGGCGCGGCAGTCCGGTCGGTGGATCAGGTTCATGCTGGCGACGATCTTGTCGCGCGGCTGGCCGACGGGCAGCTGTCGGCCGAGGTACGCGAAGTGAGACCGCGAGGAGGGGCATGACGGATCGGGGGTCCGAACCCGACACACTCAGTTATGAGCAGGCCCGGGAGGAGCTTGTCACGATCGTGCAGCGGCTTGAGTCGGGTGGTGTTCCGCTGGAGGAGTCACTGGCCTTGTGGGAGCGTGGCGAGCAGCTGGCCGCCATCTGCCAGGCCTGGCTGGACGGTGCCAAGGCGAAGATCGAGGCTGCTCGCCAAAGGGATCAGGCGACAGAGTCTTGAGATGTCAGCCACTGCGAACGACGCGTGCTGGCCTCAACTACTCGACAGCGTGGAGGCATACGCCTCCAATGCCTCGTAGGGCAGATCGGCGGTTACCACGGTGGTGACATTCGGTGCCCGCAGGACGAGCGACCTGGTTCGTCCATCCGGGCTGATCAGCCGCTGCCAGGTCTGGCTCCCGACGGCGCTGCTGCCGTCCGGTGTGCCGGCCCGAGACTGCTGATCAACTAGCTCATCGGGCCGTAGATCGCCTTGATTGAGGTCGATGAACACCTCATCCGGAGTGAGAAAGCCGAGCTGCCAGAGATTGCGCGGAGAAGCTTCACCGTTCAGGTGGGGTCTGCCTTGCGGCACCCAAGCGACGCGGGTGGCACGCCAACCCTCCGGGAGGTTAGTCGGTGCCAGGACTGGATACGGAGCCTCCTTTCGCGCCGCGGCAAGCACCGGCTTCCAGTCGACCTCCTTGACGGGATGGTCCTCAGGGAGATTGGTGAAGATAATCGTGATCACGACGAGCGGGATCAGTAGCAGGGCGAGCGACCGGATCATGTCGCCAGCCGTCGCCTGCCTTGTCGTACCCGCCACGTCCCAATCTTCACAGACCGCGCCAAAATGATGTGGGCCAGTGGCATCCGCGCAAGTGGTCGGCAACGACATCGCTAAATCGATTTAAAGTTGCGGGCTTGTGACCACTTTCGGCTGTCTGAGCGAGCACCCGCGAGCGGAGGATTCGAGATCGAGACTGTGGAGACCGTCGCCCGGCACGATGGCCCGCGAGGTGAGGTGGTATTGCGGCGCCGGATCGCTGATGGGCGCAGAATTGAGGAGCTGATCGTCAACGGCGCATTCGCGATGGACAGCAGCGAAACCTCAACCGAGCGTTTGCTGGCCGAGTTGGCGCTGCCGACCGGTCGCGCACAGCGGGTACTGATCGGTGGGCTGGGTTTGGCCTACACCGTCAATGCGGTCGCGGCTAAAGAGGTCCACGCGATTGATGTGGTGGAGATCGAGCAGTGTCTGATCGAGTGGGCGTATCAGGGAGTGACAGCAACGTTGGCAGCAGTTGCCGCCAACCCACGAGTGCACCTGTATGCCACGGATGTCAAGCGCGTCCTGGAAGGCGCGGTCGATGAACCGGCTGGACCATGGGACGCAATCCTGCTGGACGTGGATAACGGACCTGACTTCTTGATCCGTGGAGAGAATCGCACGCTCTACACCCAGACCTGCCTCAGTGCGGCGTACTCTCAGCTCACCGCTGGTGGCACTCTTGCCATTTGGTGTCAGCATCCTGCGCCACAACTGCTAGCGCTCCTGGAAGGAATTGCACCATCGGCTCAGGAGCACGTGATCGACACTTCCCGTGGCAGGCGCAACTTCCCGTACACCATCTACACGATCTCCAGGCTGCAGCATTCCGCTGTCGGAGCTAGGTAAGAATGTGCCCATGACACAGCCAACTGATATGGCCGAGCATCGCATTGAGCGCGACACCATGGGCGAGGTAAAGGTTCCAGCCAAAGCCTTGTGGAAGGCCCAGACTCAACGCGCCGTCGAAAACTTTCCGATCTCGGGCGTTCCGATCAACTCAGAACTGATCGGAGCCCTCGGGCTAATAAAGGAGGCAGCCGCCCAGACCAACGCCCAGCTTGGAGTCTTGAACCAGGAGGTCGCCGAGGCGATCGCGAGGGCCGCGAGCGATGTGGCAGCGAACAAGTACGACAGCGAGTTCCCGCTTGACGTCTTCCAGACCGGGTCCGGCACCTCGAGCAATATGAACGCCAATGAGGTGATCGCCTCGCTCGCTACTGCAAAGCTGGGCGAGACGGTACATCCCAATGATCATGTCAATGCGTCGCAGTCGAGCAATGACGTATTTCCAAGCGCCATTCACATTGCGGCGACCTACCACCTGGTCTATACCCTGCTGCCAGCGCTGCGCCATCTGGCTGACGCACTCGGCCTAAAGGCCACCGAGTTCGCCGAGGTAGTCAAGTGTGGCCGTACCCACTTAATGGATGCCACTCCGGTCACCCTCGGCCAAGAGTTCGGCGGTTACGCGGCCCAAATTCGTCACGGTATCGAGCGCGTGGATGCCGCCTTGCCGCGAGTGGCTGAGCTGCCCCTTGGCGGAACCGCAGTTGGCACCGGAATCAATACGCCGGCGGGCTTCGCAGAGTCTGTGATCTCCATGATCGTGGAGAAGACAGGTCTGCCGCTGACCGAGGCACGTGATCATTTCGAGGCGCAGGGCGCGCGGGACGGGCTGGTCGAGGCTTCAGGCGTATTGCGGACAATCGCAGTGAGCCTGTACAAGATCGCCAACGACCTACGGTGGATGGGCTCCGGCCCTCGCGCCGGCCTGGGCGAGATCGCGCTGCCCGACCTGCAGCCGGGATCCTCGATCATGCCGGGCAAGGTCAACCCGGTAATCTGCGAGGCCACAATGATGGTTACCGCTCAGGTGATCGGCAACGACGCCGCCGTCACGTTCGCCGGTGCCAGCGGCAATTTCGAGCTCAACGTGATGCTTCCGGTAATCGCCCGCAATCTGTTGGAGTCGATCCAGCTATTGGCCAACGTAAGCCGGCTGCTCGCCGATCGATGCGTGATGGGCGTCGAGGCGAATGTTGAGCATTGCAGGACGCTTGCCGAATCCTCGCCGTCGATCGTTACGCCGCTGAACCGCTACATCGGCTACGAGAACGCCGCCGCCGTCGCCAAACAGGCACTCAAGGAAGGCAAGACCATTCGCGAGGTGGTCATCGAGAACGGTTACGTCAACAACGGTGCCTTAACCGAAGAGCAGCTCGATGCCGCTCTGGACGTTCTCGCAATGACGCGGCGGCCGGTCTAACTCTAAGCTTCGGTCTCAGTACCAGCCCTTCGCCCTCTTGAAGCTCCAGGCGGAACACGGGCTGCCGTAACGGTCCTTCATGTACTTGACCGCCCAAGTGATCTGAGTCGCGGGGTTGGTTCGCCAGTCGCTGCCCTCGCTCGCCATCTTGGAGCCTGGCAGGGCCTGAGGGATGCCATACGCTCCCGAGCTCGGGTTGGTGGCATTAATTCGCCACATGCTCTCCCGCATGATGATGTTGTCGAAGCAATCGAACTGGCTTGAGCCATATCCGAACTTGTTCTGCAAGATCTGGCGAGCGATCTCCTTGGGATTGGTCACGCCCGATTGATAGCCGCGATTACGCAGCGCACGTTCACGGGCAGCTTTCTCTTCAGCCGCTTTCTTGGCAGCGGCTGCCAGCTCGGCCTTGATCTTGGCGTGCCGAGCAGCTATCGCCTTGGTCTCCCGACCCAAAGATTTCGCACGCTTGGCCGCGTGTTTGGAGGCGACGAACTGCGCCCTGTTTGCGTCGCGATTGTCGCGGGCGTTGGCAGCCGTCCGGTCAGCGGCCAGCTCGTCAGCCGAGGGCGTAGTGATGGCAACGGCGGGGGCAGGCACCGCGATGGCTGCGTTCTGTTGGCTCGGACTACTCAGTCCTGCGACCGCTACAGTTGCGACAAACGCTGAGAAGCCAACCCCGACTATGGCATGCTGAGCGAGTCGACGCACGAGGGATACGATGCCACATACCGTTACCCAAATGTCATCATTTCGAGATGTTTCCGATGCTTAGTTCAGCAGCAGCCCGCTCAGACCGCAATATCTTCTAACATCTCGGTTACGAGCGCCGCGATCGGCGACCGTTCCGAGCGAGTCAGCGTGACGTGTGCGAAGAGCGGATGGCCCTTGAGCTTTTCCACGACTGCTACCACCCCGTCATGTCGGCCGACCCGCAGGTTGTCACGCTGGGCGACGTCGTGAGTCAACACCACACGTGAGTCCTGACCAATTCGGCTGAGTACGGTCAGCAGCACATTACGTTCCAGCGATTGTGCCTCATCGACGACAACGAAGGCGTCATGCAAAGAGCGGCCGCGAATGTGAGTGAGCGGCAGCACCTCCAGAAGACCGCGCGCCAAGACCTCCTCAATAACCGACTTCGTAGTCAGCGCGCCGAGGGTGTCGAAGACAGCCTGCGCCCAGGGCGCCATCTTCTCCCCCTCAGTACCGGGCAGGTAGCCCAGTTCTTGGCCACCAACCGCGTACAGCGGACGAAAAACAACGACCTTGGAATGTTGCTGCCGTTCCAAGACGGCCTCCAGTCCGGCACACAAGGCCAGCGCTGACTTCCCGGTACCGGCCCGGCCACCGAGGGAGATGATGCCAATCGAAGGGTCCTGCAGCAGTTCCAAAGCGACCCGCTGCTCTGCCGAGCGGCCATGAATCCCAAAGACGTCTCTATCAGCCTTGATCAACTTCAGCTCTTTGGTCGGCATTACCCGACCGAGGGCAGATCCGGTACCACCTAGCAGCACAACTCCGGTGTGACAAGGCAGATCTAGAGCCTCATCCAGCTCAAGGGTCCCATGCTCATACAGTCGGTCGATGTCGCCGCTGGGCACTTCGATCTCGGCCATCCCGGTCCACTCTGCCTCGACCGCCAGTTCTGCGCGGTACTCCTCGGCGTGCAGGCCGACGGCCGAGGCCTTGACTCGCAGAGGCAGATCCTTTGAAACCAAGGTGACAGCGCACCCCTCAGCGGCGAGGTTCAGCGCCACGGTCAGGATGCGTGAGTCGTTGTCGCCCAGGCGGAACCCGTCGGGCAGCGCCGTAGGGTCGGTGTGGTTCAGCTCCACGCGAATGGTGCCGCCGAAATTGTTGACCGGAACCGGCGCATCGAGGCGACCGTAAATAATCCGCAGTTCGTCCAGGTGTCGTAGCGCGGTACGAGCGAAGTAGCCCAGCTCATTGTGATGGCGCTTGGCCTCCAGCTCGGTGATCACCACAACGGGAAGCACCACATCGTGCTCGTCGAAACGCCGCATGGCGTGAGGATCACTCAGTAGGACCGAGGTGTCGATGACGTAAGTGCGACGGCTTGATGAAGAAGACACGGGACTGCCCTTCTTGGGGGCCGTACGCGATCCGCGCCCGGCCCCACTGTTACGTGGCTGGCCGGGATCGGTGACTGGCAGCGAGCTTGGCTGGTCCGCTGCCCGTCGAGTGACGGTGCATGCATCGCCTCCCAGGCGGGCCGCCTTGCTGCGTCCCGCATCTTGACGGTACGTCGGGAGGCGGGTCTTAGGCGAGTGCCACGCCGGGAAAATTCACCTGATGGCCACCTGCGATACGCCGAATCAGCCTCGCCATGGATGCCTTAGCGGCCGTCCCCAACGAGGCTGATCCGGACTTGTTGGCCCGGAACTGCCTGAGCGATTCGGTCAATGTCCTGATCGAGGAGCACACCGACAACTGGATACCCGCCGGTGACCGGATGATCAGCCAGGAAGACCACCGGCTCCCCGCTGGGCGGGACCTGGATCGACCCGCGCACCACCCCCTCGCTGGGCAGCTCCTGGTCCACGCGGGACGCATGACGCTGCAACGCCTCACCGGTCAGCCGGACGCCAACCCGATCGCTGTGGCTAGAAACGGTCCAGTCAGTCGTGGCTAGCGCATCAATGTCGGCAAGCCAGTCGTCCCGCGGACCGGGTAACGCGCGTAGCAGGAGGGTTCCGCCTGACAGTCCTGGTGTTGGGGCTAGATCGACGTTGGGAAACGTCGCAGGCGCCGGCCCGACCGGCAGAATGTCGCCGGTTCGCAGTGGCGGCGGTCCTAGGTCAGAAAGGGTGTCGGTTGATCGGGATCCCAGGACGGGTGAAACATCCACTCCGCCACGGACCGAGAGATAGCTGCGAAGCCCAATCTGAGGGTTGCCGAGCGTCAGGACCTCGCCATCTGACAAGTTGAACGGGCTGAAATAGCCGACGCCGCGACCATCAACCGCAGCCGGCGTCGGAGCGCCAGTCAGAGCCAGCTGCACCTCGCCACGAGCCCGTATCGAGATACCGCCAAAGGTCACTTCGAGCGCCGCGGCAGTGTACGGCTGGGCGAGCAGCCGGGCACCAAGCCGAAACGCTGCTCTGTCGGCAGCCCCCGACGCTCCTACGCCGATTGAGGCATACCCGACACGGCCAAGGTCTTGGACGAGCGTGAGTAACCCGCTCTCCAATACCTCAAGCGCTCGATCAGCCGGCATCACTGACCCCCGATACGTCGGCGAAGCGCACCGTTACGTCGGGCTGGAGCAGCGCGGGTGGTTCCCGAGAGATGTCGAAGACGACCGTGTCTGTGTGACCGATCAGCTGCCAGCCGCCAGGCGAGGACCGTGGATAGATCGCACTGAACTCACCCGCCAGTGCCACGCTGCCAGCCGGCACCGACGTGCGGGGCTGCGCTCGCCGCGGTACGGCGAGTCGCGGATCACCCCAGCTGAGGTAGGCGAAGCCGGGCGCAAAGCCGCAGAACGCAACCCGCCAGTCATTACCAGTGTGTGCGGCGATTACTTCCGGAACACTGAGCCCGGTAAGCCGGGCCACCTCGTCGAGATCTGGCCCGTCGTAGTGGACCGGAATCTGAACCACCTGGTCGCTGGTTGCTACCTCGTCGGCAGCAGCAACTGGCAATGTTGCCAATGCTTGGCGTACCGGCATGATTGGCGCATCGTCGTCGACCATGATCATCACTGTCGCGGCAGCGGGTACCACGTCGACTACATCGGCGAATCCCGCGGCGCCTGCTTCGACGGCCTCGCGCACGGCATGGGTAAAGGCAAGTACCTCATCCAACCCGCCGACCTCGACCATCACCGCATGCTCTCCACAACGCAGCAAGCTGCGATGCTCGGTCACGACGTGAAGGATCGGATCTCGACCCCGGCCTCGACCAGGGCTTTTCGTACGGCGACAGCCATTGCCACCGCCCCAGGAGTGTCGCCGTGGACGCAGATGGACCGCGCGGACACCGCCACTTCAGTGCCCTCGACGGACTGCACCTGGCCGGTCTGCACCATCCGTACCATGCGCTGCGCCACAGCTTCCGGGTCATCAAGCAACGCAGCAGGATGGGTGCGGGAGACTAGGGTGGCTTGGGCCGTATACCCGCGGTCAGCGAAGGCCTCCGTAACTGTCCGCAAGCCCACTTGCTCGGCATGATGTAGCAGCGCCGACCCCGGCAGCCCAAGGAGCGGGAGCGTGGGGTTATATGCGGCCACTGCAGCTGTCACGGCCGCTGCCTGGTGATGATCATGTACGGTCCGGTTGTAGAGGGCTCCATGCGGCTTCACGTAACGCACTTGGGAGCCCGCGACGCGAGCAAACCCGTCCAGTGCAGCGATCTGACAGATCACGTCATTGGTCAAACTCAGCTGATCGATGTCAATGCTGCGGCGTCCAAAGCCGGCTAAGTCGCGATAGCTGACCTGGGCGCCGATGGCAACGCCACGGCTGGTAGCGACCTCGCAAACCCGGCGCATGGTGTTGGGGTCGCCGGCATGGAAACCGCAGGCGATATTGGCACTGGTGACGACCTCCAGCAGGGCGTCATCATCACCAAGAGTCCAGATTCCAAACCCCTCGCCGAGGTCGCTATTGAGATCGACGATAGGTGTGGCGACCGGATCGCTCATCCGGCGTCCGTCGGTTGCTTTGTGGGATCGGCGTGCAGGTCGATCTTGGAGGTCTCCGGTGCCAGCAGTACGCAGATGATGGTGATCAGCAGCATGATGACCGCATACACGGATACAGCGATCGAGGTGTCGAACCGGTCCAGCAGGGCAACAGAGATGATCGGCGCGAGTGCTCCGCCGATGATGCCGGCAAGCTGGTAGCCCATGGAAGCGCCGGTATATCGAACCCTGGTCGGAAACATCTCGGAGATGAACGCCGCCTGCGGCCCGTACATGGCCGCGTGCAAGATCAGCGCGACCACCGTGGCCAGCACAATCAGCACGAACTGGCCTGTGTCAAGCATCGCGAAGAAGACGAAGACCCATATCGCCGCGCCGATAGCCCCGGCCAAGTACACCGGTCTGCGCGCGAAGCGGTCGGACAGGTTACCGAAAAACGGAATGAGCAGGACCTGGACGGCGGCCGCGATGAGCACGGCGTTCAGGGCATAGTTTCGCGGCAGCTCGAGATATGTCGCGACATACGTGGTGATGAACAGTACGAATGTGTAAAAAGCGACGTCGACGCCGACGCGCGCGCCAACGGCCAGTAGCACCTGCTTCGGGTAGCGCCGCAGCACTTCGACTATCGGCGCACCGGCCTTGGTATGGGACTCCTCCACCTCGCGGAACAGCGGGCTTTCAGCGATCGTCATCCGGATCCACAGGCCCACCAGCACGAGCAGGCCGCTAAGCAAGAATGGCACTCGCCAGCCCCAGCTCAAGAACGCGGGCTCGCTAGTCAGCACGCCCATCAGCGACAGAACTCCGTTGGCCAGCAGCAGTCCGAGCGGAACACCGACCTGTGGCCAGCTGGCGTTAAGACCGCGCCGGTTCGGGCCGCCCGATTCCAGGGTCATCAACACCGCGCCGCCCCACTCGCCACCGAGGCCGAGACCCTGCAGGAAGCGAAGCGCGACCAGCAGAATCGGCGCCCAGACGCCGATAGTGGCGTATGTCGGCATCAAACCGATGAGGAACGTGGCGATGCCCATCAGCAGCAGGGTCACTACTAGCACGTTCTTGCGGCCGATCCGGTCGCCGTAGTGGCCGAAGATCAAGCCGCCCAGCGGCCGCGCGACGAAGCCGACGGCATAGGTGGTGAAGGCGAGCAGCGTGCCGACTAGCGGCTCAAAGCGGGGGAAGAACAGCTCGTTGAAGACAAGAGCCGCGGCCGTCCCATAAATGAAGAAGTCGTACCACTCCAGTGATGTGCCGATCAGGCTGGCCACGATCACCTTGCGCACCGACGACGGCGCTTTGGGGGCGACGCTCCTGGCGGTGGACATCTGGTGCCTCCTCGACCGGGGCGTGATCTTGTTCAAGCCCCATTCTCGTCGTAAGGAATGATTCCCAACCGATCAGTCGCTGAAACGGTCTCTGGCGCTACGGCGCTGAGGCCTTCAGGTCGGCATCATCCACCGAAGCGGCGCTCCCGCTGCCCGTACGAGCGCAGTGCTCGGATGAAGTCCACCTTCCTAAAGTCAGGCCACAGCGCCTCGCAGAAGTAGAACTCGCTATGCGCCGACTGCCACATCAAGAAGCCAGACAACCGCTGCTCCCCGGATGTCCTAATGATCAAGTCGGGGTCGGGCTGACCCTTGGTGTAGAGATGCTCCGCGATGTGCTCGATGTCGAGGGTCTGAGCGAGCTCGTCGATGGAAGTGCCGTTTTTAGCATGTTCAGCAAGCAGCGACCGTACGGCGTCCCGTAACTCATGCCGCCCGCCGTACGAGACGGCGATGTTGACCAGCATCCCAGTGATGTCTGCGGTATCGCGATCGGCCATCTTGAGCCGCTTTGCCGACTGAGCGGGTAGCAGATCCAGCGCTCCCACCGGATGGACCCGCCACCGCCGGGTTGCCGCAAGATCGCTCACCATCTGCTCGATGACGCCGAGGAGTGGCTCGACCTCATCACGATGGCTACGAGAAAGGTTGTCAGTCGAGAGGACCCACAGCGTGACGACCGGGATCCCGATCTCATCACACCAACCTACGAACTCCTTGAGCTTGTCTGCACCGGCCTGGTAGCCCGCGACCAGGGGCTGACTAGGTGCGTTGGTGCGCGCCCAGCGACGATTCCCGTCCGCCAGTACCGCGACGTGACGTGGCAGCCTATTGGGGTCGAGCTCGGCGATGAGTCGATGCTCGTAGGTCGCATAAAGCAGTCCCGAGGGGTGCAGCCGATCGACGAACTCCCGCAACCGATCGAGACGTGCCACAACTGGCAGCGTATCCCGAGGCTCTCCGCCAGGGGGCTCCGCAGCAGTGGTTGGTCTTCGGTTGGTCATCGGGAGGTGTTCCCTTACCCTGAAGCTACCTGGCGGTAACCAGGTTCATCAGTTTAAGGGGAAGCGTGCCGACTGTTCATCTTGGCGACGGAGCGCCCTCTCAACCGAATCGAGAAGACCAGGACGAAACACCTCTTACCGAGGTACTAGCCGTCGTTAAGCCCCGGCTACGTGGCTGGCTGCATGCCGGAATGGCTCCTCTGGCCCTTGCCGCTGGCATCGTGCTCATCAGTCTGGCTGCGACACCTGCGGGCGTGATCGGAGGCGTCGTCTTCCTCACCGCATCCGTGCTGCTGTTCGGCACCAGCGGTGTCTACCATCGCAGCACCTGGGGTTCCCGCGGTCACGCAATCCTCCGCAGGATGGACCACTCCAACATCTATGTGTTTATTGCGGCAACCTATACGCCGCTAGCGTTGATCTTGCTCGACGGAGCCTCGCGGATTATCTTGCTCGTTCTGGTGTGGTCTGCCGCAGTCGGCGGCCTGTTCTTCAGGTTGTTCTGGTTGACGGCACCTCGGTGGCTTTACATAGTGCTCTACATCGTGATGGGTTGGACCGCCCTCGGCTGGCTCGGAGCTTTCTACCAGGCTGCTGGGCTGGCGGTAGTGATCTTGATTGTGGCGGGCGGCGTCTGCTATACCCTGGGTGCGATCGTCTACGCCCGAAAGCGTCCCGACCCCTCCCCCACCTGGCTTGGTTACCACGAGATCTTCCACGTCGGCACAATCGCTGGGTTTGTGTGCCACTACATCGCAATATCGATGATCAGCTACGCGCGCTGAAATATCACAACCTAGCCGGGTATAGCTGGGCTCAGCCGTTCGCCGCATCCAGTTGGACAACTAGATCCTCTGCAGAGCTAACGGGAAGTCGGCAGACGAAGTGCCGGCAGACGTAAGCAGTCGGTCGGTCGTTGATCATCGGCCGGTCTGCAAGCAGCGCCAGACCGGGTTGGTCCGGCACGCCAGCAACAATGACTGATCCGGCCGGTGCCAGCTGGTGGGCCAGTCGTACCAGCTCGGCTCGAGCCGCATCATTAGGTCCGACTATGGCGACCTCAACCGGCCCCCGTTCGGAGGTCTGGCTGATCGCGTCGGCGAGCAGCCAACCAGCAAATCGCGGCGCCCGCCGGATCAACTCACTGGCACTCATCGCTGCACGGTCAGCGCGGGCGCTGTAGCGGTCCTCCCCGGTCAGCGCAGCCATCAGCCGCAGTGCGTGAACAGCGGCACTCAGCCCGGACGGCGTGGCGTTGTCCGTCGGATCCTGTGGTCGGGCGTACAACTGCTCAGCATCGGAGGCAGTATCAAAGAAACCACCAGCAGGATCGTCGAACTGTTCCATGATCACATCGAGCAGCTGCTCGGCCCGTGCCAGCCATGCCGACTCCGCATTGACTGCCGCCAGCCGTACCGCAGCTAGGGCAAAAGCGGCGTAGTCCTCCAAGATCGCTGCGGCTTCGCCAACTCGGCCATCGCGAGAAGTACGACGCAGCCGGCCATCTCGCCAGTGCACCTGCCAGAGATATTCCGCGGTCTCGGTTGCGAGGGCTAGCCAGTCCGGATGATCAAAGACCACCGCGGCTTGTATCAGGGCATCAACCAACAAGGTGTTCCAGGCGGTAACGATCTTGTCGTCTCGCCCTGGGCGGGAACGCTGATCACGAGCGATCCGGAGCTGCTCACGAATTTCAGCCAATTGAAGTTGATCATGATCGGCGAGCAGCTGCAAGGTCGAGGCGCCATGCTCGAACGTGCCCTGCGGAGTCACCGAGAAGACCTCCGCTGTCCAAGCTGCGTCTTCCTCCCCGAGTACGGCTCGGAGTTGATCACGGGTCCAGACGTAGTAGGCACCCTCGCGGAGGAGACCATGATCATCTTCAGAGTCGGCGTCAAGACTCGCGGCGAAGGCACCCTGATCGGTGCGCATGTCCCGTAGCAGCCAGCCCACGGTCTCAGTGACGATACGCTCAGCTAGCGAATTGCGGGTACGGCGCCACCAGTGCGTGTACACCCCGAGGAGCAAGGCGTTGTCGTACAGCATCTTCTCGAAGTGCGGCACAACCCAGCCGGCATCGACGCTATAACGCGCGAATCCGCCACCTAGTTGGTCATACATTCCCCCGCGCGCCATGGCCTCGAGTGTCTTTCCCGCCATCAGCATCGACGGCTCGGAGCCATCGCGAAGCAGGGCCTCCAGGACCATCGATGGTGGAAACTTCGGCGCCCGCCCGAAGCCGCCGTACGTCCGGTCGAACTCTCCCTGCAGCGTCTGAAGCGCCTCCTCACAGTCCTCGGTCGTCAGCCCTCCGGCACCTGCAAATGTTGCCGGCTTGGAGAGCTGTCGAACGATCTCCGAGGCGCTAATCAGCAGCTCTGGGCGTCGATTACGCCACGCATCGCTGATCGCCTGCAACACCTGGCGGAAGGACGGTAGGCCATGCCGTTGCGTCGGCGGAAAATAGGTACCGGCATAGAAGGGCTGGCGGTCTGGAGTGAGGAAGACAGTCATCGGCCAGCCACCCTGTCCGGTGAGTGCCTGCGTCGCTTGCATATAGACCGCGTCCACATCGGGCCGCTCCTCGCGATCAACCTTGATCGCGACGAAGTGATCGTTGATCATGGCTGCGGTCTGCTTATCCTCGAAAGACTCATGGGCCATGACGTGGCACCAGTGGCACGCCGCGTACCCGACGGACAGCAGAACCGGCAGCTGCCGCTCCGCAGCCGTCGCAAAAGCCTCATCTGACCATGGCCACCAATGCACTGGGTTGTCAGCGTGCTGGAGCAGGTACGGGCTCGTCGCCGAAGCGAGACGGTTGCGGCCAGTCATCCTTTAAGCGACCTGTTCAACCGGGCGCACCTGGCTGGCGTTCAGATGTGGAGTCCGTTGCCTGGTCTTCAACGTCGTCGGGCGTACGGATCTTTCGGAACTGCTTGCGCATGCTCAAGTACAGCAACACCATGGCACCGGCCAGGAGCAGTACGACGATCAAGGCCGTCCAACCCGGCTCGACCGCGTTCGGATCCGCCTCGAGAAGGATCATGCTGAAACTTTACTCTCGGCGGGTACGGCGACTCCGGCAAACAGATCGTCCTCCGGAATGCTGGTGTCAACCAGGCTGCGGGCCAAATGCCACTCCTCAGTTGGCCAAGCCGACTTATGCACCTCCAGGGGCACGGCGAACCATGGCCCGTCCGGGTCGATCTGCGTGGCATGCGCCAGCAGTGCCCGATCCCGAATGTGGTAGTAGTCCGCACAGTTGATCCGCGTTGTGATTCTTGCGGCATGCGTGGGGTCTGCCGGCCAGTCGCGGAGCCGCTCGGCGTATGGCGACACCAGGCCACGTGCAACCATCGCCTGATCCAGCGCCACTGTCCGGTCGCGATGGAAAGTGAACGAGTAGTAGAGCTTGAGCGGCTGCCACGGGTCCCCGAGGTCCGGGTATGCGTCTGGATCGGCCGCCCCCTCGAAGGCCGCGACGCTAATCTTGTGACACATGACATGGTCAGGATGGCGATACCCGCCGTCGTCCTCGTTGTAGGTAGTCATTACGTGAGGCCGGAACGAGCGAATCAGCCCGACCAAAGGGGCTGTGGCCCCAGCAAGGTCAGTACGCGCGAAACATCCCTCAGGGAGCGGAGGCGGATCATCGCCCTCTGGTAGGCCGGAATCAACAAAACCCAGCCACACCTGCTTGATGCCAAGGATTTCCCGGGCGCGATCCATTTCCTGTCGACGGATGTCGCCGATGTTGGCCAAGATGTCTGGCCGGTCCATGGCCGGGTTGAGTATGGAGCCGCGCTCCCCGCCCGTGCAGGTTGCAACGACAACGTCCACTCCCTCGGCCACGTACTTGGCCGTCGTCGCAGCGCCCCGACTCGATTCGTCGTCGGGATGCGCATGCACGAGCAACAGCCTCAAACGATCGCCGTGAGCGTCGACCCTGAGTGGGGGACGAGACATGGCCGACATGCTGCCACCCGGGTTATGCTCCCGACCAACGCTTTCCGTTGAGCGAGATGCCTGACAAGCGGCTGCCAACCGAATGCCAGGCAGAATTGCCGCGTGACCGATGCCGCTGAGCGGCTGCGCCGCCGCTACCCCAAGCCGCGGATGCCGCGACCGCTGCTGGTGGGGCTGATCAGCGTAGCTGTCGTCCTCGCACTGACCTGGTTGATCTGGACAGCGCTCAGGCACTCACAACCCGCCGCCTCAGCGCAGGTGCAGTCATTTCAGATCACCTCCGACACCTCTGTGTCGGTCACGATTTCTGTCCAGCGGCAGGACCCCTCTGTGCCGGTGACCTGCCGGGTGCTCGCCCAGGCTGCAGATCTCCAGCCCGTTGGGGAGCAGCAGGTGCCGATTGCGCCCAGCGTCCGCCAGATCGTTGACGTAAATTTGGTCTTGACCACTCTGCGACGAGCCACCGCGGTGATGATCAAAGGCTGTACTGTCGCATGACTTTGATCCAGCGCGCCCTTGATAACCTAGTGGGATGTCTGAAAACTCCACCCAGGCCATTTGGCTGACCCAGGAGGCGTACGACAAGCTCAAGAAAGAGCTTGATTATCTCTCTGGGCCAGGGCGTGCTGCAGTGTCTGCAAAGATCGCTGCGGCACGTGAAGAAGGTGACCTCAGTGAGAACGGTGGCTACCATGCCGCGCGTGAGGAACAGGCACACCAAGAGGCCCGGATTCGTCAACTGATTCACATGCTGAACCAGGCCCAAGTCGGCGACTCTCCGGCAAACGCGGACGAAGTGGCCCCTGGAACGCGGGTAACGATCGCCTTTGATGGCGATGAGTCCGATACCGATACCTTCCTGTTGGGATCGCGGGAGTTGTTGGGACTTGACAACAGTGTGGATTCAACCAATGTCTACAGCCCGCAGTCGCCGCTTGGCTCAGCCATCCTCGGTAAGAAGACCGGTGACGCGGTGTCTTACGTCGCGCCTAATGGACGCATGATCAGTGTCACTGTTGTGAAGGTCGAGGCCTATCAAGGCTGACTTGGTCAGGATGCGACGACGCCTCGGGCAATCGGCACCCGAGGCGTCGTGGTGTCTCACATGACTAAACCCGGCTGAGCAAGTCCGTGGCCTCTGCTGGGCTCAACGCGCCAGAGGCCACCTCAGAAAGAATCTGTTCTCGGGTCAACCCTGGCTCAGGTTCAGGCGCTTCGCCGAGTCCAAGTTTCTCTAGCAGTTCGGCAAATCTGAGGCGTGCTGTTGGATATGAGACGCCCAAGTACTTCTCGACCTCGCGCAGATTCCCCCGCGAGGACAGGAACACCCGAAGCATTTCGGTCTCCTTGTCGTCGAGGGCGCAGAACTCACATGGCCGAAAGACCCCGGAAAGTTCAGTGCCGCATGACATGCAGCCAAGCCGGATGATCGAAAGCTCAGCACCACAGACTGGGCAATCGCTCGGTGCCCGGTGCTCAGCTGACTCCTGCGGTCTGCGGGACCGCTGCATCATTCAACCCCAGCATCGCTGGTCAGCTCAGAGCCCACGCGAACGAGGGCATGAGCCATGACGAGCTCGATCTCGAGCTTGGCACTGCCGTTGCCCATGACAACCTCATCGCCAGCGCCATTGTGACCGCCCGCCCAGCTGATCTTGCCGAGTTGGGCCTCGCCGGTGACTGTGACGTCTGAATCATCAGCCAATGTGATCGACAAGCTTCCGGACTCCGCGCGGATACGGCTACGACCGGACTTGATCGTGCCCTTGATTGTTGCTTGTCCCGCTTGGACAAGCGCATCGTTGATCTCGGCCACGTCGAGCAGCTTGGCGGCGCCGGCAGTGACCCGCACCTTGCCAAGGTGTGGCACCCGCTCAGTATTCAAGCTGCCGGCAGTTACTTCGACATCGACAACCAGATTCGGGTTGACCCGCAGGAAGAGCTCTTTGCCGAGCCCAAGGGATCGGAAGTCATCAAGGCTGCGGGTAGCACCCCGCAAAATGCTGAAGCCGTCAAGCGAAGCTCCCAGCTCACCATCGCTGGAGACCTCGAGTACCGCCCCGTTACGACGCAGTACATGCGGCCCGTCGGCCGATAGTGTAGCGACCGAGCTCTCGCCGATGATTCGGACTCGACGGCCAATGGCCCGTACCGAGATTCGTTCCACGCCGCCGGTATTGACCGGCTTGGTGCGTACCGGTTCCTCGGTAGCGGAACCAGAAGAGTCTGGAGCGCTGGTGCCATAGCTGGTCTGCTGCGGCTGATCGGTGACAGCTGCCCAGGCGTCAGATTCAGCTGCTGACCCGGCCAATTCCTCATTGGTCGGTTCACTCGTCGTCTCCGAACTTGCTGTCTCAGAAGCTGACTGGGAGGCCTTCAAGGCATCGATGCGACGAGCTGCCTCGGCGGCGTCGATGCGGCCAGCTGCAAGTTCTTCGAGAATGGAGGTCATGTCTGGAGTGGTCATGCCGCGAATGTAAACCTCATCTTTCGAAAAGAGAAGGTGTGCTTTACATCCTCAGGGCTACATAGGGCGGGCCCCTGAGGCAGGGCACGCCAAGCAGTTGCGTGTAGCATGCAAGTACTTATATGGTTGCTACATGCAAGCTTCTATTCAGAAGCCGTCTTCTTCCCGAACGGCGTCGGTGAATTCCCTTATGCATGCGCTACTGAGTGTTGGCCGGCTTATGCGGCAGCGACGTCAGGGCGAGACGTTGGACACCGGGTCGTTCTGGCTTTTGAAGACCCTGGCTACATCTGGGCCGCAACGGGTCACAGATCTCGCCTCCTACGCAGGCCTTGACGCCTCGACCGTCTCCCGGCACGTTGCTCAGCTGGATAGCGCGGGCCTCATCGAGCGGACCCCCGATCCAGTCGACGGTCGAGCTCAGCGGGTCTCGTTGAGCGCAGCTGGCATGGCACGCTTCGAGGCCGCTCTCGGCACGCGCCGCGATCTGCTTGAGAAGTGTCTCGACTCATGGGAGCCGAGTGATCTTGAAGAACTCGATCGGCTTCTTAACCGGTTGGCCGCCGACGTTGAAGCCTTTACGCAATCGCTGGAGAAGGCATGAGCGAGGAGGGCAGGACCAGTCAGGAAGGATCCGCCGGCACAGCGGCCGACGGGTCGACCCCGGCCAGCTCAACCGCAGCAGCAACCAGTCATAGCGGTGACTACCTGAGCCATCGCCAGATTCTCATCGTGCTCGGTGGGCTGATGGCCGGCATGTTTCTCGCCGCACTCGATCAGAGCATCGTTGGTGTTGCCCTGCCCATGATCACCTCCGAGCTGGGTGGTCTGGACAAGCTCTCCTGGGTGGTCACGGCGTACCTGCTGACCGCAACTGCCTCTACTCCGCTCTGGGGCAAGATCTCTGATCTCCGTGGCCGGCGGCCAATCTTCCAAGCTGCAATCGTGATCTTCTTGTTCGGCTCGTTGATCTGCGGCTTCTCACCAGAGATCGCCGAATTCCTGGGCATCCAAGGAATCAATGTCATGATCGCCGGGCGAGCCGTGCAAGGCCTGGGCGCTGGCGGCCTGATGTCACTTGCGCTGGCAGTCATCGGCGACGTGATTCCGCCTCGCGAACGAGGCAAGTATCAGGGCCTCTTCGCCGCCGTCTTCGGCGTCTCATCGGTCGCTGGTCCACTGCTTGGCGGTTGGTTCACCGACCATTTAGGCTGGGAGTGGATATTCTTCATCAACATCCCGATCGGTCTGGTCGCTCTGGTCGTAACTTCACTCGCGCTGAAGCTCCATCACGTACGCCGCCCAACTTCGGTGGACTATCTCGGTGCGGCGACCATCGTTGGCTCGGTGACGTGCCTGGTGCTCTACCTCAGCTGGGCCGGCCCGGACCAGGGTTGGGTGTCAGCAACAGGCATCGGATTGCTCGTTGGCACCGCCGTCCTGGGAGCGCTCTTCATTCTGGTCGAGTCCAAGGCGAAAGAGCCGATCCTTCCCTTGGAACTCTTCAAGCATTGGACGTTTACCTCCAACATCACCTTCGCGATGATCATGGGCGTCGGCATGTTCGGCGCGCTGATCTTCCTGCCGATCTACCTGCAGGCGGTGAGAGGCATGAGTGCGACTCAGTCTGGGCTCGCTATGTTGCCGCTGGTAGTTGGGATCTTTACTACCTCGATCGGCGGAGGCCAGATCATGGCGCGAACCGGTCGTTACAAGTGGATGCCGATCACCGGCGCTCTGGTGGTCGGCGCAGCCCTGTTTGCCTTCTCAAGGCTCCAGGTCGACACGCCGTACTACGTCATCGCGCTGATCATGTTCGGATTCGGCATGGGGCTCGGTATGACGATGCAAGTCGTGGTGACCGCAGTACAGAACAGTGTCGATCGGCGAAACATGGGCGTAGCTACCGCGTCTGTGACCTTCTTCCGTTCCATGGGTGGCGCCATCGGTACCGCACTGCTCGGCGCGATCTTGAACATTCAACTCCAGCATCATCTCACCAAGATCATTGGAGCAGCTCAAGGTGGTGCCCAGAGTGGGCCGATTAATACCAACGATGTCACCGCCATTAGGGCGCTACCGGAGCCGATCAAGAGCTGGGTCCTCGAGGCCTTCACCCGGGCTATGGATGACGTGTTCTTGGTGGCTGTGCCGTTCATGGGAGTTGCGTTCCTTATCGCCCTCACCATGCGGGAGCAACCCCTGAAGGGCCGTGAGGCGCATTCCGATTCTGCAACGTCCGGCGCGTCGGCCGATGTCGACCTTGCCTCAATGGCAGGTTAAGTAGGTCAATTAGGAGTACGTCGTCCACCGATGGCACATTAGTTACTAATCGGTGCGTCGACGGTGTTGACTTAGGCTCCAAACCTTGGGGGTTTCGATGCCGACCAGGAGACTGCGCAGGCTGTGGGGCGGTGCTGGCGCTGTCCTGCTGGCGACCACATTGGCCGCTTGTGCAGGAAGCTCAACCGCCCCGACGTCAGCCACGTCGCAGCAGCCCGAGGCGGCCGCCTCAAGTGAACCGTCGCCGTCGCCAACGCCGATGCCAACGCCCGACCCTGTCAGCTTCAACACCAACGTCAAGAATGGCGCCAGCAACGTCAAGGTCGACACACTTATCACGGTGAAGGCCAACTGGGGCACCTTGACAAAGGTCAAGCTGTCATACACCAACACTGATCGTCAGGGCCGCAAGCAGCAGGGCACAGTTCCCGGAAAGCTCAGCGCAGATCGGACTCAGTGGACGGCAGCCGATCGGCTCGAGCCGGCCGCTACCTACAAGTTGATCTCTGCCGGTAAGAACTGGGTCGATCAGCCCAAGTCCAAGACGATGACGTTCAGCACCCATAGGTTGACGCTGGATGAGCAGACCTATCCCCAGCTCTACCCGCTCAAGGGCAGCCATGTCGGCATTGGTATGCCGGTGGTCTTGACCTTCGATGTACCGGTGAAGAACAAAAAGGTATTCGAGAAGAATCTGCACGTCACCTCCAAGCCGGCGCAAGCTGGAACCTGGCATTGGTACTCCAACAAGGAAGTGCGGTATCGGCCAAAGAACTTCTGGAAACCGGGGACCAAGGTGACGGTGACTGCGAATCTCAACGGTTTGTATGCAGGTGCCGGTATCTACGGTCAGAACTCAACGAAAACTCATTTCACGGTCGGCCGCTCCCAGATCACCAGGATCAATTTGGCTACCGATGTTGCCAAGGTGTATCGCAACGGCAAGTTGGTGCGCCGCATCTACGTCAGCGGTGGAAAGCCAGGCTGGCAGACGCGGAGTGGTACCAAGCTGATCATGGACAAGCTCTACGTAACACGCATGACCAACCAGATGATTGGGGCCCGAGAAGAATATGACTTCAGGGTCAAGTACGCGATGCGGATCACCATGTCGGGCGAGTTTCTACATGCCGCGCCGTGGAATGCGGCCCATTTCGGCCGCCGCAACGCCAGCCATGGGTGCGTCGGTATGAGCACTGGGGATGCAGCCTGGTTGTTTAACCGCACTCTGATCGGCGACCCGGTCATCACCACTGGCAGCAGTCGTGGCATGGAATACGGCAACGGCTGGAGTGACTGGAATATGTCCTACGCCAAGTACAGGAAGGGCTCCGCGCTCTAGCTTGAGACCTCGCTGGGAAGTGATCCCGTTGCGTCCTCCTCGCTGGTACGTGATCCTTGGCGACGATACAGAGGAAGTGCCGGCGGATAGGCCTTGCCTAGCGGTGGCTCCGCTCCCCCAGCCAGCGACAAGATGAAGGACTTGGTGAAGGCCAATAGGGGTACGGCCAGCAGTGCACCCACAATCCCGCCGACGACGATGCCGATCGCGATGGAGATCAATACCGCCAGTGGATGCAACTTGACTGCCCGTCCCAGGAGGAAGGGCTGCAGCACATGGCCCTCCAGCTGCATCACGAGGATGACGCCGCCGAGCATGATCAAGGCTTGAACCCATCCCAGAGCGACCAGGGCAACAAGGACTGCGACAAAGCCTGAGACCAGCGCCCCGACGATCGGGATGAAGGCACCAATGAAGACCAGGGCCGCCAACGCTGGGGCCACCGGAACACCCAAGATCAACGCCACGATCAGCACACCGATGCTGTCAACGAGCGCCACCAGAATCGTCGCCCGCACGTATGACGACAGCGACCGCCAACCCTTGACTGCTGCCTGATCGACCAGATCCCGCCCGTTTCTAGGAAAGAACTTCAGTAGGAAGGTCCAGATGCCGCGACCGTCGTAGATGAAATAGAAAAGGGCGAAGATGGCTAGGGCTAGGCCAGCTAGAAAATGTCCGACCTGGGCTCCGAATTCGGCGGCATAGGTGGCGATTGTGCTACCGCTTGCCCTTAGAAACTCCGTAATCCTGGTCACCCACGTCGACGAATCAAGCCAGGCGGCGTCCAAATGCAGCGGGCCATTGCGTAACCAGTTGGTCAGTGGACCATTTTGAAGCCAATCGCTTAGTTGGTAGAAGCCGTTGACGACGTTGGCGGAGAGCTCCGAGCCCTGGCGAGCGATCTGTCCCACAATAACGATCAGGACGCCGACGATGATGGCGATCGAGCCGAGAACCGTCACCGCCGTTGCCGCGCCTCTGGGCGTACCCCACTTCTTTAATCGATTGGCCAGAGGCAACATCAGCGCAGTCAGCAAGATCGCGACGGCAATCGGAATGACGACTTCCGACAGATAACGCACCAGCCAGACCAGGCCGCCCAAGAGAGCGATCACAAGAATCACCCGCCAGGACCATGCGGCTGCTATGTGGAGACCGCGAGGCACGGCGGCCGCGCCCAGCTCAGCCGTGTTTGCGACAACCGCCGGCTCAGGTTGCGGCGGCTCGGGCTCAGTCTCTGGCGGCCCTACTGCGTGATCATTACTGGGGGCGAGCACGGGCAACGTGCGTCGAGTCTGATGTGGGGATTGTCGCCCATTACGACCTGATGATCCCATTCGGCGCCTCCTGGGTCTTCGTGTCGAGCTCCTCAACCCTAGTGGCCTTTGTGCCAAAGACGCGGATAGCTGTTGATCTGGAGGCAGACTGTGCCGGTGGGCAGGCTGGGGGGTGCGCGAACCTGGATCGGCGCACGGAACTCGCTCCCCCGCGAGGTCTATGTGCTGGGCCTGGTCGCATTCTGTGTAGCGGTCGGCTTCGGGGTGCTAGTCCCGGTACTGCCGGTCTTCGCGCGGAGCTTTGGTGTAGGGAACACCGAAGTCGGAGCCGTCATTTCAGCGTTTGCGCTGATGCGCCTGGTTTCCAGCCCATTCTGCGGGTGGCTGATCAAGGCCTTCACTGAGCGAGTCATCATGGCTACCGGCATCTTCATCGTGGCCATCTCCAGCGGTTTGGCTGGCATCTCAAATAGTTACCTGCAGCTGTTGTCGCTCCGTGGCGTCGGAGGAGTCGGCTCCGCCATGTTCACCGTGTCTGCGTTCACCTTGCTGCTGACGTCGGTGGAAGCGGGCGTACGCGGTCGGGCTGCTGGGGTCTTTCAAGCCGGTTTCCTGATCGGTGGTATCACCGGGCCAGCGGTGGGCGGAGCCTTGGCCGCCATCTCGCTGACTGCTCCGTTCTTCTTTTACGCTGGCACTTTGGCGGTTGCCGGAACGGTGGGGCTGCTGTTGTTGCGCCGTCACAGCTCGAAGCCGGAGGATGAGGCCGAGTCGGCCCTGTCGTTTCGTGCCGTGGTAGGCGACGCCCGCTATCAGGCTGCTTGTGTCACCAATCTCGCCCAGGGCTGGACATCCTTCGGGGTGCGGTCATCGCTGGTACCTGTGCTCGTAGTGGAGCTGCTGCACCGGCCCGCCTCATGGACCGGCATTGCTTTCGCATGCGCCTCCGTCGTCCAAACGATTGCTGTCGGACCAGCTGGCCGATTCACCGACACAGCGGGCCGCCGACCTGCCATGATTCTCGGTGGCACCCTCGCGGCGGTATCGATTATGGCGGTCCCGTTGGCACCGAACATCTGGCTGCTGATCGTCGTGCTCTGCCTCTACGGCGTCGCCTCGGCCTTCTTGGGTACCGCACCCGCTGCGGCTGTCGGCGACGCAGCAGGGACTCGGAGTGGCACGGCGGTCGCAGTCTTCTCAATGTGTGCTGACATCGGGGCAATCGTGGGGCCGCTAGTCGCCGGGCTGTTGGCGGACACCTTGTCGTATCCCGCCGCGTTCGGTGCCGGAGCCGCCTTGATGCTCGTCGCAGCCGCACTGTCGTGGCGGATGCCTCGAGATCGAGCAGCGTCGTCCGATAGGGGGACGTTCAAACGGGGACCGTCGAAGGGGGATAGGCATGAGTCCACGTCCGTTGAGTGAGCTGGTGAGCCCTGACTGGGCTGACGCGCTGCAGCCGGTGGCAGCACCGATCGCGGCAATGGGGGCCTTCTTACGCGCCGAGCTGGCTGCCGGTCGGCAATACTTGCCGGCAGGTGAGCATGTGCTGCGCGCCTTCACCCGCCCCTTGAGCCAGGTAAAGATCTTGATCGTTGGGCAGGACCCCTACCCCACTCCAGGACATCCGGTAGGCCTGTCGTTTTCGGTGGCATCTCATGTGCGTCCGATCCCACGCTCGCTGCAGAACATTTACGCCGAACTCCAGGCGGATCTAGGCATCCCCCCAGCGGCCAGCGGAGATCTCACGCCCTGGTTCCAGCAAGGGGTGCTGTTGCTCAATCGGGTGCTCACCGTGCAACCCGGCCGGCCTGGGTCCCATCGCGGCAAGGGCTGGGAACATGTCACCCAGCGGGCCATCGAGGTGCTCGTTGCCCGCGGCGGCCCGTTGGTTGCCATCTTGTGGGGGCGCGACGCACAGTCGCTGATTCCCATGCTCGGCTCGGTGCCTTACCTGGCGAGCGCCCATCCTTCCCCACTGTCGGCGACCGCCGGGTTCTTCGGATCGCGTCCCTTCAGCCGAGCGAACGAGCTGCTGGTGCTTGCCGGCGGCGAGCCGGTTGACTGGGCGCTGGAACCGGCCAGCTCGGGAGATCAGGCGAGGGCCTTGTCCAGATCAGCGATGAGGTCCTCGATGTCCTCAATGCCAACGCTCAGCCGGATCAAATCGCCAGGCACCTCCAATTGAGTGCCCGCAACCGATGCATGAGTCATGGTGTGCGGGTGCTCGATAAGCGACTCCACGCCGCCCAGCGACTCGCCCAAGATAATCACTGAGGTACCTTCGCACACCTTGAGCGCGGCCTCCTCGCCCCCAACCACCCGGAAACTCACCATCCCGCCGTAGCGGCGCATCTGCCGCTTGGCAAGATCGTGTCCCGGATGGGCATTTAAACCTGGAAAGTAGACCTCGGCGATCCTGGCATGATCATCTAAAAAGGCCGCCACCTGCTCCGCATTGTCGCAATGTCGGTCCATTCGAACCGCCAAGGTCCGTAGCCCGCGCAGCACAAGCCAGCAGTCAAAGGGGCTGGCCACACCACCAATGGCGTTTTGGTGGAATCTCAATTGCTCTGCCAACTCATCGTCGTTGACAACCAGCGCGCCGCCAATGATGTCGGAATGTCCGCCGCAGTACTTCGTTGTGGAATGCACTACGACGTCGGCGCCGAGCTCGAGCGGTTGCTGCAGGTACGGGGTGGCAAATGTGTTGTCGACAATCACCAGGGCGTCTGCCGCGTGAGCCAGATCTGCAATCGCTGCAATGTCGGCAATGTTCAGCAAGGGGTTGGTTGGGGTCTCGATCCAGACCGCCTTGGTCTCCCCCGGCGTAATGGCCGCGGCAACTGAGTCGAGGTTGGTCAGGTGTGCCGGATCGGCAGCCACACCCCACCGCTGATGCACTCGTGCGAACAGCCGAAAGGTGCCGCCGTACGCATCATCCGGCACCACGAAATGGCTTCCTGGTGAAGCGATAGTGCGGAGCAGAGTGTCCTCGGCCGCCAGGCCGCTGGCGAACGCCAACCCGTGCGCGCCACTCTCCAACGCCGCCATGCACTCTTCCAAGGCGGTACGCGTCGGGTTAGAGGAACGGGAGTATTCATAGCCGCCACGTGCCTCACCAACCTTGTCCTGAATGAACGTTGACGTGGCATAGATCGGTGGCACCACCGAGCCCACCGCAGAATCCGGATCCTGTCCGGCATGGATCGCCCGGGTTGAGAAGCCTTGGCTGATTGTCACAAGAGGCCAGCGTACGCGTGGGTTGCGCCCTGAACCTGTGGCATGACCAACCAGTGGGAGTTGCGAACCTGCCGAAGGACAACCCGTGGGAGTTGCGCCCTAAGCCCGTCGAAGGGCAACCCTGCGCTTCGACAAGCTCAGCGCAGATACGGGTGGAACATGTCGGGGTCCGGTCAGCGTTGTGTAACTGCAAGCACCGTTCCATATGGCGGTGCAGAAAGGCAGACTGAATCGCATGTTGTTCTCACGGATGAAGACGACGCTTGTTGAGCCCGATCAGGCGCTCCGAGGCCGTAGCACGCCAGTTCTGGTCAACCCGACGTTTCACGAGATCTTCGGTATCCCGGTGCAGCAGGTGCCGGAAGGCTCAGAGGTTGCCTACTTCGCTCTTGGTTGCTTCTGGGGTGCTGAGAAGCTGTTCTGGAATACGCCGGGAGTCACTAACACGGCGGTCGGCTATGCGGGTGGCTTTACTCCTAACCCGAGCTACGAGGAAGTGTGCAGTGCGCGCACCGGGCACACCGAAACCGTGAAGGTCTGCTACGACCCAGCCAAGATCAGTTACGACAGGCTGCTCAAGATCTTCTTCGAGGACCACGATCCCACGCAGGGGATGCGGCAAGGCAATGATGTCGGAACCCAGTACCGGTCCGCGATCTTTGCCACCTCACCGGAGCAGCTTGAAGCCGCCAAGCGGGTGCGTGATCAGTTCCAGGCCGAGTTCACCCGTGCCGGCTACGGGCGGATCACTACAGACATTGCGTCCGCCGGTGACTTCTACTACGCCGAGGACTACCACCAGCAATATCTGGACAAGAACCCGTTCGGCTACTGCCCCGTGCATGCCACCGGTGTGACCTGCAACTGAGAGAGCTAGCCGCTCATTGACCCTCTGGCGCGGATGAGGCCGTAAAGCGCGCGGAACGGCAGCATCCGGACCATTGCCGCCATGACTTTGGCGTCCCGGCCGACAACTTGGCGCGGCGCAGGATTGCCCCTCAGCAAGGCGTCGAGGATAACTTTGGCGGCTGCGGACGCATCAAGCCCGGAGGCTTCGCCACGCCGCGTCCATGCGCCTGCTGTCTTTATCTGATCGGCATAGCGGATGTTGCCGTCTGGGTCCTTTGAGCGGACCTGCTGTCCAGCATCCAATCCCCTATTCCAGATGGGTGTCTTGATTGCGCCAGGCTCGATCAGCACAACTTTGATCTTGAACGGTGCTAGCTCGGCCCGCAATGAGCTGCTCAGCCCAGCGAGACCGTGCTTGGCAGCGCCGTAGCCACCAAGCATTGGTGCGGAAAGCCGGCCGGTTATGGAACCGATCATGATGATTCGGGCGTCCCCTGTCTCGTCAACCGAGCGATGCAGCGCCGGCAATATCACCTGTGTGACCAGCAACTGTCCGGTAAGGTTGATCTCAATCTGGCGTCGGAACACCTCAATCGGCATGGTCTCGAGCGGGCTCGGGATCACTGCTCCCGCGTTATTGACCAGGCCAAACAGCGGCCCGGCAGCATTGACCACGGCACCAGCCGCCCGCACCGAATCCTCGTCGAGCAAATCCATGATCACCGGTGTCACCAGGTCCGGAAACTGCCGGCGCAAGCCCTCCGCATCGGCTTCTCGGCGTACCGTGCCGAACACCTGGAAACCTGCACTGACGAGCTCAACAACGGTCGCGCGACCAATGCCGGTTGATGCGCCGGTGACCACGACAGCGCGTTGCGGCACGTGCCACTCTCCTTCTCAGAACAGCGTTTCGACCGCGCTCAGTTAAGGGCGTTCCTGGCGAAGGTGTCGCACTGGTTCGGGTCGCCGGTATTGAATCCCTGAGCAAGCCACTCCCGCCGCATTGCGGCCGAGCCGTGGGTCCAAGTTTCAGGAGAGACCTGCCCCTGCATCTTTTCTTGGATTCGGTCATCCCCCACCGCCTGCGCGGCGTCCACTGCTCGCTTGAGATCTTCCTGGGTGACCTCGCTGATCGGGCTTTGCGGATCTTCAGTCGCGTGCTTGAACCAGGCGCCCGCATAGCAGTCCGCTTGCAGCTCAAGCCGGACCGCTGGTGAGCTGGGTCCACTCCGCTGCCCGCTACTCTGCACTCGCTGCATGCTGCCGGTCAGGTTCTGAATGTGATGGCCGAACTCATGGGCGAACACGTACGCTTCGGCGGCGTCGCCCCCTTGGGCGCCGAGCTGGGTGGTCAGCTGGTCGAAGAATCCGATATCGAGGTAAACGGTCGTGTCAGCTGGACAGTAGAAAGGTCCAACGGCTGAGGTCGCATGGCCACAGGCGGTGTTGATGCTGCCGGTGAACGTCTGAACCTGAATCTCTTGATAGCCCTGCAATGTGTCGTTCCAGTAGTCCTGGATCGAGTTGGTGTACGCGACGAACCGGCAATCGCGGTCAGCGTTGATGTCGGAGCCTCGGGTGCATTGGGCGAACTGGCTGGGGTCTTCTGACTGCTGCGGCCCGGCCTGCTGTGCGCCGCCGAGAATGTCGCCAGGGTTAATGCCAAACAGCAAGGCAAGCACCAAGATGATCAGACCGGCGCCGCCGCCGATCGCGATCTTGCCACCGCTTCCTCGACCGCGACCCATCTGCGACGGATCGAGTTGGGCTCCCTCGTTGTATTTCACATCACTCCGACCGCGAGCAGCTGCGCCCGCCTTGACGGGCAGCATAGCTGTGGCATGGGAGGCGGACCACATAAACACAGCAGCCTCTGGCACAGTTGGCAATCATGAGCGTGACTGTCGATGACAATCCCCTGGTGAGCCGATATGAAGCGCGAATCGACGGAGCGCTGGCCGGGATCTCTGAGTACGACCTAACAGACGACAACACGATCGTCTTCCTGCACACTGTGGTGGCTCAGAAGTACGAAGGGCAGGGGGTCGGCGGAGCAATTGCCAAGTATGCCCTCGATGATGCCCGTGCTCGCGGCCTGCGTGTGCGCGCGCTGTGCCCATTCATCAGAAGTTGGTTGGGACGACATCACGAGTATTCCGATCTCCTCAGCCCTGCCGGCTAGTCTTCTACACAACTCAGGAAGCATGAGGACGGGTATGCCACAACCAGGCGAGTCCCAGGATCGGTAGCACCAGCGGAACGAAACCGTAGCCGATGCCGTACAGGGACCACACGGTGGCTCGCGGAAAGGCCTCCGGATAGAGGAGGCTAAGGGTACCGACCATCACCACGCCGATCAGCTCAAAGATGATCGCTATCAACGCTAGGCGACGGGAGGCGGGCGTGTCGCGAGCGAGTGTGATCGTTGCAACGATGTAGATCAGCCCGGCAAGTGCTGACAGCAGGTAGGCCAGCGGCGCCTCGTCGAACCTCGTGAGCAGCTGGACGCTCGCTCGTGCGGTGGCAGCGAGCGCGAAGATCCCGTATACAGCAATGAGCACACGGCCAGCGCCGCTATTGGTACGGCGGCCAGCGGAGCCGGTCGGCTCTGCCTGCACACCGGTCATCCGGCTGGTATCCACAGCATCAGCAGTCGGAGGGTCATGGCAAGGACCGCAAGGGCTGCCACGGAGAGCACGATTCCTGAAAAGCGGTTGCGCTCAACATTGGCCCACAGCCACGCGATTGGGATCAAGATCACGATGCCGATCAGGTAGCCGATCGTGGTCGCCAGCTCGGCCGGTCGGAATCCGCCAATGATCTTGGCAATCCCGATGATCGACTGGACTACGGTGACAGCCTCCACGCCCGCGGCGTATAAGAGCTGTGCCTTCCCCGGCGGCTTGTTGGCGATCGCGGTCACGATGCCCCAGATGACGGCTACCCCTGCAACTGCAACCACGGTATATGCCAGCGCGTCGATCATCGAGCGACTCGATTGCTCCGCACGCCGCCCAACGCTACCGGAGCAGATCGCCTCACCTGTCAGACTTGGAATCCGCAGCGAAGTCGTCCGAGGTCTGCGTCAAGGAGGGAACAGTGCCCGCCCCGCGAGAGCCGAAGGTCGGCCGGCGTCCCGGCAACCAGGACACCAGGGGCCAGATCATCGCGGCTGCCCGTCATGCATTTGCTGCCAAAGGTTTCGCCGGTGCATCGATGCGCGGCATTGCGGCAGAAGCCGGCGTGGATGCGGCACTGATCCATCACTACTTCGAAAACAAGCAGCAGCTTTTTCTCGCCACAGTCGCGCTACCGCTTGGCTTGCCAGACGTACTCGAGCAAGTCGCGGCCGGGGACAGAGTTGATCTTGGCGA
>DATFBI010000068.1:0-12938 GCA_035253925.1 Propionibacteriaceae bacterium
GTGCATCGTCGAGTCGAGCCAACAAGGACTCCCGGACAACCGTTCCGGGACGGAGCGGAGGGATGGCAAGTTTTCCCGCCAGAATCGGGCGCTCCAACCCATTCACCACCAGCTCGGCGTGCCGATACGGAGCCGGTTGCCATCCGGGTCGGTGAGCTCGAAGTCCTCTCCCCAAGGGTTGTCGTCGATCTGCTCACCCAGCGTGTCGGCGAGAGCCCTGGCGTCCCGTACGCGCAGGTAGATCAGAGTGCCCGGTCGGGCATCGCCGGCGTGCTCGCTAAGGAACAGGGAGATCTCTCCGCGTTGGATCGTCGCGAACGCCGGCAGCGCCGGCTCGAAGCGATGAACATTCACAAGCTGAAATCCGAGTCGCTCATACCACCGCGCTGTCGCGGCAGCGTCTTGCACTCGGAGGATCGGTATGACCTCTTCTCGCGGATCTGTTCCGGCACCCATGAGCACATGGTGCCGCCTCAACCTCCCTTCTACGCAGTTTCGTGTCGAAGTTGCCGCAACGCGGCGAAGAGAGATCGGGCCGAGTCTTCCCAGGTTGGAAACGACTGGGCTCGATGCCGTGCCGCCTCCCCCAGTCGCGCTCTCAGCTCCTCGTCCTCCGACAGGCGCTGGAGTGCGGTACTCAACCCGGGGATGTCGCCCGGCTCGATGATCAACGCTTCGCGTTCGTGCCCGGCTAGATGCGGCAAGTTCCCGGCTCGCCAACCCACGACTGGCAACCCGGCTGCCATGGCCTCGCCGTAGACGGTTCCATAGGGCTCTTTGGTCGATGCAAGCACGAATGCGTCCGAAGAGCGGTACATCCCCGAGACCGTTGCCCGATCCACCGGCCCGTGGATGATCACCCGGTCCTGGAGGTCCGGCCGAGCAAGACGTGCCCGGACGAGTGATGTGTAGCCCTGCTCGATGTCATCTCTTCCGACGAGATGCAATGTGGCGCTGCCAGGCGGCAAGGAGGCAAACGCCTCGAGCAGTTCCAAGATGCCTTTACGCCGCACCCAATTGGCTACGCACAAGAACGCCGCCCGACGACCCTTCCGTAAGTCGCCGACATCCGAGACTTCGGTTGCCACGTCGCGACCCGGTGGTACGACCACGATCTCGCGATCACGACAAAGACCGCGCGGCAGCGTACCCACCAAGGCCTGGCTGGCGAGCACCAGCAGAGAGGCACGCCGGTAGGTCGCAATGTCAAGCGGCACCTGAATTCGACGACGCAGCCCTTCATGATCAATTCCACCAGGCTGTTGATGAAGGATCGCAGCCAGAGGGATCGGGAAATGGTGAGTCGGCAGCCAAAGAGCAAGGAACGCCGCGGCGATACTGTCGATGAGCACGACATCGGGATTCGCTTCACATGTCTGGCGCATTACTGGGTCTGCCTCGAAGACAGCCAGCGGAAACGGCTGCGGCGCGAATGAGACAAACCGAAGCTCAGAGTCGTTCGCCGGAGCGAGGTCGGCCATGCGCCGGTTATATAAATAGCCACCGGTGAGCTGCTCAGGGCTGCCCAGCGTTAGCAAGGAGACTGACAACATTCGGATCCCTTGGCGTAAGGGGCTACTTGCGGCGCTACGGCAATACCGATGCGGTACATACCCACCACAGGTGAGGTGAACTCGCAGGTCATCGGCAAGACGGTTGCCGCCGGTGACGTTGGGGCTGGTCGGCACTCGACGCGTTCGCCCAGGAGCCACTGGCTGACAACGCCGGCGGCTAGAGTTACCGAAGCAGCGAGGAGACTGACAACATTCGGATCCTCCATGTCTCCCCTACGCCGTTCGGCACCGAAGGTCTCTTCGGTGGTGGCGAGCGCTACCCCATCGAGCTCGCCCGGTCGCTGGCCCCGCATGTGGAATGTGAGCTGGTGACCTTTGGGAAACAACAACGCGTCGAGCGCGACGCCAGCGGGCTTGTGGTACGCGTCCTGTCGCCTGCCATGTACTTGCACGGTCATCCTGTCCATCCCTTGGCGTTCGGGTTACTTCCCACGCTGCGCAATGCCGACGTGGTACACACCCACCACATGCGAAGTGCCCCAAGCCGCATGGCCGCTGTTGGGGCACGAGTCATGGGCAAGCGCGCCGTGGTAACAGACCATGGGCTCGGTGGAGGCGGATGGTTCGGGGTTCTGCCGAGACTGTTCGACCGGTTCCTTACGGTCTCGCAGTACTCCGCGGACCTACTTCATGCTCGGCCTGATCGCACTCGGGTGATCTACGGCGGGGCCGACCCTGAGCGGTTTGCACCGCATCGCGACGATCCCCGCGCCGGCGTGCTGTTCGTCGGACGGTTCACGCCACACAAAGGTGTGGACCGGTTGATTCGCGCCTTGCCAGAGGGAGCCAAGCTCACCCTCGCAGGTTCTGAGGGACACGACACCCAGAAACCCGAAAGTGATTATCCGCAGTATCTACGTGAGCTTGCAGCCGGACGGTCGATTCGATTCGCCACGAACGTGAGTGATGTGGAGCTTCCAGTCCTGTACCGCAGGGCGCGTGTCTTCGTGCTTCCTTCCGTTCACCAGACCTGTTACGGGCGGCATGTGGAGATCTCGGAGCTATTGGGTCTGACTGTCCTCGAGGCGATGGCCAGTGGCACTCCGGTCATTTGTAGCCGGGTCGGTGGCGTGCCCGAAATAGTGACCGAAGGGGTGACCGGGTTTCTCGTGGAGCCAGGCAACGTCGAGCAGTTGCGGGAACGCATCAGCTTGTTGCTGGCCGACAAAGCGCTAGCCGACCGAATGGGCCGCGCGGCACGAGAGTCGGTTCTCGAGCGCTTCACATGGGAGAAGTGCGCCGAGCGTTGCCTTGAGAGCTACGCCGAGCTCGCATAGAACGAGCTCGCATAAAAGCAGTGTGGGTTGGCGCTATCAGGCGAGGCGAATCATCACCTTTGAGGAACCAGTCGACCGGTCCGCTGCCAGTTCAAAGCCGCGAATGGCATCGTCGATCGACACCTCATGCGTCATAAGCGGGCTGACGTCAACGCCACGCGCCATGAGTTCGAGGGCCTGGGAGATCTCATCGATGAACCGGTACGAGCCGCGGTAGTCGATTTCGCGGGTCACGATATTGCCCAGTGCTGCGGGCACCTCGGACGCCGGTAGGTTGCCGACCTGAACCAAGACACCGCCGCGGCGTACTGCCGCAATGACACCGCCCAGCGCCTTCGGTGCACCGGAGGCCTCGATCGCAACCTCGATGTCCTGCGGAAGGCTGTCGTTCCGGCCTGGGTTCACTGTCTCATCCGCGCCCATCCGCCGAGCGATGTCGAGTGCCGCGTCGGAGAGGTCGGCGGCCACCACGCGCTTCGCGTCGGCAGCCTTGGCCGCGGCGATCGCCAGAACACCGATCGGACCGCAGCCGTTGACGAACACGTCCCTGCCGGACACATCGCCGGCTCGCCAGACGGCGTGCAGTGCGACACCGAATGGCTCGGCGATCGCGGCTTCCTTCGTGGACACGCCTTCAGGCAGCACGCGCAGCTGGTCCGGCCGTACGGCCCGGAATCGGCAAAACCCACCCTGCTCGTGAGGCCGAAATGCCGCCGATCCGAAGTACCGGACCTCGGGCCACAAATTCGTGCGACCGGCCATCTCCTCGGGCACGTCGTACTCACCAACCAGGGTGGCTGGGTGGATCGTCACAGGTACGCCGACCTCGACCCTTTGCTCCGCGAGTTGCACGACCGCGTCGGCGCCGATGTCGGCTACGTGGCCAGCAACCTCGTGCCCGAGGACCAACGGATCCTGAAGGACCGCAGTGCCGGAGACTCCCTTCAACCAATAGGCCACATCAGAGCCACAGATGCCGCCCCATTCCATTTCGATGAGAACTTGGTCGCTGCCGCAAACTGCGTCGTCGATTTCTTCGACTCGGAGGTCGCCCTCGCCGTACACGACGACTGCCTTCAACGACCGCTCCAGCCCCAGCGTTAACGACGTAGGTCTTGCTCCAGCGGCTGGCCGCCAAGCTCAGCGGCCGCAGCCTCGGCCTTCGCATCGTTGACCGCCGCTTCGGCCAGCTCGGCAACCCGGTCAGCGGCTTCGGCTGCATTTAAGCTCGGCGCGCCGCCGGAGGTCAGCTCGCGAGTGCCCTCTTCGTCGGTCTCGGTCGCGATCTGGGGGGCGCCCATCTTGGAGCGGTCGCCGAAGGCCTCGGTAACGGTGCGGATCGCCTGCGTGACCTCACCGGGGATGACCCAGAACGTGTTACCGCTTTTGGCCAGATCCGGCAGCGTCTCCAGGTACTTGTACGCCAGCACCTTGGGATCGGCGTTGTTACGGTGAACCGCCTGGAAGACCAGGTCAACGGCCCTGGCCTCACCGTCGGCCCGGAGGATCGCGGCCTGTTGGTCGCCCTGCGCCACCAAGATCTCCTGCTGCCGAGTTCCTTCCGCGGTTAGGATCTTGGCCTGCCGCTCCCCCTCGGCGTGCAAGATCGCTGCGCGCTTATCGCGCTCGGCGCGCATCTGCTTCTCCATGGCCTCCTTGATGGTGATCGGCGGGTCAATCGCCTTAATCTCCACCCGGTTCACTCGGATTCCCCACTTGCCGGTCGCCTCGTCCAGCACAGTGCGCAGCCGAGCGTTGATCTCCTCACGTGAGGTCAGTGTCCGCTCCAGATCCATGCTGCCGATGACGTTGCGCAAAGTGGTGACGGTGAGCTGATCGATGGCCTGTAGATAATTCGCGACCTCGTACGCGGCGGCCCGAGGGTCGGTGATCTGGTAGTACAACACCGTGTCGATGTTGACCACGAGGTTGTCCTCGGTGATCACTGGCTTGGGCTGCGAGGAGTAAACCTGCTCCCGTACGTCGAGCTTGGTGTTGATCCGATCCGCCAGCGGAATGATGAAGTTCAGACCCGGCTCCAGCGTCGTGCGGTAGCGGCCAAACCGCTCGACGTTGTAGCGCCGCGCCTGTGGCACGATGCGAACGGCTGACACCACAACGAATATCACCAGCGCCGCCGCAATAATGATCGGTACTAAAAGGTTCAGGTCCATATCTCCTCCACCGTTGTCTCAGCAGTGCGTGCTCACGGCAAAAGCTCCCGCGGATACACAACTGCTGTAGCGCCATCGATCTCCATGACGTCCACTGCCGTCCCTGGCGGAATGACGTGGTCCTCATCGAGCGCACGCGCTGACCACACCTCCCCGGAAAGCTTGATGAGTCCCTGCGTACCGGTTACCTCCTCGATAACCACCGCCTTCTTCCCGATCAGCGCGTAGCTGCCCTCGCGCACCGGTGAAGGATGGCTCATCTGCCGTATCGCGATAGGCCGCACGATCAGTAGTCCCACCCCACCCGCGATCGCGAAAGCGAGGACCTGCGCAAGCACGGAGCCGCCCAGGCCGGCAACGACTGCGGCGACAAGCGCTGCGGCAGCAAGCAATCCAAACGCGAGGGTGAGTGTGAAGAACTCCGCGACACCCAAAACGGCAGCCGCGATCAACCACGCGATCCACGCCATCAAAGGGCCTTCCGTCCAAAGCGTTTACCACGAAAGTACCTCGCCGAATGCCGCCAGGCGGAATGGGTAATCGATGTCACAATCATCGACCTCTACGTCGACCGGCGGCTGAATCAGGACCCTGCCAATGACCTCATCATCTGCCACCAGGCAACCGCAGGATCTCACCGCCCGCCTGGCCCGCACGCAGTCGGTTGTCGCGGTGGCGCTGCTCTTCGCCATCAACGGGTTGATCATCGGCGGATTCGGCGGCGTGCTGCCCTCCATCCGTGAGCGGCTGGACATCGAGCCCAGCCACATTGCGATCATGCTGTTCACCGCCGGTCTGGCCGGCATCTTGGCGATGCAGGTCGGTGGTCGACTCTGTGACGCAATCGGTGCCCGTCAAGTGGCGCTGGCCGGCCTGCCGCTGCTCATTGCCGCTGCCGTCACGTTCGCATTCGCCACAAACTTCACCGTCGCCGTGATAGGCGCGGTGCTGCTTGGTCTTGGCAACGGCGCCATGGACGTCGCGATGAACGCGGTAGGTGTTCAAGTCGAAGCCGCCCGTGAGCGTCCTGTCATGAGCTTCTTCCACGCGCTGTGGTCAGTCGGCGGATTCGTCGGTGCCGGGAGCGTTTTCCTTATGGCGACGTTGCTTGGTCTTAGGGGTGCGGCGATCGTTATGCCGCTCATGCTGTTCTTGGCAGCGTTGGGTGTCATCGCGCTCGTAGTGGCATACAAGATCACTCCGCCAACTGCGGTCATTCAGCACACCGTTGACGGCGTCCGGACGAAGATCCCACGGATCGCCTGGCCGCTCGCGATCATGGCACTGGCGTTCGGGCTATCGGAAGGCACTGCTACTGACTGGTCCGCATTACACGTAACCGAGGTTGCCCAGGTCGACTCCACTACCGGCTCCCTCGGCTTGGTCGCGGTAAGTGGCTTCATGGTTCTCATCCGCCTCTTCGGTGACCGTCTGGTCGCTCGGTTCGGCCGCCGCGCAGTCGTCCGGTTCGGCGGTGTCTGCGCCGCGCTCGGCTACGGCACTGTCACCCTGGTCAGCGGTCTGCCACTGCTGCTCGTCGGCTGGGCCCTGGTCGGTCTGGGAGTTGGCATGATCGCGCCCCAGGTGTACGCGGTCGCAGGTCACATTGGTGGCGGCCGGGTGCTCGCCGTCGTTGTCACCTTCGGTTATGCCGCGTTCCTGTTGGGCCCGGCCGTGGTCGGCTTCCTCGTCAGTCAGCTCGGAATACACCACGCGATGGCTGTCCCGGCAGTCCTCTGCGCCGGCATCGTGGGCCTCGCGGCCACCATGCCGAAGCACGACACCGACCTGTCAGCTCAACGGCTTTGACGGCGAATGCGTGCTACTGCTCGGGCAGCGCGTCGGGGTCTTGGCGCTTCTTCGCCTGGCGTGCTTGGTCACGTATCCGGCGTCGAAAGGGCAGTGACCCTATACCTGGGAAACGGCGGTGGCCACCGCGGTGCGGCCACGTCCGGACGTTTCCAACCGGCACCAGCGCGCCTAGCCGCTCACAGGTCGCCGTCGTGGATCTCCGAGACTCGTCTGCTGGGGAAGTCGCGTGCTCATTCAATATCGACCCCGTGGCGCCGGTGGTCCGGTAGTCTGTCAGCCTGCCACGCCCGCCAAGTGACCTGTGCGGCCCGGCGACGACCGACATTTCGGCGGGTGCAAGGGCGCCGACTTTCGTAGAGGCATCAGCAAATGCCGACCAGACTGGGAGTGACCACCTGTGACGAACAAGCCGGACGTGTCGGTGGTCATCCCGATGCACAACGCTAGTGCGACGGTCACCGGAGTCATGGAGTCGTTCCTGGCCATCGAGGGGTCCGCCGTAGAGGTGATCGTGGTCGACGACGCGTCGACCGACGACTCGGTCGAACGCGTCACTGCCCTGGGCCGGCCCGAGGTGGTCGTCGAGCGGTTCACGAGCAACCGCGGTGCGGGTGTCGCCCGGAACCGTGGCTTCGAGCTGGCCAGCGGGCGGTACACGCTCTTCTTCGATGCGGACGACGAGATCCACCCGATGGCCCTCGCCTCGGCGATCGGGGCGCTGGACGACACCGGCGCCGACGTCGCGATGATGCCGTACCGGTACCGCCGGGGTCGCTCGCCGGACTTCGATGAGATGAACTCCTTCGACGCCGCCGTCTGGGCGCGGTACGCAACCTCACCACGTCGAGTGACGCGGCTCGGCGACGTACCGCAGTTGCTGGGGTTCTCCAGCTACCCCTGGAACAAACTCGCCCGCACAGGCCACTACCGGCGCACCGGCCTGCGGTACGGCTGCACGCCGGTTCACAATGACATCCTCGGCCACTGGCTGACCCTGCTGGACGCGGACAGCATCCTCTTGCTCGATCAACCCATGTGCACGCACATCGTGAACGAGGGCGGCCGCAACCTGACCAATAGGCAGAGCCGAGCCCGGCTGAGTCTGGTGGATGCCCTCGAGGAGACCTATACCGCCCTCGAGGAACGCCCGGACAAGCGCAACAGGTTCTCACATATTTACTGGGACTTCGTGCTGCGAGTTGCCGGCTGGGCGACCTCCCGGATGACGCCGGAGGTGCTCGACGAGTTCAACTTCCGCCTGCAGCACCACCTGCTGAGGATGGATTTGGGCGATTTCACGCGGATCCGGCTGCGACGCGACTCGGGACTGACGACTCGCATCATCCGTCGGGCGCTGGCGTGACAGAGACGAAGGGGAGCGAACCGTGGCCGACCTGAGCATCATCGTTACCGCGTACAACATCGAGGACTACATCGAGCAGTGTCTTGACAGCGTCGCTGCGCAGACGCTGAACGACGTCGAGGTGCTGGTTGTCGACGATGGCTCGTCCGACTCAACACCACAAAAGATCGTCGAGTTCTGCGCCGGCGACCCGCGATTCACTCCGATACTGATGTCCGAGAACAGTCCTGGTGGCGTGGCGACCGCTGCCAATGCCGGCCTTGACCGGGCATCGGCGCCCTGGGTCGGCTTTGTCGACGGCGACGATTACGTCGAGCCGACGATGTTCGAACGGCTGCTGGATGCCGCTGTCGCTTGTGGCGCCGATTTGGCGATGTGTGAGTACCAGGAGGTGGTCGACGGCTCCGGCGAGCGTCGCGACCCCGCCGACGCGTTTCGGTGGGCCGAACTGACCGCGCCGTGTTATGAGCTGGACGTCCAAACTCGCCGGCAGTTCCTCCGGTTTATCGCCGTGCCTTGGCGCAAGCTGTACCGCCGCAGCCTACTGGAGGACGATCGAATCCGTTTCCCAGTCAGCGACAGCTTCTACGAGGACAACCCGTTCCACTGGTTCGTGCTGATCTCAGCGCGATCGATCGCGGTTGTTCCCGAGGTCCTGTGCTACCACCGAGTGGGGCGGGCCGGACAGACCATGGCCAGCGCCGACGAGCGACTGTTCCTGATCTTCAAGCACCACGACACGATCCACAGTTGGCTCGCCGGCAGGCGACTCCTCGACGTCTATCAGACCTCCCTCCTCGTGTGGGTGATCTCCCAGATGGAATGGATCGCCCGCCGAACGCCGCCGCTCCTGCGTCGTAAGCTGTTCGACACCTTGGTGCCGATCTTCGCCGAATACTCGCAGACCGCGATTGCGGACGCACTGCGGGAGGGCAACAAGGGAGTGACCGCGCATCGGTTGAGCGCTGCCCTGGCCAAGCGCGAGTTCGGCAGCTTTGTCCGTACGCTGGACAGAGGGGCCAGTTCGCGCAATCCGATCGTCACCGCCGCGTTCCATCTGAAGCACTCAGGGCCGCAGCATACGGCGCTGCTTACCGGACGCTACATCCGCAATATGCTGCAGGGCAGCCGGGTCAGCCGGGTCGTCGGCCGGGTCACGCGGCTGGGCCGAGAGCCCCGGAATCAGGACGTGCTGTTCGGCCTGATGGTCATTCAGCAGCGGCTTCGTGCCATGGAAAGCCGGCTCGGCAACATGGAGAGCCAACTCGTCGGCATCGAGCACCGGATCGCCCAGTTCAGCGCTCAGCCGTCAAGCGTCCACGACGAGGGACGGTATGACAGCGCCAACTTCGACCGCCTGAAGGATCCCGTCGGCCGTGGTTAGCGCTTCGGCGACGGTGATCGACCCCGCCTGACCATGTGCGCCAACCGCTGACGCGTCCGACGCTCCAGCCGAGCCGTCGCTCGGTCGGCGCCCAGTTGAGGTCGCGGACGTCGCTGAGATCTTGTTGCGACAGCCACCACGCCAGCCTCAGTCGACGAACAGGGCAGGTATAGCAGCACGAGCTTTGATTGCCTCGAGGATCCCGTCGGCCGCGGTCAGCGCTTCAGCGATAGTGACGTCCATGTCCATGTAACGGTAGGTGCCAAGCCTGCCGACAAAGGTCACGCCAGTCTCGGACCGAGCCGCATCCAGGTACTGGCTCAGCAGGCTCTTGTCGTTGGCTAACCTGATTGGGTAGTAGGGGATGTCGCCCTCGCCGGCGAGCCGGCTCGTTTCACGAAAGCAAACTGTGCCCTCGTGCTCCTCCCATGGGGCGAAGTGCTTGTGCTCGGCGATTCTGGTGTAGGGCACATCAAGGTCGCCGTAGTTCATCACCGAACATCCCAAGTAATCACCCGTGGCGCGAATTTCCTCGAAGTCCAGCGTCCGATAACCGAGCCGGCCGAAGCGGTAGCCAAACCACGCGTCCAGCGGTCCGGTCCAGATCGAGTGGTCGAATCCCTCGCGGTCCGCCTCTGTGTAGGCGGTCGACAGCAATACCTCGATCCGGGGGTGATCCAGGATCGCCTCCACTATGGCCGTGTAGCCGTCCCGCGGAATCGCCTGGTGAGGATGGTTGAAGTAGGAGTCCTCGTAGTTGAACCGCAGGGGCAGCCGCTTGAGTACCGATGCCGGGATCTCGGTCGGCGGCAGCCCCCACTGTTTGCGGGTGTAGCCGAGGAAGAACGCCTCGTAGAGTTTGCGGCCCATGAATTTCAGCGCCTGCTCCTCGAAGTTGCGAGGTTCCGCGATCGAGGAGTCGGCCTGCTCGGCGATGAACCCCCGCGCCTCGTCGGGCCTGAGCGCCGTATCGAAGAGCTGGTTGATGGTCAGCAGGTTAACCGGCAGTAGGTAGACCCGGCCCTGCACGGTCGTCCGTACCCGATGGTTGTACGGCATCATGGTGCCGAACCGGTTCACGTATGCCCACACTCGCTCGTTGCCGGTGTGGAAGATGTGCGGCCCGTACCGATGGATCATTACCTGGGTCTCCGGGTCACGCTGGGTGTGGCAGTTGCCCGCGACATGGTCGCGGGTCTCGAAGACGACCACGTCGTGACCCGCCTCGGCGACCTGACGGGCGATCACCGCGCCAGAGAATCCTGCCCCGGCGATGCCAAACCTCATCGTCCCGGCTCCGATCGACTATCGGGCAGGACAGGAAGGACATATCTCGAACACCGCGCAGAAGGTTGTGGTGCCATCACAGGCGCAACCCTAACTGCCCAGCCCCCGGTACACTGCGCCGTTGCCAGAGATCCCACATATCCCTGCCGTCACCACCGCAGACCTGCCGAAGTGGTCGGTCGTGATCCCGGTCCACACGCGCGAACTATCTCGCACGGGCGCTGCCCGAGGTGGTGTCGCAACTAGCGGACCGCGACGCCGCCGAAATCATCGTCGTAGACGACGCCTCGAGCGACCACCCCGAGCAGGTCATCGATCGGCGGTCGGAATCGGGTCCAGTACCGGCCGAATCCGGGGCATCTCGGCGCCGTCGGAAGGTTCGACCGCTGCCTCACGCTCGCGACGGGAGAGTTGGTCCACCTGCTGCACGGCGACGAAGCGGTCTTCCCCGGCTTCTATACGGCCATGGAAGAAGCACGCTGCCGCGTATGTCGAACCCAACCGACGGGCCCTAGTCACGCGCAAGGCGCTGGCCTACTCTGTCGCGTTCGCCGCTCGCACGGCGCTGTCACTGGTCAAGGCAAGCGAGTGGTCCGCTTCCGGCCGACAGGCTTACAAGGCTGCCCGCTGTGCGTAGATGATGCCGGGTGGCGTTCCCGTGCACGAGGAGTCAATCCCAGCGGCCCGGTGAGTCGGTGGGCCGGTTGCTGAGCCTTGCCGGATTTCTTAGTTGAACTTCATAACGGCAAGATGGTCGACCTGGCGGACCAAGGACAGCTCGGGGACCTCAGCCAGCCACTTGCGCAGCGTCTCCTTCTCGTCCCGCCGGTGACAGTCGTCCAGGACGACGGTTGCGCCAGGGCGCAACCTGTCGCGCAGGGCTGGGACGGCGGGATAGCGCGCGAGCTTGTGGGTGCGACCAGGCGGCCCGTCAACCACGAGAAGATCGATCTCGTCGACATCGGCGATGGCAGAGGCCGAGTACCACGGCTGTTCGTGTCCGTTCACCTTGATGGGCTCTATCGGAGCGTGTCGTACCTCTACGCCGCTCAGCCCCTCACGTTGGAGCAGCCCATTGACGACCGCGACGCCGTCCGCCGAGTTCTCCAGCGCGATCACCCGTCCTGCGCCCACTTGGCCGAGCGCTCGTCCGATCCACATCGTGGCTGCGCCGCTGCCGCATTCGACAACGACCTTCGGCTGGTCCAACAGGACGTGACGGACAACTTCCAGCGTGGCTTGGGATGATAGTTGCCAACCCACGTTCAGAGGCTTTATGGCTGTCTCTGACTTACTCAACTCACTCGCGGTTAGCAGGTCCCGCAGCTGGAACTCGGCCTGCAGGTTCGCCTCGAGCCGATGTTGTTCTTTCCGCATGTCCTCCACGGAACGGCGCAACAGCGCAAGGTCGTTGACCAGTTTTCGCTGCCTCGCACGGCCTGAGGCCGCGTCAACGAAGCGGCGGCCGCGCGTGAGCCACCGCGCGGCGAAGCCGACGCGAGTCAGTGGCTGTGGGACGGCCCCACTCATGAGGTGCGCCAGCCCGGCCCAGTCCGACTTGGCGATCACCGCTAAGTGCTCCCCGGTCACTCCTTCCAGTCCAACGGGATCAAGATCCGTGACCAGTGGATCGGCAAGCAGCTTGGAAAGCCGTCGCAACGCCTGAGTCCCAGCATCGGGGCCCGCGTTGACGATTGCCTTGAGATATCCCTGGCGTATCAAAACCCTGGGCAGTGTTATGCGGGAGACGATCTCCCGGCATTCGGATTCGGGAAGGTTGCTGTGCCGCAGGGCCGTGAGCATCGAGCGCAGGATCCGCTCGTTCTTCTCGATGAGCGCCTCCGGATACTTGTTGGCGCGCCTTGAGAGGTGGGCGGGTTCGGTTGGGTTGCCGGAGTGCTGCGTGAGGTAGTAGTAGTCATATCCGCCGAGCATGAGGAACCGCTTCGCGTTCAGGATGAACGAGAAGGCGAAGGCCACATCTTGTCCGGAGGGAAGTCCCTCATCGAACCGGAGCTGCTGGCGTTCGATCTCGGCGCGCCGGAAGACCTTGTGGACCGTTAGCGT
>DATFBI010000069.1:0-13915 GCA_035253925.1 Propionibacteriaceae bacterium
GGCTGGTACCACCATCTCTGGGCCGAACCAGATCGGCCCATCGTGCGCTGGCTTACCAAGGTTGCCCAGGCGCTACGCGACCGCGATCTTCCGGTCTCGAGCGCCCACGTCATCGAGGCTGTTCGACTCGCGGAGACGTTAGCCAGCCTGCGTGGGCGCCCGCTTGCCGGTCTAGCGGAGGTGACCGAGGCGACTCGCGCTGTGCTTTGTGACGGTGACGAGTTGGCTGTTCGCTACGTCACCGACCACCTTGTTGTCGGCCAGGCGCTCGGCTCAGTAAACAACGCGGTGCCAACCGTCCCCTTGGAAGCCGACCTGATCCGCACCTGTCGGACACTGCGGGTCAGGCGGGAGGCGCAGGTCCGGCTTTATGATCTTGACCTGCGTCGAGCAATCGATCAAGAACGCTCTAAGCTATTCCACCGCCTGCAGCTGCTCGGACTGCAATGGATCGTGCCAGCTGAGACTTCCGTGCAGAGTCAGGGCACATTTCGAGAGACTTGGGAGTCGCGATGGGAGCCCGAATACTCGATAGCCATTGTGGAGGCATCAGTCTGGGGAACCACCGTAGAGTCGGCAGCTTCGGCACGCGTGCACAAGATCATCGAGCACGGATCGCTGGTAGAGCTGACCCAAGCCGTCGAACGCTGCCTGCTTGCCGACCTGCCGCAGGCGCTTGATCAGTTGCTGGCAACACTCGCCGACAAGTCTGCCCTGGACGCTGACGTGGTACATCTGATGGAGGCCCTGCCGGCGCTAGCTCGCGCACAGCGCTACGGCGACGTACGCCGGACCGATACCCGAGCGCTGCGCAGAGTCAGTGAAGTGCTCGTAGTCCGGATCTGCGCCGGCTTGCCACAAGCGGTCGCCGGCCTCGATGCCGAGAACGCCGCCACCATGCGGCGGCGGATCGACGCCGTCAATGCCGCCATCGGTCTGCTTTCCGAATCCTCGCGTGATGGCGCCGACCCAACAGAACTAGCTCAGCCCGATATCCGCGCCCGTTGGCTGGAAACCCTAGCCACCATGATCGACCGCAGTGATCTGCACGGACTCCTGCTGGGCCGCATCGTTCGGCTGCTGCTCGACGCCGAGCAGCTCAGCGATGCTCCGGTAAGGATGCAACGTGCACTATCTGCGGGAGTTTCTGCCACCGACAAAGCGGCCTGGGTGGATGGCTTCTTCGCCGACGGCGCGCTGCTGCTTATTCACGACGCGGAACTGCGTGGCCTCCTCGACGAGTGGGTTTGCCAGCTGGACGAGGGTCAGTTCATCGACATGCTGCCCTTGCTACGCCGGACATTCGGCACCTTCGCCGTTGCCGAACGTCAGGCGATCGCCGAGCGGATCGCCGTTGGTACCGAGAAGCTCGATCGGCAGCGTCCGGAAGAAATTGATCTCGACTTGGCGACGCCGGCGCTGGCTACGGTTGATTTGATCTTGGGCGATTTGATCTTGAGCAGGCATGATGAGTGACACATCTGGAGGGATGGATCGCCAGGCAAGGCTGCTGCGGTGGCGGCTGCTGCTGGGTGAGGCATCGGCCGAGGAGCTGGATACCTCGCTAAGCCGGGAGGAGCAGCGGATGGATGCCGCACTTGCCGCGCTCTATGACGCTGCGGAGGAGGACGGTATTGGCCAACCGCGACGTTCCAGCGGCCTTGGTTCCTCAGCACCGCGGGTGGCTCGCTGGCTCGGCGACATCCGCACCTACTTCCCAACCACCGTGGTCCAAGTGATGCAGCGAGATGCCATCGAGCGGTTGCATCTCACCTCAATGCTGCTCGAGCCGGAGCTGCTGGATTCCATCCAGCCCGATGTTCATCTGGTCAGTTCCCTGGTCAGTCTCAGTCGAGTGATGCCGGACTCTACAAAGCGAACGGCACGTGTGGTGGTGGGCCAGGTCGTTGCCGAGATAGAACGTCGCATCGCCAACAAAACCCGTGCCGCGGTCACGGGCGCGGTCAGTCGTGCCAGCCGGACGCGTCGCCCCCGGCCCCAGGACATCGACTGGAACGCCACCATCCGTCGCAATCTGGACCATTACATTCCCGAGCAGCGCACCATCATCCCCGAGCGATTGGTGGGTTATGGCCGCGGGGCGAACGCCATTGTCAAAGAGGTCGTGGTGGCGATCGACCAATCCGGATCGATGGCAGAGTCGCTGGTCTACGCCGCGGTCTTCGGGGCCACGCTGGCTTCCATTCGCTCGCTGAAGACTTCCGTAGTGGCCTTTGACACCCAGATTGCCGATCTCACCGAGAAGCTCTCTGATCCTGTCGATGTTCTGTTTGGCTGTCAGCTCGGCGGGGGCACCGACATCAATCGGGCGTTGGCGTACTGTCAGCAGCTCATTACCCGGCCTACCGAGTCGATCTTGGTATTGATATCCGACCTCTATGAAGGCGGGATTGCCGCGGACCTGCTGCGCAGAGTGGCCGACCTGCTGAGTGCCGGTGTCACAGTGATCGCTCTACTGGCACTTTCCGATTCCGGAGCTCCGGCGTACGACCACGAGCATGCCGCGGCGCTGGCTGCGCTTGGAGTGCCATCCTTTGCTTGCACCCCAGATCAATTTCCTGACTTGCTGGCCGTTGCGATAAGCAAGGGTGATATCGGCCAGTGGCATGCGACAGTTGCTAGCGAGGCCGCCGCCGCACCCAGGCTGCGGAGCGACCGATAGTCGTTGCTGCCATGAGAAGATCAGCTGCGTGGCCGCTGTTCCGTCTGTCTCCTACTCCATCACCGTTCGGCTGGAGGTTCCGGCGGGCGGACCCGCGGTCAGTCAACTGACCACCGCCGTTGAGCAGGGCGGCGGGGCGGTTACCGCACTCGATGTCACAGCATCCGGAAACGAACGGCTGCGGATCGACGTAACCTGCGCCGCGCGGGATACCGAGCATGCCGAGCAACTGGTAGAGGCCATGCGCAGCGTGTCGGGCGTCGTTATTGACAAGATCAGCGACCGAACCTTCCTCATGCATCTCGGCGGCAAGATCGCAATGCATACCAAGCACCCAATCCGCAACCGGGATGATCTGTCGATGCTCTACACCCCCGGCGTGGCGCGAGTGTCGTTGGCGATCGCCAACAACAAGGAGGACGCTCGCCGGCTGACCAGCAAGCGGAACAGCATCGCGGTCGTCACCGACGGCTCAGCCGTACTCGGATTAGGCAACATCGGGCCGGAAGCTGCATTGCCAGTGATGGAAGGGAAGGCCGCACTCTTCAAGCGCTTCGGTGACGTTGACGCTTGGCCACTATGCCTGGATACCCAAGACATCGACCAGATCATTGGGGTGGTACGCGCCATCGCGCCAGGCTTTGCCGGGATCAATCTCGAGGACATTTCGGCGCCACGCTGTTTCGAGGTCGAGCGTCGGCTTCGTCAACATCTGGATATCCCGGTCTTTCACGATGATCAGCACGGCACGGCGATCGTGGTGCTGGCTGGGCTTTACAACGCACTGCGGGTCGTCGGCAAGCAGATCAATGACGTACGGATTGTGATGGCAGGCGCCGGTGCGGCAGGCACGGCGGTGATCAAGCTGCTGCTTGCTGCGGGCGCCCGGAATATCGTGGTTGGCGACATCGCTGGAGTGGTGCACCGAGGCCGCCCCGATCTCATTGGTGAGCTGGCATGGCTCGCCGAGAACACCAATCAGCTCGGTTTTACCGGCTCCCTCAACGAGGCCGTGGTCGGCGCGGACGTATTCATCGGGCTTTCGGTACCAGGCGTGCTGTCTGATTCCGACGTGGCTGCGATGGCCGACCGGTCGATCGTTTTCGCTCTGGCGAATCCAGACCCGGAGGTCGATCCCGCCGTAGCAGCTCGCTATGCCGCAGTCGTGGCCACCGGACGCTCGGATTTTCCAAATCAGATCAACAACGTGCTCGCGTTTCCTGGAGTCTTTCGCGGCTTGCTGGATGCTCACTGTGCCAAGGTCACGTCGAGTATGCTGCTGGCTGCTGCCCGCGCACTTGCCGGCGTCGTCAAGGACGACGAGCTCAACGCCGCCTACATCATGCCGAGTGTGTTTCACGCCGACGTGCACCATGCGGTAGCAACGGCGGTGCGCCAAGCGGCCGGGGGGCCAACCGAACTACCCACCGACACCGAAGTTTTCCTTTAGGACATGTCGCACTCAGTTTTGCCGGACCGCAGGGCGGCCACACGGCTGCGCGGCTGGCACCTCGCCGCAGCAGGGGCCGTTTTCGCGGTATGGCTGCAGCTCTGGGGCCTCTATCGGGTTGTGGGACCGCCGCACCGTCCTTGGTTACCATTCGCCGACAAAGTCGAGCACGCCGTGGGGTTCGCACTGCCAGTGCTGTTGATCTTGCTCACAATTGCCTTGCGAGGCCGCGCCGGCTGGAACTGGCCGAGCCGGCGTACCTGGGTTCTGGTCGTCACCATCTTCGTGGCGCACGGCATCGTCAGCGAGGCGATTCAGCACGTGTGGTACCGCTACCGCACTGGTGATCCGCTAGATGTGGTGGCGGACTGGGTCGGTATCGTGGCTGGCATTTTGCTGTTTCGATTGATTTACCGACGTCGGTCTCGGGATGTAGAAAGTCTTGTCACGTCATGAGCGAGCCAAGGATCGAGCCGACGATGAGGCGAGACCCCGTTGCCGGTGATCTGCTGGTCGCCAGCATCATGCTCGCCGATGGAGTCTTTAATCAGACCGTGGTTTTGATCTTGGATGCCGACGAGGACGGTGCCCTTGGGGTGATCTTGAATGAGATCTCCCAGACGCCGCTGGATGCGGTGTTGCCCGATTGGGTGAGCGCGGTGTCCGAGCCTCGCATGCTGTTTCACGGGGGCCCAGTTTCACCGAACGGCGCTATCTGCCTGGCCAGTGTCGCGGCTGCTGGTGAAGAACCTCCAGGTTGGCGGCCACTCTTCGACACCATCGGCCTACTGCACCTTGACACCCCAATCGAGATTGTGGCTGGTGCCTACCGCGATTTGAGGATCTTTGCCGGATACGCCGGCTGGGCCGCCGGCCAGTTGCAGTCAGAGATTGCTGAAGGCATGTGGCATCTGGCACCGGCGGATTACAGCGATGTCTTCGGCCGCCGACCTCTCGCGCTATGGCGTACGGTCTTGCGCCGGCAGAAGAGCGAGCTCGCCTTCTTCTCCACATGGTTGGAGAATCCAGAGCTGAACTGAGCTGCAGTTGCGGCGTTCAGGAACTTCTTGGCAATGCTATGAAGCTAGTTTTCAAGGTGCATAGGATTACGTCGCAGAGTCGCAGAGTCATAAGGTCATCGCGGGTCTGCCCACCGCCGATGTCGGTGTCCATATCGCAGTGACCGAAGGGGTACCAGTGTCTGAAACAACCAAGAGTGCAGGGGCGCGGAGCCGGGTGCTGGTGGTTGACGACGACGCAGCGCTGGCCGAGATGCTTTCCATCGTGCTTCGTAACGAGGGGTTTGAGCCGATTTGGTGCGCTCATGGAGACAAAGCGTTCTCGGCGTTCAAGGAGGCAAAGCCCGACCTGGTGCTGCTGGATTTGATGCTGCCGGGCCGCGATGGTGTCGATGTGTGTCGCGATATCCGCGCGGAGTCCGGTGTGCCTATCGTCATGCTGACGGCCAAGACCGACACGATCGATGTTGTCGAGGGGCTGGAAGCTGGTGCTGATGACTATGTCGCCAAGCCATTCAAGGCCAAGGAGCTTGTCGCCAGAATCAAAACCAGACTGCGTCGGATGCCAGCCTCTGAAGAGCTCGATGTCGAAACCTTGCGGATCGGTGATCTGTCGATCAGCGTGGATGGGCATTCAGTCAAGCGGGACGGTGTTCAAATCCAACTCACTCCATTGGAGTTCGATCTGCTGCTGGCACTGGCCCGGCGACCCTGGCAGGTCTTCAGCCGTGAAGTATTGCTCGAGCAGGTCTGGGGTTACCGCCATGCCGCCGACACCCGACTGGTCAACGTGCATGTGCAGCGGCTTCGTTCAAAGATCGAAAAAGATCCCGAGCATCCCGAGATCGTGGTCACTGTACGGGGAATCGGCTATAAGGCCGGCGAGACCGTCCAGGCTCGATAGCCTGCCCGCTGCGATGCGGTTACTCAGGTAAACGTCGGCACACGGCATTCGACAAATGGTCTCGCTTCGGAAGGTCCTGAAGTCCCGTTGGTGGCGGTTTCCCATCACCTGGTGGTGGCGGTCCCTTCCGCTCCGGGTTGTGCTGACTGTCTTCCTTGCCTCGGTGCTGGTTTTGGTCTTGGGCGGTTTCTTGCTCATGCAGCAGGCCACCAACGGGGTGATCGAAAGTAAGGAAGCCACTGCCAAGAACGAGGCCCGGCAGGCGGTGAACACAGCGCAACAGCAGCTCAATGCTGCCGATCTCACTGGTGAGGTCAACGTCGACAAGCTGCTCCTCGACCTAGCGTCCGGATTCGCCAATCGGGCGGGCGTCAGTGAGCAGCTAGATGTGATCATCATCGCCGGACAAGATTCGATCACTGCGGGAAACGCGACCCGCAACAGCATTCCGGCAGCGCTGGAGACGCAGGTCGAACAGAGCAATGACCTGTACATGACCTCAACGTTGATCAACTACCGCGATGGGCGGCCCTCGGTGCCAGGGCTGGCAGCGGGGGCGACCCTTACCCTACCCGGGACCACTGGCCGTTATCAGATCTATCTGATGTTTCCGCTTACTCAGCAAGTCGCTACGCTCACCGTTCTCCGTTATGCGGTAGTGACGACGGGCGCGATCTTGGTGATATTGCTGACCTTCATCGCCGCGCTGGTCAGCCGCCAGGTCGTGACACCGGTACGCGCCGCCCGCCGGACAGCCGAAAGTATTGCGTCGGGCAACCTGCATGATCGGATGAAGGTTCGGGGACAAGATGACTTGGCCCGCCTGGCTACCTCGATGAACTACATGGCCTCCGAATTGGAGAAACAGATCAACACCCTGGAGGAGCTCTCGGCCGTCCAACAGCGGTTCGTGTCAGATGTCTCCCATGAACTGCGCACGCCATTGACCACGGTGCGGATGGCCTCAGAGGTGTTGTACGAGGCCCGCGATGAGTTTGATCCGGTTGCGGCGCGCTCCGCTGAGCTGCTGCAAAATGAGCTGGATCGTTTTGAGGCACTCCTCAATGACTTGCTGGAGATCTCCCGCTTCGATGCCGGAGTCGCGCAACTCAACGTTGAAGAGGTGGATCTGCGCGATCTCGTGCACCGAGTGGTCGAGGCCAATGAACGGCTCGCCGAGTCCAATAACACTGAGATCACCGTGCATGACAGTGTGGCGGCAAAGGCCGAAGTCGACGCCAGGCGGATCGAGCGTATTCTGCGCAATCTTCTAGTCAACGCAATAGAGCACAGCGAGGGCCATCCGATCGACATCTTCATCGAGAGCGACGATGCCGCGGTGGCGGTAGCGGTCCGTGACCATGGGGTGGGCTTTGAGGCCAGTCAAGCCAGGCAGGTCTTTCACCGTTTCTGGCGCGGGGACGCCGCGCGCGCCAGGACGGTTGGCGGAACTGGCCTCGGACTGGCGATTGCGATGGAAGACGCGAACTTGCACGGCGGCTGGCTTACGGCCTGGGGCCGGCCCGCCATGGGCGCTCAGTTCCGCCTCACCCTGCCAAAGAAGGCGGGAGCGATTCTGGAAACCTCACCGCTGCCGCTAGTGCCGCGTGACCTGGTAGGCCCAGGCGGCACCAGGTTCGACGGCCTCGAGCCGCCCGCGCCCCCTGTCCCGAGTTCACCAGCGTCGCCCGCCCCACGACGTGCAACCAGTGAGAAGACAACGGTGAGTCAATCGTGAGGTGGGCCAATCGTCAGGTCGCGGCTGTTGTCATTGTCTTAGCCAGCCTCTTTGGGGCGGCTGCCTGCGTCAATGTCCCTACCTCCGGACCGATCGATAAGGTTGAGGGTCAGCAAGCCCGTAACCAGAACTATGTGAACGTTGAAGTCGTCCCGCCAGCACCGGGCGCCAAGGGCAAACAAATTGTGGAGGGTTTCCTCCGAGCGAATAACAGCTATCAGCCGAATTACGTGGTTGCCAAGCAGTTCCTCACTCGTTCCGCCGCCGAGCAATGGACGCCCGAAGCTGGGGCGTCGATCTACACGGGCTGGCCGAAGGATAAGGGCGACACGGTCACCCTGGACGGTTGGCTGGTCGGTTCGCTCAGCCCCGACCGCACATACACCGCAGAGGACAAAGAGCTGACGCACGACTTCGGCATGGTCGAGGAGGATGGGGAGTGGCGGATCAATAAACCGCCGCAACGACTGATGGTCGCCAACTTCTACTTCAGTTCCTTCTACCGACCTTACGATCGCTATTTCGTTGGTAACCGGAGCACGTTGGTCCCTGACCCGATTTATCTGCCGGCGCTGACCAATCCGGCGAACGTGGCCTCCGCGCTGATAAAGGGCTTGCTAACCGGACCTTCGAATTGGCTTAAGCCGGCCGTCTCGAATGCCATCCCGCCGAACACCAGCCTAAGTGTCGACTCCGTGACCATCACCGATGGCATAGCGGAGGTTCCACTGAGCGATTCTGTGCTGGACCTGCCCGATCAGCAACGGAGCCTAATGGCCGCCCAGATCGCTTACACCTTGAGGCAGGTCGGTGGAATCAAGGGTGTCGTGATCAAGGTGAATCAACAGCCATACCGCGTGCCCGGAAGCGACCCGAACAGCCTGGCGATCTCGGTCGATGCCATTCCTCGGGATCTCGAGCCTGTCCCGTTTGTGGCAGGTGATCAGTTGTATGCGGTCCAGGACAAAAAGGCAGTCCAGCCGGTGACGACCAATACCAATCCGCCCGGTGTCAAGGCTTTAGATGGACCGCTGGGCGAAGGCAGATACCAAATCGATGCACTAGCGGTGTCGCTGACGAACACCGATCTCGCAGCCACCACGGATGGCGGGACGACGCTTTTACGCTCCTCAATTGGCGAGGGAGATCTGATCCACTTGCTTCGCCGGGAGCAAGGGGTCAGCGAGCTGCTGAGGCCGCAGTTCACCAGGTATAACGAGATCTGGACCATCGGACGTCAAGGTGGCCGACAGAAGATCTGGATTTTCACCGCCGCTCCGCCTGCGACTCCGGGTGGTGACAGCAAGATCACGCCGAAGGTGATCGACTTGCCGCCAGAACTGAGAAATGTGAAAGCGTTCAAGATCTCACCTGACGGAACTCGAATGGCATTGGTTCGTGATCTTGATTTTGAAGGCAAGTCCGAGCTGGTACTCGGGAGAATCATCCGCTCCGACGAAATCGTGGTAAACGAATGGCAGGTTGTGGACACCACACAGACGAACAACAACACGCCCCAGATTCAAACGATTGCCGATGTTGCATGGCGCGACGCCACTGAACTCCTCGTCCTCGGCGCGGCGCCCGCCGACACAGCATTTGCGCCCTACTTAGTGGTCCAGGACGGGTCTACCATCACCCCGCATGGCGAGCCCGGGAACAAGGATGGCGATGAGCTGGCCGTCTTACCCGGGCGGCAAACCGCTATCATCCTAGGTCGCGACGGGCGCTTATGGAGGGATGATGGCAGTCAGCTGCCGATCGAGGGTGGCAAGGTCAGTGCCATCGCCTATCCCGGCTGAGGCACTCAGGTCAACGGCTGTCCACAGATTGCGTAAGCCAGCCCGATTCCCACGTTCCGGGGCGGCAGACTCCCCAGGTGAGTTTTGAGGCCTGGCTAGCGACAGCCGGTGACTTGCTGCTCGGAGCCAGCTGCCATGGCTGTGGGCAGCCTTGGTGGGGCATCTGTCCGCGCTGCCGTGGCCAGGTTGCCAGCCGAAAGCCGTTTGTCACGGCTCCGAATCCCTGTCCCAATGGATTCCCCCTTACAGTGGCCTCCTCCCCGTACGACCGCATCATGCGCAGGGCGATCAACGCGCACAAGGAACGGCAGGCGTTGATCCTGACACGTTTTCTCGCTGGACGGCTGGCACTCAGCGTGCAAGCACTGCTCGTTGCGGCACCCAACGTTGCCCCTGCCGCAGCAATCGTCTTGATACCGATACCCTCGGCAGCACGAACTATCCGTCAACGGGGCTTTGACGCAACCGGGTCCATGGCCCGGGTTGCCGCCCGCCGCCTTCGAACGCGGTATCCAATGACGGTTCGATTGGCGCTGACTCAGGCCAGACCAGTCGCCGATCAAGCAGGCTTAAGTGCCCGGGCACGCTACCAGAACCTTTCCGGTGCCTTCTGCTTGCGGGAGCGCATTACCACCGGGGCGACCGTGGTGCTGGTTGACGACCTTGTGACAACCGGCAGCAGCCTGGCCGAGGCGGCTCGAGTGCTTCGAGAAGCCCGGATTTCGGTGTTGGGAGCTGCCACGGTGGCCGCGACAATGCGCAGGTAGATCTCGAGATCCGGGGACAGATCACCCAATCTGGTCCGTGTGTTCGCGGACTGAGAACTCAGTGAGGATCGTCGGAACCGGTAGAAATACCCGAGGGCAGGGGTTAGCGTCTAGCTATGGCGCTTGCGCACCAGGGGGATTTCGAGTCAGGCCGGAATCAAGGTGCGGTAAGTGCCTTCTTCATTTCTGAGCCGACGCCGCATCGCTGCTGGCAGTCGGTACCGAACGCCGATCGCATGCCCGCCTAGCCGCGTCGTTCGAACTCCCACTCCTCGATGGAGGTAGACATGGATGTTGTCGTCAAGTCCCGTCATTGCAATCTGTCAGATCAGTTCCGCTCTTATGTGGATGAGAAGATCACGAGGCTCGAGAAGCTCAACGACCGAGCTATTCGGGTTGAGGTAGAGGTATTGGCAGAGCGGAACAAGCGACAACACGATCAAGCAAACCGGGTCGAGATCACCCTTCGCACCAAGGGCCCGGTGGTACGGGCAGAGGCTGCGGCCGAGGACAAGCTGGCCGCCTTCGACCTAGCGTTGGACAAGCTAATGGCACAGCTGCGCAAGGCCGCCGACCGCAAGCGGGTACATCGGGGTCATCATTCGCCTCGCTCGCTGCATGACGCGGCGGCCGAACTGCCGTTCGAGAATGGTGCACCAGAGACCAACGGCTCCTCGGTACGCAGAATTGCTGGCATCGAGGTCCGTGGCGAGGGTCCGATGGTGGTACGCGAGAAGGTCCATCCCGCGGTGCCGATGAGCCTGGACCAGGCGCTGCTCGAGATGGAGCTCGTCGGCCACGATTTCTATCTCTACATCGACTCCGAGCACATGGCGCCGAGTGTGGTTTACCGCCGCAAAGCCTACGATTACGGCGTAATCCGCCTCGACAGGGCCTACGCAATGGTTTCCTGATCGCACCTGCTCACAGGGGAGGCGGCGCCGCTTCCCGGACAAATGTGCCCTGAGCCTGTCGAAGGGCACCGGCGGGCTTTGACAGGCTCAGCCCGCATAGGTGTCAGAGGGTGGCACTAACGTCTGCTAGGTGGCACGAGAAAGCCTGAGCAAGGCTGAGGCGAGGCGGATTGCGCTCGCTGCACAGGGCTTTGGTGTCCCGAAGCTTGAGCGACTGGTCACTATGCGCGATATCCAGGCGGTGACCAATCGCCTTGCGCAGTTTCAGATCGATTCCATCAACGTCGTCAGACGCGCGCAGTTCATGCCGATCTTCTCCAGATTGGGACCCTACGATCCTGGGTTGCTGGATCGCGCCGCCTATCAAGCACCGCGACGGCTCTTCGAGTACTGGGGTCACGCGGCAAGCCTTATCGATATCTCATTGCAGCCACTGCTGCGGTTCCGCATGCAGCCCGAGTTCCGTGATGTTTGGGGCGGCGTTGAGCGGGTCGCACGAGAGAACGCCGATCTAATTCCGTTCATCCGCGACGAGGTCGCTGCGCGCGGACCGATCAGCGCAAGGGATCTGGAGATCGCAGAGCAACGCGACCGCAGCAACTGGGGCTGGAACTGGTCGAGGGTCAAGACGATCCTGGAGTGGTTGTTCTACATCGGTGAAGTCACTACGGCGTACCGCAACGCCCAGTTCGAGCGGGTCTACGACCTACCCGAGCGAGTTATTCCCAGATCGGTGCTCGCCATACCGACCCCAACGCCCCAAGAGTCGGTGACTAGCCTGATCCGGCGCGCAGCGAGTGCCCTCGGGGTCGCAAGCGAGTCTTGTTTACGCGATTACTTCCGGACGCGACCGGAGGCGACCCGACAGGCGATCGCAACACTGTTGGAAGCCGGTGAGCTGATACCGGTAACGGTCCAGGGAACAGGGAGCCGGCCGTGGTATCTGTGGCATAAGGCGCGCGTGCCGCGTCGTATCACGGCCCGCACGCTGCTCAGTCCATTCGACTCGATGATTTTCGAAAGGGGGCGGCTGGAGCGGCTGTTTGACTTCGTCTACCGGATCGAGATCTATGTTCCGGAGCCGAAGCGAGTTCACGGTTACTACGTCTATCCTTTCCTGCTCGATGAGAACTTCGTCGCTCGAGTCGATCTGAAAGCGGACCGAACGCGTGGAGCGCTTCGGGTCAATGCCGCATGGATCGAGGCCGGCTACGACTCGGTCGACGTCGCAACCGAGCTGGCCTCAGAGCTCAAGATCATGGCCGAATGGCTTGGCATGGAGGCGGTGGAGGTTCTGCCGCGAGGCGACCTAGCACCAGCACTCGTCCTCGCCTGAGTGGCCTGGAGGCCGTCGAATCGCACCATGTTCGCGAGCTGCCACCGTCCGCTTACCATAGAGGGCGCGCTGCGGCACTAGGCTTTGAGCCGCTCGCGCATGGCGCACATGGATCCGCCTGCTTCGTCGTCGCTCGCAGAGGAAGAACGCCTCCGCTCACTTCTCCTCAGCACGGCGGGCGCGCGTTTCCCGACGCTCGCGGCCCTACGATGGAAGGATCCTGGCGCTAAGCCGAGCCGGCGTTGAGGGAACATCTCGGCGCCAGAGACCGTGCAGGTAAGTGATGACGACGTAAGGGAGCCAGTTTCCGTGGCTTTGATGGATAGGCTGCTGCGCTTAGGCGAGGGAAAACTTCTCAAGCAGCTCGGCAATATCGCCAAACAAGTAAACGCGATCGAAGAGGACTTCGTCGCGATGAGCGACGAGGAGCTGCGCGGTCAGACCGCTGAGTTTCGGGCGCGCTACGACAGGGGAGAGACGCTCGAGTCGTTACTGCCTGAGACGTTCGCGACAGTACGTGAGGCCAGTCGCCGCGTCCTGGACAAGCGGCACTTCGACGTCCAGGTAATGGGCGGCGCCGCGTTACACATGGGCAACATCGCTGAGATGAAGACCGGTGAGGGCAAGACGCTGGTCGCCACCATGCCGTCCTACCTCAACGCGCTCACCGGACGCGGTGTCCATATCGTCACGGTCAACGACTATCTCGCCAAACGCGACTCCGAATGGATGGGCCGTATCCATCACTTCCTCGGAGTGGAGGTCGGCGCAATCCTCTCTCAGATGGATCCTGCCGATCGCCGCAGGGCCTACCACGCCGATATCACCTATGGCACCAACAACGAATTCGGCTTCGATTACCTGCGCGACAACATGGCGCTCAGCCTCGAGGACTGCGTACAGCGCGGGCACCACTACGCCATCGTTGACGAGGTTGACTCGATCTTGATCGACGAGGCCCGTACGCCGTTGATCATTTCCGGTCCGGCCGAGGACACCGGCAGGTGGTATCCGGAGTTCGCCAAGCTGGTGAACCGGCTACGCCGCGATGAGCATTACAAGGTTGATGAAAAGAAGAAAACCGTTGCCATCAACGAAGCGGGGATTGACGCCGTAGAAGATTGGCTCGGAATCGGGAATCTCTACGAGTCGGCCAATACGCCGTTGATCTCCTACCTCAACAACGCCTTAAAGGCCAAGGAGCTGTTCAAGCTCGATCGCGATTACGTGGTGATCAATGGTGAAGTATTGATTGTCGACGAACACACCGGGCGCACCCTGATCGGACGCCGGTACAACGAG
>DATFBI010000070.1:0-6976 GCA_035253925.1 Propionibacteriaceae bacterium
CTTGGTGCCGCCAGCCCACCAACGTTTGCCGTCTCGGGATGGCTGGCAAGTGTCGTAGCCGGCATTTAAGCACTCGCGAGCCGTCCTCAGACGGCTAGCGCTGCATAGCAATACAGCGCCGCTACGGCGATCTGATACGCCAGCCCAGCGCGCATTTACTCTTCAGCACGCGCGCGCCAACGGGCCAGCCGACCTCGCTGACCCACAGCCCGCAGGCGTTCCTCGGTATTGGCTCGCTGGTCCTCCGGTGTCACGATGAGCAACTCGTCACCGGCCTGGATCCGCTCCCGGCCGCCTGGATAGAACGGCCGATCATCTCGAATGATCAAGGACACGACCGTGTCCTTAGGGAGCCGAAGCTCACCTACTTCAACACCGATGAGCCGCGATTGGGCCGGAATGCGTACCTGCATCAGATCGGCCGAGATCTTGTCCAGAGGAGCTACCTCGACCTCGACATCTTGTGCCGTCTTGTCGTCAACCAGCCCCAGCAGCCGCGCCACGAAAGGCAGCGTCGGAGCCTGCAGGCAGGTGAAGACGATGACAAAGACCAGCACCACATCGAAAAGAAACTCCGCGCCTTCCACCTGCCGGGCCAGTGGAATGGTGGCCAAGACGATGGGAACCGCTCCCCGTAATCCGGCCCAGGAGAGGAACACCTGGTGCCGGACCGGAATCTTGAACCAGATCGCTGAGGCGACGACCGAGGCAGGCCGGGCAATGAGAGTAAGGCAGAGTCCTGCCGTGATGGCGATGAACGCGTCATTGAGCGTGACCCGGTTGGGGAAGGCGAGCAGGCCGAGCATGACGAAGAGGCCGATTTGGGCGATCCAGCCAATGCCTTCCACAAAGGAGCGGGTCGCGGCGCGGTGCGGCAGCTGAACATTGCCGAGAACGAGGGCGCAGACGTAGACAGCCGCGAACCCGCTGGTGTGAATGAACGCGGCAATTCCGTACGCGAACATCGTCCAGACCAAGACTGCTAGTGGGTAGAGCCCCGATGAGGGCAGGGCGACGCGACGCAAGATTTGGGCTCCAATCCACCCCAGACCACCACCGATGATGAGGCCGCCCAGCAACTCGATCACCATCAGACCAAAGATTCCGAGAATCCCAACCTCTGAATGTTCACCTACCGCGAGTGAACTGGCGACCATCACGAGTAGCACCGTTGGTGCATCGTTTAGACCGGACTCGGCCTCCAGCGCCCCTCGCAAGGCATGTGGGATCGGAACATTGCGAAGCACCGAGAACACCGCTGCGGCATCCGTCGGGGAGGTAACCGCTCCCAGCAGCACCGCAATCCAGATTGGCAAGTCCAGCACATAGTGCCCGAACAGCGTCATGATTCCGACGCTGATGGCCACGCCGACTGTGGCGAGCAACGCCGCCAAGACGGTGGAGGACCTGATGTCGCTCCATCGTGTCGTCAGACCACCCTCGGCAAGAATCACCGCCAGTGCGGCGAACCCGAGGGCTTGCGCAAGATTGGCATTGTCGAATGGGATTCCGATGCCGGATTCGCCCATTACCAGACCAAGCCCGAGGAACAGCAGCAGGGACGGCAGGCCAATCCGAGTGCCGATCCGGGCGGCGATGATCGCGGCGATCAAGACGACGGCACCCACCAGCAGGATGACGTCGATCTCAATCATGCGCACATCCTTCCCCAGTTGCCGTGTCTCCGCACAAAGCCAGGTATGAGACACCAATCTGGCGATTTGGCCGTCATCTGTGGCGTGGTGCGGAAGAACGCGGTGAAAGGAAGAGGTTCAGCGCTGATACCCGCTGTGGGCACATGATCATGACGGATCGCGGCCCACGCCGTGCTGAGGAGGAGCGAGCAGACACGCTTTATCGTCTGCGAGGGACGACGAAGTAGGCGTGCTCGAAGGCGCGATCGCGCGAAGCGAGCGAAAGCGAGCGGAGCAATTAGATTTCGCGACGGGCGCGGGCCCGCCGTTTGCCCTCATGCATGGCCTGCACGCGAGCGACAGGAATGGTGTGACCTTCGGCCACCAGATCCGGATCAGGTTGCTGCGGGGCTGGCATTGCGTCCGCCCAAGGATCGGCCCCATCCAACAATCCGGCCGCATTGTGGATCGTAAAGTCAGCCGGCGTCACCCGATCCAGGTCGTCCCAGGAAACCGGAAATGAGACCGGTACGCCGGGCCGGATCCGTGGGCTGTATGCAGCTACTACCGTCGCGCCGCCGGCACGTGTCGAATCAAGAAAGACCTTGCCCTCCCGCTCCTCCTTTACGAAGGCTGTGGTTGCGAGGTCCGGATCAATCCGCTCCGCGCGTACGGCCACGGCTCGGGTGGTCGCGGCAGCGTCCTCCGGTGCAGTTCCGCTGGCTAGCGGCACGAAGATATGCAGGCCCTTGGCACCGCTGGTTTTGACTGCACCTGCCATGCCGGCCTCATCCAGCGCCTGCTGGACCAGTCTGGCGGCCTGCACCACCACACCGAACGTCGCTCCCTCCGGCGGATCAAGATCAAGCACCACATAGTCGGGGTGGGTTGGGTCACTGATGCCGAAGAGTGTGACGTGGTATTCCACGGCGCGCTGGTTGGCGAACCACAGCAACGTCCGGCGGTCATTGCACAGCGCGTAAGAGACTTCTCGCCGAGAGGCGTCGGCCCAGATCTGCACTCTGGCGACCCACTCCGGCGTGTAATTGGGAAGGTTCTTCTGCATGAACGGCGGTTGGCCAGGTCGAATGCGAATGACTGACAGCGGCCTGTCACGTACGCCGGGCAGGATGCGATCATGGACCGCGTCCAGGTAGTCGATTAGGTCACGCTTGGTCGCTGCGGCCTTGTCAAAGAGCTCTTGATCAAGGTGGGTGAAGGAGACCTCTTCGGGCAGTCTGTCCTCGCCGCTCATAAGTCAATCATCACCGCAGAGTGCCATCACCGAGCTGAGGCCCGCGCTGCCGCATCCGAGTTGTTGTCGGGCGGGTAGTTCTCGGGGAAGTGGCACGCCACCTGATGTCGCGGGAGCAGCTCCACGAGCGGTGGCTCTTGAGTTCGACAGATCTCCTGCGCCTTCCAGCAGCGGGTGTGGAACCGGCAGGCCGGCGGCGGCTTGATCGGGCTCGGCACATCGCCGCTGAGCAGGATCCGCTCCCGCTCCTGGCGACGTCGAGTATCCGGAACGGGCACTGCTGACATCAACGCCACGGTGTACGGGTGCATCGGCGTGCGGTACATCGCCTCGGCGTCGGCGAGTTCCACGATCTTGCCGAGATACATGACTGCCACCCGATCGGAGACATAGCGCACCACGGATAGGTCATGCGCGATGATCACGTACGTCAGGTCGAACTCCTCCTGGAGGTCCTCCAGCAGGTTGATGATCTGGGCCTGAATCGAGACGTCGAGCGCAGACACCGGCTCGTCGGCAACGATGAGCCGCGGACGCAGCGCAAGCGTTCTGGCAATGCCGATGCGTTGCCGCTGACCCCCGGAAAACTCGTGTGGATAGCGGTTGTAGTGCTCGGGATTGAGTCCCACCGCAGCGAGCAACTCCTGGACGGCTTTCTTAGCCCCGCCCGGCGGATCCACACCCTGGATGCGAAAGGGCGCACCCACGATCTTCCCAACGGTGTGCCGTGGATTCAGTGACGAATAGGGATCTTGGAAGATCATTTGCATGTCGCGCCGCAACGGCCGCATCGCCCCATCCTTGAGATGGCTGATGTCGCGTCCCTCGAAGGTGATCTTCCCGTCGGTCGGCTCCAGGAGGCGGGTCAGCAGCCGGGCAGTCGTAGATTTGCCGCAACCCGACTCACCAACGATCGAGAACGTTTCGCGCCGTTTCACCGTGAAGTTCAATCCGTCAACTGCCTGAACGGCCGCTACTTGACGACGCAGGAGTCCGGCGCGGATGGGAAAGTGCTTGATCAATCCTTCGACGATGATCAGATCTGAGTCGGGCTCGGCGTGGGTCTTCGCAGGCTCCTCTGTTGGCGCGGTCATAGCCTCGGCGCAATCTCGTGTTCCCAGATCTGTTCCCTATCAGTTTGGGACAGGTGGCAGGCCACGAAGTGACCAGGTTCAACCGGGGCAAGCTCGGGAGGCACTTCCTCGCTGAGACCACCATTTCGTGCGGCGTACCCGCAGCGTGGGTGGAAAGGGCAGCCCGGCGGCACATTGATCAAGCTCGGTGGCGTGCCCGGGATCGCGAGCAGCCGCTCACTTCGCGCCCGATCAAAGCGCGGCATCGACCCTAAGAGCCCCCAGGTATAGGGGTGCGCGGGCCGGTTGAACAGCTGGTCGGCGCTGCCGTACTCCATTGCGCGTCCGGCGTACATCACCAGCACGTCGTCGGCGAGCTGGGCAACTATGCCGAGGTCGTGGGTGATCAAGACAACCGAGGAGTTGAACTCCCGCTGTAGGTCGCGGATCAAATCAAGGATCTGTGCCTGGACGGTGACGTCGAGAGCGGTAGTGGGCTCATCCGCAATGAGCAGGTCCGGGTCGCATGACAGGGCCATGGCGATCATGGCGCGCTGCCGCATGCCGCCGGAGAACTGATGCGGGTAGGCGTCTACCCGGCGACTCGGCTCGGGGATCCCTACCCGGCCCAGCATGTCAACGGCGTGCTTGCGGGCCACCTTCTTGTTCACCGAATTGTGAATCTGGTACGCCTCGATGATCTGTCGGCCCACGGTGTAGTAGGGGTTCATCGCGGAGAGCGGGTCTTGGAAGATCATGGCCATCCGCTTGCCGCGCAGGCCACGGACATACTCCGGAGGCCTGCCCAGCAGTTCATCGCCCTCAAGATAGATCTCGCCGCTGATCTTGGCACCAGGTCGCGTCTGCTCCGAAGCCGGCCTAGTGTGCAGACCCATGATGGCCAAGCTGGTAACGCTTTTGCCCGACCCGGACTCCCCCACAATGCCCAGCGTGCGGCCGCGGTCGACGGCGAAGCTCAGTCCGTCTACCGACTTCACCAATCCGTCGTCGGTCGGGAAATGCACGTGAAGATCAACAACCTCCAGGAAGGGCTGTTCGTCGAGCTGACCAGGATGTCGGGTAACCAGGTCGCGCAGTGTTGAGGTCGTCATTCGAGCCGCACCCGGGGATCGATCACGCCGTACAAGAGATCAACGATCAAGTTCGCCATGATCACGAAGAATCCTGCAACCAGCGTGACGCCCAAGATCTTGGGCAAGTCGCCGTTGACGATCGCGTCATAGCCGTACTTTCCCAGACCGTTGAGCGAGAACGTCTTTTCGGTGAGCACTGCGCCAGCAAGGAGTAGGCCGACGTCGAGGCCGAAGATGGTGAGCACGGGCGTAAGAGCACCTCGCAGCGCGTGCTTGAGGACAACCCTCCGCTCAGGCAGCCCTTTGGCACGCGCCGTGCGGATGTAGTCCTCCGTCATCGTCTCCAGCATCCCGGCCCTGGTCAGCCGGGCGTACTGAGCGGAAAAAAGAAAAGCGAGGGTGATCCAGGGCAGTAGCAGCGCGTACGCCCATTGAGCCGGGTTCTCACCGAAGGGGACGTAGGTGCCACCCGGGGCGGTAATGCCAAGCCGATAACTGAAGAAAGCCAAGGCAATCAGTCCGGTGAAGAAGATCGGCAGCGACACGCCGGCCAGCGCCACGCCCATCGCTGCCCGGTCGAACACGGTTCCTCGACGCAGGGCTGAGATCACGCCGACACTGACACCGGCAACGAGCCAAATGATTGATGCACCGAAGGCCAAAGAGATGGTCACGGGAGCTCGATCTAGCAGCTCTGGCCACACCGGCTGCCGGGTGATGAAGGAGTATCCGAGACAGGGCGCCGGACAGTGCTCTACGCCGGCGCCATAGTCATACTCTGCGCCAACAAAGATGCCCTTGAACCAGTTCCAGTACTGAACCGGAACCGGGTCGAGCAACCCGAGCCGTTCTGCTGCGAGGTGTACAGTTTCCGCGGTCGCCGCCCGCCCGACATACCGGGAGGCGAGCGTCTCTGGCGTGGCCCCACCCAGTCGTGGCACCAGATAGAAGATGGAGAAGGTGACCATGCTGAGTATGACGAGCAGACCCACTGCCCACAGCAGCCGCCGCACGATGTACGCCAGCACGGTCACCCTCCTTCGCTGATCATGATCTGCGCTGAGCCTGTGAGCGCTGACTCAACAGGCTCATCCGCAGATGATCATTGCGCTACTTCTGGGCACCAAGCCCGACGTAGTCGTACATGCTTTGTGCGTCACTTACAAAGATGTTGGTGGCATTCTTCGACCTCACCAGCAAGGCTTTGGCGTACACGCCGGGATAGATAACGGCCTCCTCCATGACCCGCTTGTCGATCTCGCCCCACATCTGGTTGCGCTTGTTTGTGTCGAGTTCGGTCAGGGCCTTGTCTAGCATCTGATCGACCTCGGGGATGCGGACGCTGATGTTGGAGGACCCGCCGGTCTCACGGATCACCCGTGAGTCGGTGATCTGGGATAGGAAGCCGAAACCATCAGGCCAATCGGCTGCCCAACCGTTGACGCAAAGCCCCAGCTTGTTCTTCACCACGTACGGCGGCAGGCCGCAATATTGGGCGAAGTAGTCGCCTTGCGGGAACGGCTTCAGGGTGAGCTGGATGCCGACACGACTCAACGCCTGCTGGAAGGCCTCAGCGGTGGCCTTCTCCTTTGGCCGCTCGGCGCGGTAGCCAATGTTGGTCGCAAACCCGTTCGGCTGCCCGCAGGCTTCCAATGACTTCTTGGCCGCATCGAGGTCGCCCTTGTGATCCGGACCGTTGGGGTACAGATCGAAATCCGTGTGGCCGGGAATGGTCGGCGGCAATAGCGTGGTTGCTAGGTCGCCCCCGGAGAATTGACCGCCGTACGCAGTCTGGTACCCCGTGCGGTCCATGGCGTACATGATCGCTTTCCGGCAATCAATGTTGTCGAGCGGAGCAACGGTCGGGGCGATGGAGGTGTACCAAAGCCGAATGCTGAGTGGGTTGTCCGCGTTCGCCTT
>DATFBI010000071.1:0-3733 GCA_035253925.1 Propionibacteriaceae bacterium
TACTGGCGTGAGCCAGACGCCGGAATCTGGGAAGTGCGCGGGCCGCTGCAGCACTTCACCTCATCCAAGATCATGTGCTGGGTCGCCGTCGACCGCGGCGCCAAGATCGCCAAAATCACTGGTGAGGACGGTAAGGCCGCGGAATGGGAGCTTGCTGCACAGGAGATCAAGGACGACATCCTGGCTAATGGTGTGGACGAGCGAGGGGTACTGACCCAGTACTACGGCAGCAAAGCCCTCGACGCATCGCTGCTTCTCGCCCCATTGGTGCGCTTCCTGCCGGCCGACCATCCGGTGATCAAGAACACCGTGATGGCGATCGCCGATGAGCTCACCTTGCACGACCTGGTACTGCGGTACAGAGTCGAGGAAACCGATGACGGCTTCGAAGGGGAGGAGGGCAGCTTCACCATCTGCTCGTTCTGGCTGGTGTCGGCACTGTGTGAGATCGGCGAGTATGAGCGAGCCCGGAAGCTGTGTGCCAAGCTGCTGACTCTCGCCGGCGCCCTTGATCTCTACGGCGAAGAGATTGAGGCACATACCGGGCAACATCTTGGGAACTTCCCGCAAGCCTTTACCCACCTAGCACTGATCAACGCTGTCATCCATGTGATCAAGCTCGAGGGCCGACGGCACGACCACGAGCCCGGCACCTGGGCCGGTTCCATCGAGGCGGGACAGTAACGGACTTGACGCAGACAGCGGCACCGTGGGTGCCAGAAAACGCCGACATTGAGGGGCTCCGCCAAGCGGCGGTGAACTGCAAGGGTTGCGAGCTGTGGAAACCCGCAACTCAAGTGGTCTTCTCGGCCGGCAATCCCAGAGCGCAACTGGCTTTAGTCGGTGAGCAACCCGGCGACGTCGAGGATCGCAAGGGCATTCCCTTTGTGGGACCGGCCGGGCGACTCCTGCAGGAGGCACTGGACGAAGCTGGGGTTGCCAAGGAGCAGGTCTACGTCACCAATGCCGTCAAGCACTTTCGTTTCACTGAACGAGGCAAGCGGCGAATTCACGCCACGCCTCAGGTCACCCACATCAGGGCCTGCCTGCCCTGGCTGGAGGCAGAGCTGACGCTGGTCGATCCGGCCTTGATCATCTGTTTAGGTGCTACCGCAGCCCGGGCGCTGTTGGGAAGCTCCTTTCGGGTCACGAAGCAGCGTGGTCAGGTCTTGGAGCTGGCCACTCCGATGGGTGTCCGCCCAGTGCTGGCCACCGTGCATCCTTCGGCTGTGCTCCGGGCAACCGGCGAAGATCGCGATGAGGCGTTCGCGGGCTTGGTTGCCGATCTGCGCACCGCAAGCGATGCCGTGGCTCGGCAGGAACGCTAGTGCCTCGAACTATTCAGCCGATCCCGTCGTCTATGTGGGTAGCCGGCGCGTAGCTGTCCCGTTCTGCCTGCCCGAACCACCGACCACGAGGAGAGCCATGTTCGATCAGATCGGCAACCTTCCGCTTCATCCGTTGGTGGTCCACCTGGTAGTGGTCGGAGTTCCGTTGGCCGCGCTGCTGGCATTTCTCTTCGCATTTCCCAGAACCCGCGAGTGGGCGCGCTGGCCGTTGGCCATAACGGTGGTAGGTGTCACGGTTATGACATACGTTGCCAGGCAGAGCGGTCTGGCGCTGGAAGCCGCACTCGGGGTTACACCCGGTAACCCGGTAGGCGAACTGGTCCTGCAGCATTCGCTTCTTGGCAACCAGCTCTTCTACATCATGATCGTTTTTGCTGGCATTGGGCTGCTTAATGTGTTCGTGGTTCGTAGGAGCCCCCCTGATAGCGCCCACGCCGCCAAGCAGCCTGCCATCATCCGGATCGTGCTGCCGGTTCTGATGTTGGCCGTTGCGGTCGTGGCGGTGATGTGGATCGTTCGAGTCGGTGATCTGGGCGCGCGTGCGGTGTGGAATCCGACCGCTCCACCCCTGTTCAACTTCCCCTAAGCCTGGAATGGCTGCCTCGCTTTCGGCAGATGGGTTGCCGACCGAGCCTGCGGTGGTGATCGCAGGAGGCGGCCCGACCGGGCTGATGTTGGCGGGCGAGCTGGCGTTGGCAGGGGTCGACGCCGTCATCGTGGAACGACGCGCCAGTCAGGAGCTCGACGGATCCCGAGGCGGGGGTCTGCACTCCCGCACAATCGAGGTGCTTGATCAGCGTGGCATCGCGGAACGGTTCCTCTCAGCGGGGAAAGTGATGCAGATCCAGGGGTACGCCTACATCCCCTTGGACATCAGCGACTTTCCCACCCGCCACAACTACGGGCTGGCGCTGTGGCAGAGACAATTTGAGCCCATCCTGGCTGACTGGGTCGTCGAGCTCGGGGTGCCGATCCTCCGCGGCCGCGAGGTGTTGGGCTTCGCGCAGGACGACCGCGGCGTCGATGTCAAGCTGTCCGGTGACACGTTCCTGCGAGCGGCATACCTCGTCGGCTGCGACGGCGGGCGCAGTGTGGTCCGCAAGGCAGCCGGCATCGAGTTTCGTGGTTGGGACGCCTCGGTCAGCTTCATGATCGCCGAAGTCGAGATGGCCGAGGAGCCGAAGATCGGCGTGCGCCGCGAGGGTGGCGGCATCGGCCCCGTCAACCGGGAACAGGGCGGCGGGCCGTACGGGGTGGTATTGAAGGAGCAGCAACTCGACCACACCAGCGAGCCCACGCTGCAGGACCTCCGCGAGGCACTCGTCATCGCCTACGGGACCGACTACGGGGCACACAGCCCGACCTGGATCTCCCGCTTCACCGACGCGAGCCGGCAGGCGGTGTCCTACCGCGCAGGACGGGTACTTCTTGCGGGCGACGCCGCCCACGTGCACTCCCCGCACGGCGGCCAGGGTCTCAACACCGGCGTGCAGGATGCGGTGAACCTGGGGTGGAAACTAGCCCAGGTGGTTCGGGGGACCTCGCCGGACAGCCTCTTGGACACCTACCACGCCGAACGCCACCCGGTCGCTGCCCGGGTGCTGCAGAACACCATGGCACAAGTCGCGCTCACCACCCCCGACGACCGCCATGATGCCCTCCGGGCCACCATGGCCGAGCTGCTTGCCATGGACGAGCCGCGCAAGCGCGTTGTGGCGATGCTTTCCGGTCTTGATATCCATTACGACCTCGGAGAGGGGCACCCGCTGCTCGGACGGCGCATACCTGACCTCGACTTGCATACCGCGGATGGTTCCACCCGGGTATTCACCCTGCTGCACGACGCCAGGCCGGTGCTCCTCAACCTCGGTGAACCCGGCGGTTTCGACATCTCGCCTTGGGAGGATCGGGTCCGGTTGGTCGACGCTAAGCATGATGGCGTGTGGGAGCTCCCGGTCCTCGGCGAGATCGCTGCACCCGCGGCCGTGTTGATCCGGCCCGACGGATATGTCGCCTGGGCAGGACACCTTACAGAGCCAGAGCTGCCCCAAGCCCTTGCGACCTGGTTCGGGCAGCCACGCTGACGGGGAACAGGACGCCGAATGTGATGCTTGTCACATCCATAACGGCTCGGTAACGGTGGCGTCCGCCGGGAGCGGACTTCTAGGGTTCGGTTAGTCCGGCTCAGAAAGCGGCAACTGTGCCGCATCTGGGGAAGTCTGCATCGGGGGTGCCGCTCGGGGCCCAACCTATTGACGCGCCGCCGATTCACGCTCCCCGCAAAGGAGCATCCATGCGTGCTCAGCGCGTGGTCGCCGCCACCGCAGCGGTTGGTCTTGTCGCTATCTGCTGCGTAGCGAGCATTTCGGCTGGCTCCGCGTCAA
>DATFBI010000072.1:0-4147 GCA_035253925.1 Propionibacteriaceae bacterium
TGGCTGGTTGTCGCCGAGCAAGAAACTCGTGATCTTTGGACCAGCGGCCGCGGATTGATCCTGCTCTTCTTGTTCAGCATTTTGCTCAGCGTCGTTACCTACCTGACCTCGACAAATCAGGCGCTGAACTTTCTGGAACAACGCGAGTCCGTCAACCTCGTGCTACAGCTCGCAGTAGCCGTTGGCGCCCTGGTCACACTGGTAGTCAGCGCCGACGGCATCAGCGGTGAGCGCGAGCGTGGCACCCTGGAGAGCCTGCTGATTACGCCGGTGTCACGGCGGTCCATCATCGCCGGAAAGCTGATTGCCGCCTTGACCATGTGGTTCGCCACGTTCCTGATCACAGTCCCGTACGTGTGGGTGCTTGCTCGCGGCGTCGGGATTCTCGGCCAAGCGCTGGCACTCGGCTTCTGCGTCGGTACCTTGGTGGCCGTCGGCCTGGGTTGCATCGGGTTGTTGATCAGTGGATTCTCGAGTTCGAACAAGACCAGCATCGCGGCCAGCCTGTTCTTGCTCTTGATCTTGTTCGCACCAACCCAGCTACCGAGCGGACTGCCCCAGGGTTGGTTCTTCGAAGTTCTGCTACGAGCCAATCCGGTGGCCTCGGCGCTGGCCTACATCTCCTCGATGCTGGTGGAGGGCCACAGCTGGACGCAGGATCTGTCATACCTGATCACGCCCTTGCTTACTGCGATCATTGCAGGCGGCGCACTCGTACTTCTCGGCCCACGGCTGGTGCGGCTGACCCCTGGGGTGCACGCTGGATGAGGGCACTGATTTTGGGTGTGCTGCTGGCCGGCCTACTGAGCTGGGTGCCTGCCGCTGCCAACGCTGAGCCCATCAATGTCGAGGTCGTCGCTGATCCTCCGGTAGTTTCGACAGTGCTAGGCGACCACTTCGAGATCACAAGTGAAGTCAAGAACACGGGTAGCGCACCGACCGGCGAAATCTTGGCCCATCTGAACGTCGCCAGCATCGAGGGCAGCGTGTACGTCGACCCCGAGGACTGGTCGCCGGCTCGCAGTCAGCAGCTGTCATTGCAGCCCGGTGAAAGCAAGGAACTGACCTGGGAGATCCAGGCCGTCAACTCCGGTCACTTCGCCGCGTACGTCGTGGTCGTCCCGTTCGGCAGTTCTGTCACCGGCAACGAGGATCTGAAGATCAGTCAGCTGGTGAATGTTGACGTCGTCCCAAGGGCAACGCTGACCGCCGGGGGGGCGTTGCCGGTGGTGGTTGCCGTCCCGGTCTTGGTCGGCTTGGTTGCTGCAGCCGCATTGTTCCGGGTACGCCGTCGAAGGGCGGCAGGTACATGACCACATCACCGCTTGGGGATGCGCCTGAGCCACAATCTGTTTCTGACCAAGATGCCGGCCGAGTCGGGCCTGCAGTATCAGTGATCATCGCGACCTACAACTCCGGTTCCCTGGTCGCGTACGCCTTGAACGCCCTGCAGGCTCAGACCTTGCCCCAGGACCTGATCGAGATCTTGGTCGTCGATGATGGCTCGACCGATGACACCTGGTCTTGTTTGAGTGAATTGGCAGGGCAGCGAACCAACATCAAGATCTTTCAACAGCCGCATTCCGGAGGTCCAAGTGCCGGCCGCAACCGCGCCCTGGACGTAGCCAGCGGGGAATACGTCTTCTTCCATGATGCGGATGATTACCTTGGCCCGGACGCGCTGCGGCGGCTTATCAACATGGCTTGGCAACAGAGCTCTGACATCGTGGTGGGTCGGGTCAGCTGGATTGGGCGTCCAGATGCCGACGCCGGTTTCACCAGAACCGTGCCGGACGCCGACATTGTGGACCACCGCCTCTGGCGATCACTGACACCCCACAAGCTGATCCGTCGATCGTTGATCGAGGAGCAGCGCCTCCGGTTCTGCGATGACATGGTGCAAGGTGAAGATCAAGTCTTTATGGCGTCCTGCTTCTTCGCTGCCCGGAAGATCAGCATCCTGGGCGAACGAGGCCTCTACCACCGCCGCATGCTGGAGGACGGCAGCAACCTATCGCGGCAACGCCAGACATTGACCAACAAGCGTTTGACTGCCTCTCGCATGGTGGGTCTGGTCGTCACGAATACCACGCCAGGTCCACGTCGTGATCAGCTGCTGCGGCGGGTATTCGTGAAGACACTGCCGCCGGCGCTCAATCAACCCTTCATGACGGCTCGGCCGGCTGAGCGCAAAGAGTTCCTCGAAGTGATGCAGGCAGAGGTCTTCCCCTATCTACAGCATTCGGTGTTGGGCGAGCTCGGCGACCGACAGCGCTTGCGGATGCTGACGGCAAAGGCCGGACAAGCGGAAGATCTGGTAGAGCTCAACAACGTGCTACGTTCACCCGTCACCTCTGATGACGGTGAGCTGCCGACTTACACGCTTGGTCCGAACCTTGACAGACTGCTCAGTGCTGCCGACCGTCAAGTCGGCGTCCCCCGGCTGGCCTCTGAGCCGATCTTGTGTCAGGCATCCTCCTCCCGCGGCCGACTAACGCTGGTCGTAAATCTGGACGATGAGGCTGGCCCCGCGACGGGACGGCTCAAGCTGGCCGCTCGGCTTCCCGGCAGCGCGGACTTTGTCGATTTTGGATCGGCCGCATCACGAGTCGGCTCCACTCTGACATTCAAGATCAATACGCGACAGCTTTGGCGGGAGGAGACCACTTCCTCTCATGACGCCCGTGCCAGCGGCGGCCAGCAGCTGCAGTGGATCTTGCTGCTGCGGGAACTGCGGAGGGGCACGATGATCGGCGCTAGCCCGATTACCTGGCCGGAGACTCTGAGCCGAGCAGCGATCCACCTGGAGCGGGACAGCCGGAGTCCCCAGATCGAGCTCGGTACGACTCCGGGCCACTCGGTCATGATCACGGTGAAGCGGCCGAACCGCTTATCGACCCCGTGGCATCGGCTCCGCTTGGTGGGTTAACTGCAGCGGTGTGCCGCGGCTGCTGAGGATGAGGGCTGGTACTACAAAGCTCAGGCAGGCCAGAAAGGGCACGATGGTGGTATCGACAACCGCCAGGAAGGATGCGGCGCACAACAGCGCTAGTGCGGTCCGAGGTCGCTCCAAGCCGACGCTTTGTGAGCTGTCCTGTGCCGCCACGGCCGGGTGTTATCCCGGTTGGGGCGGCTCACACTCCTCAGGCGGGTGCGGAAGCGTCGTGCATCAGTTGCTCCACCATGTCATCGTCCACGTCGGCAAAGAAGGTTCCGACAACATCTTCGATCTCGTTGAAGCCGTCGGCGCAGAACAGCAGCGGCTGGTAGTGGGTGATGTCGTAGGTCTGCACGCCCATCCGCCCGACATCCAGTGGCCGGAGCTCGGCCCGTTCAATCTGCTGGATCTCGCCGTACGAGGACAGTAGGCCGGCGCCGTAGGTCCGGACTTCGCCGCGCTCGCGTACCACACCGAACTCCAGGGAGAACCAGAAGACCTTCGAGACGAACTCCAACGCTTCAATGCTTTGCACCCGTCTAGCCGCCTGCCCGGCCAGCCGGTACAGAGCCGCAAAACGATCATGAGCCAGACAGTTGCCGTGGCCGACGACCTCATGAATGACATCTGGCTCCGGGGTATACAGCGGCACCGAATGGTGGCGGATGTATTGCGTTGAATGGAAAATGCCGTCCGCTAAGGACCCGTAGAACTCCAGCAGCGGAACCAGCCCGGCCGCCGGCACGTACTGGAAGCTGGTAAGTGGCCGCAGCATCTCGTTCACTTCGACGAGCTGCGGAATGTGATCCTCGGGAAGGCTGAGTCGCTCCTTGCCCTCCAGGTACGCGGCGCAGGCCAGGCGCTCATGCAGGTTGTGAAGCTCGGCGCAGACGATGCGCCAGACCTCCTGCTCGGCGTCGGTGTAGGTCGCAATCGGTAGGGGTGTTCCGGGCTGCCAATCCATGGCAAGCGCCGCCAGAGCGTTGCGCCGGGCCCGGTACTCCGGGTCCACGGCACCTGGATGGTTATCACCCAGGTGAACGGTGACGTCGTCTCCCGAGCGGGTCACCGGTGCATAAAGCTGAGCTTCTTCGAACATCGCTGCCTCCGGGGTGTCCGGACGTCGCGCAGCGCGGCGTCATTGGTGGACTTGGGGTCCACAAACCAGGTTATGCGTCGTAGCCCGTCGCCGCCCATGCGCCCTGAGCT
>DATFBI010000073.1:0-10543 GCA_035253925.1 Propionibacteriaceae bacterium
GAACGGCGGGTACAACTTCGTCACGATGATCTCCGCCATGTTCCTGCTGCCGTTGTGCCATCGCTTCGGCGGCAAGAGGGTGCACGCCGGCACCCTGGCGCTGGCCGCCCTATCCCTGGCCTGGCTGTCGACGATCAACAACCAGTACCTGACCCTCGTCCCCATGATCGGCCTGGGCATTGCCTGGGCCAGCATGGTCGGCGTGCCATATCTGATGGTCGCGAGCATGGTCCCTCGGGAAAGAACAGGCGTGTACATGGGGATCTTGAACATGATGATCGTGGTCCCGATGCTGCTCCAGACGATCACGTTCGGCTGGATCTTCGAGAACTTGTTGGGCAGTCGGGGCACCAACGCGATGCTGGCCGCCGGAGTGCTGCTCGGCTGCGCGGCCATTGCCATGCTGTGGGTCAACCCGCCGCACTCGGATGAGGATTCTCCTGTGATGCCGCTCGGCGCCCACCGCCACATCACAGCCTATGACCGGGTGATCGTTGGCTCGGACGGCTCGCCCTCCGCCATGCAAGCCGTCCACCATGCGCACGAGATCGCGGCTGCCGCCGAGGCCAGTTTGATCGTTGTCACCGCCTACGAGCCGGGTGACGCGGCCGGGCAAACGGACGTGGTGGGCGGTCGCCGGTACCTGTACGGCAAGGAGGCTGCAAGGGAAGCGATGCACAGGACGGTGGCGGACCTGACCTCGGATCGGATTCGCTCGGTTGAGCAGGACATCGTCGCCGCCCATCCCGTGGAGGCGCTCCTAGAAGTTGCACATAGGAGCCCCGGTGTCAGCCTGATCGTCGTGGGTAACCGCGGTCTCGGCGCGCACGAAGGCGAGGTGTTGGGATCAGTGCCTCGGGAGATCGTGAGGAATGCATATAGCGATGTGGTCATTGTTCAGACCTCGGCTGTCGACGAGAAGGTGTGAGGAGCATGACCGAGATCAAGCAGATCGTCGTCGGAGTGGACGGATCTGAGAGCAGTCGAGCTGCACTGCAGTGGGCCTACGAGGAGGCCGCGCACCATGGCGCCTCACTGGTCGCCGTCTCGACCTGGCACCCGCCGGTCTTGCCGTTGGGCCCGGGGTACGGGTCGATGCCTCCCGAGGGCTATGAGACCCAGCCCGAGCGGGACGCCCGAGACCTGCTCGAGAAGCTCACTCGTGACCTGGAGCCCCGGGAGCCAGCCGTGGATGTGCGGATCTCGATTTCAAAAGGAAGCCCAGCAAAGGTGCTGATCGACATGTCCCAGGGGGCCGACCTGGTGGTGGTCGGGTCACACGGTCGCGGGGGCTTCGCCGGAATGCTGCTGGGCTCGGTGAGCCAGCACGTCGTCGCGCACGCGGCCTGTCCCGTGGTCGTCCTGCGCTGATCCCCTACGGCTGAGGAACATCACCTGGGTGGTGTCCTGTCGCTGCGACCCACATCCCGACTCCTTGGGAATCTTTGCGTGTGGCACTCACCACAACGGGATACCTACAAGGCGTGGGACAAGCCATACTCTTCGGCGCGATCGCTTCCAGCGCCTTAGTGCTGGGCGCCCTGGCCGGTGGGCGACTCCAGCTCCCAAAGCGGGTGCTTGCGGCGATGCTTTCCTTCGCCGCCGGAGCACTCATTACTGCCCTGACCTTTGAGATGTTCCAGGACTCCTACGAGCAAGGGGGCATTTGGCGAGCGGCACTGGGCTTGGCGGTCGGGGCAGTGGTGTTCACCGTGGTCAGCCTGTGGCTGGACCGGATGGCCGAAGGCCACCGGAAAGATGATCATGGCAGCGAGAAGCTGGACCTCGACGCGGCAGCGCAGGACGTCGCACCCTCGCCAGCATCTGTCAGCGGCGCCGCCGGTTTGGCCCTGTTGGCGGCCGCCACCCTGGATGGAATTCCTGAAAACCTCGTGCTTGGCGTCGCTCTTGGGGAAGGCAGCGGCGGCATAGCGCTGCTGGCTGCCATCTTTGCCGCCAATTTCCCCGAAGCGCTGGTGAGTAGCGCCTCGATGCGTGAGCAAGGCCGCTCTCAGGCTTTCATCCTGGGCACCTGGAGTATTTGCGCCGTGCTGCTGATCTTCGCCGTGGTTCTCGGGGCCGGACCACTGTCGCGAGCGACGCACGAGACGCTGTCGTTGCCTCTGGCCTTTGCCGCAGGCGCCGTCCTTGCGGCACTCGCCGACACGATAATGCCGGAGGCCTACGAGCATGGCGGCCCAACCGTTGCGCTGAGCACCGCCGCGGGCTTTATGGTTGCTTACGTCCTTTCGCTGGTGTAACACGCAGCAGGCCGCCTCGGGACTCATCAAGGGTTGAGCACGCTCTTGGCGACTATAGGGGCCGCCACTCCGTCGGACTTGACCGCGATGAATCCGGGCCACCTTCGGGGTCGTAAACAGCGTTGAGAGTCGCAAAGGAGACACGCACCATGAGCAAGGTTCTGTGGCATACCCAGATGAGTCTCGACGGGTTCATCGCCGGCCCCAACGACGACATGCGCTGGGCTTTCGAGGCCGAGTCGGGTGGACCGGACGAGACGATCGACGAGGTACTCGAGCGGGTGGGCGCGCTGCTAGTCGGCCGGCGCACCCAAGACGTCGAGGACCGAGAGCAGCAGGGCTTTTATGGCGGTGCTTATAACGGTCCATTCTTCGTGCTGCGGCACGATCCGCCCGAGCAACCCCCAGTTGTGAAAGGTGTGACCGGTGTCGTCCTCGATGTCTCGATCGGGGAGGCCATCGAGCGCGCTCTGAGCGCCGCAGGCGGAAAGGATGTGGTCATCCTCGGTGCGAACATCGCCAAACAGTGCCTTGCCGCCGGGTTACTGAATGAGATCATCATCCACCTGACGCCGATCCTCCTGGGCGGAGGAGTCAGGCTTTTTGATCAACCCGACGGGCGTCCGGTCAAACTCAAGCGCACTTTCGTCGCTGAGAGAGGACAACTCACTGCGCTCGGCTTTGAGGTTATCGATTGACGCCTTCGATTTAACGCGGTGTGATGGGCAGCTCCGCCACTTCGCGAGCTGCAAGCGCGACGACCTCTGTGTCCCGCGGTGAGAGGCCCGTGATCAGAGTGAGCCTCCTCACCTCGTCGATCGCCTGCTTGGCACCTGCGGCGTCATCGAGGCGGACCCGCAGCTCGGCCAGGTACGCCCATGCACCCGCCCGCTCGGCCACCGGCGCCTCCAGATGTCGTGTCAGAGCACCCGCCAGCGTCCGGTGGGCTTGAACCTCATCCCCGTGCGAGTCGGCCATTACAACGGCATTCTCAAGCGCCCTCGCAAGCGGGCCGCCGCCGGCAGAGACCCACTCGGTCCGGCCGTCGACGGATCGCGGCTGGTGCGCGTCGTCGGAACTGCGAGTGACACGGATCCAATTGCCCGCCGGGTCAATGATGCTGAACCCGCTCAGCCCGGCGTTGTTCGCCCGACGCCGCGGCCTAGTGATGCGCGGTATCCCGTTCAGCGGGGCCCGACCGTACCGGGCGCGCATACCTTCGACGAACAGCTCGTGCAGCGGGGCCGTGTCGGAGACAACGATGGCGCAGGTCGAGTAGCTCTGCTCAGGATCGACGTCGTCCATGGCGTAGTAGTGCAGGTCTATCGCGTTGCGCCGCAGAGCGAGGTACGGGTTGGGGCGAACCTGGCGATAGGTAACGGTCAGGCCCAGCGACGTCCAGAAATCCGCCATCTCATCGATGTTTCGACAGGGAAGCATGGGCACCATGCGCGCGTCTTCCGACACGTCAGACACCCGCCTAGCGTAACGACTGCCAGGCGGGTTCGGATGGTCTGCGGACAATGGGGACTGTGACGCTGCGGCTGGGAAAGCCTGGAGCCCGGTTTTGGGCAACGCTGGCTATCACGATTCTCTGCCTTGGCACGGTGATCAGCGTCGTCGTTGTTCGCGCGTACGGGTTCAGCGAGCCGCAGACCGTGACCGTCATGACTCGCAATATCTACCTCGGTGGAAACATTTACCGGCCGATCCGCGCAGCCCTCAACCGAACCGGGACGGACGGCGTGCTCGCGCTAGGCCATGCGAACTACGAGTTACGTAGGGTCGTCGACCGCACCGACTTCACGACGCGCAGCAAGTTGCTTGCGGAGGAGATTGCCGCCGCGCGGCCCGACCTGGTCGGACTGCAGGAGGTCGCGCTTTGGCGGCGCGGGCCCGTGCAGCTGGATCAGATTGGTCGGCCTAATGCGACGGAGGTCGAGGATGACTTTCTCGTCACCTTGGTTGCAGATCTGGCTGAGCGCGGGGTCAGCTATCAGATCGTCCACGTACAGCATGAGTCCGATGTCGAGGCGCCTGCCTTCACCGGCAACCCCTTCAACGGCATTCCCGGCTCAGCGGAAGACTTACGCCTCACCGATCGTGACGTGATCTTGGTACGCACCGAAGCCGGAATCCGCATCGAGGGTAGCGGCGGCAGCCACTACGGTCAGCGCTTAGACGTCACGCTTGGAGACACAACATTCTCGTTTGTACGCGGTTATGCGTGGGCCGACGTTGCCATTGGATCGGAGCGCCTGCGGTTCATTACGACTCACCTTGAATCCCAGGGCTCGAGGCTGGCACGCGCGCAAGCCGAGGAACTGCTCCATGGGCCGGCCGGAAATACCGACCTGTCGACGATCATCGCCTGCGACTGCAACTCCAACCCAGCCAGCCCGGCGGCACGGGCTGAGATTCCCATCGGCTCTGGTGCCGCGTACCGGCTGATCACTAATGATCACGGATTTAGTGATCTTTGGCTGCAGCAGCCAGGCCGTACTGGTGCGGGTCATACGGCGTGGCTGAGTGAGCTGGTGAACGACGAAAAGCCGGACTTCGAGCGCCGAATTGATCTGGTGCTGGCCCGGTCGGCGCCCTCCGCACAGATTGTGGTCAGCCGAGCGGACGTAACAGGTGATGAGCTGAGTGATCAAGACCCAGTCAGCAAGCTGTGGCCGTCGGATCATGCCGGCGTAGTCGTCGAGTTACAGGTGAGCGAAAGGTGATCAGCAACTGATGCTTGACGGCCTGTCACCGCAACGCCGCCGCCTGATGCTAGGTGTCGGGGTAGTGGCCCTTCTATTGATCATCACGGTCGGTGTCATCAGTGTTCTCCGCATTACAACGACGTCTGGGAAACCTGTGCCACAGGAAACTCCTGGGCCTGTGTTGTTGGTGCCAGGTTATGGAGGCAACGTCCAATCGCTTCAGCCGCTGGTCGCCGCCTTGCGCTCGGCCGGGCGTACGGCCGTCATTGTTGAGCCAGTCGGCGACGGTACCGGTGATCTTCGAAAGCAAGCCGAGCACCTGGCAGCGGTGGCTGATCGGGTACGCGACGATGCCGGTGCAGCGTCTGTGGACGTGATCGGCTATTCAGCGGGTGGCGTCGTTGTCCGCTTGTGGGTCCAAGATGAGGGAGGGGACGAGGTAGCGCGCCGGGTCCTTACCCTCGGCTCACCACATCACGGAACCAGCCAGGCAGCCCTCGGCGCCGAACTTGCCGGCGGATGTCCCGCCGCCTGCGAGCAGCTGGTTCCCGATAGCGAGTTGCTGCGTCGCCTGAACGCAGGGGACGAAACACCGACTGGACCATTGTGGGTGACCATAAGGTCGAGAAACGACCAGGTGGTGACACCTGTCGATTCCGCTGCCTTGTCGGGCGCTCTCAACATTGTGGTCCAGGACGCCTGCCCGGGCTCGCCCGCAGCTCACGGTGATCTTCCCCGTAATCCTGTGGTGCTGGCCGCTCTTGCCTCTGTACTAGGCGCCGGGGCACCACAGCCGCCAACCGCGGTGGCTTGCTGAAAGGACAAATCGATGTCCCTCAATCGTCGATATCCTTAGTTCCGAAGTTTGCCCAGGCGGCCAGCGTGAACACGGTCAGATAGCCGAGCTGGATGGCGAGTCCGCGAACCACGTCCCGCCACAGGATGGGGTCGCGGAACAGGTCGACAAAGGCCAGCCAGTGTCGAGTGGGTAGGAACGGATGCAAGGCGCCTGCGGCGTCTAGGCCTAGCAGCACAGTGGAGGCGACCAGTACCCCGATAGTTCCGAGCGCCGCACCGATCGCCGACCGCGTCAAGGTTGAGAAGAACAAGGCCACCGCAGCGACACCAAGCATGCAGATGATCACGTAACCCAGGGCGATAGCGCTACGCCAGGCGAGCTCCTGCTGGGTAAGCGTTGAGCCGCTAAGGCTGATAGTGCCGGTGGCGGGAGCTCCTCCTAGCAGCAGGCGTCCCTCGACGTACGAAACGGCGGTAACGATCAACACGGCAAGCAGCACAAACACAACAATTGTCGCGAGCTTGGCGAGCAGCAGGTGAGTACGCCCCACAGGGCGTACCAGCAGATAGCGCAGCGTGCCGGTCTGACTTTCCCCGGCGATGGCGTCGCCACCGAGGACCGCGACGGCGATAGGCAGCAGTAGCGGTAGCACCACGCCGAGTGCAGCCAGAGGGAACAGCGTGCCGTCGCTGAGCACTGCGGAGAGGAACGGCGGGCCGGTGCCGGGTCGTGGGCCAAGATTGGTGACCGCCAGCAAGATCGCAACTAGCGTCGGCAGGGCAACTAGCATCCCAATGATCAACCAGGTACGCGGCCGGCAAATCATCTTGATCAACTCAACGACGATCATGGCCCAGCTTCCGCCTCGAGAATGATCTCCTCCAGAGCCCGGCGATAGGGGCCGATCTCATCCACCCGTACGCCCTCACCAACCAGATACGCGTTGAGGTCAGCGGTGTCGTTGGCGCGGACGAGCAGTTGCTCACCTTCCGCTGTGACCACAACTGGCCCGAGCAACTCCGTGCAGCGCTCGATATCCGGCGTCCGCACCGCTACTAGGCCTGTCGGTCGCAGCAGGTTATCTATCTGCTCTTGCAAGATCAGCCGCCCATCGCGCAGCACGCCCACGTGGGTACACATTTGCTCGACCTCGGCAAGCAAGTGAGAAGAGAGAAAGATCGTTGTGCCTTCGGCATTCAGTTGCAGCAGTAGTTGCCGGATCTCCTGTATGCCTTGCGGGTCGAGGCCATTGCTGGGCTCGTCCAAGATCAGTAGTGGTGGCTGGCGCATCAGGGCGGCGGCCAGCCCGAGCCGCTGGCGCATACCATGCGAATAGGTACGTACCGGTCGGCGATCAGCTGGGTCTAGGCCAACTTGCTCTAGGGCGTTGCCGATCTTGGTTCGACGCTCAGGTCGCCGGCTGCGATCTGACCCGGTGGCATCAAGCAAGGCTAGGTTCGCGCTGCCAGAGAGGTGCGGGTAGGCCGCAGGGCTCTCCACCAGTGAGCCAACGTGTGGCAAGACGCTTCGACGCGCCCTCGGCATCGCCTTTCCTAGTACTTCCGCTTCGCCGGAGGTGGGCAGCACCAGGCCTAGCAGCATGCGAACAGTGGTGGTCTTGCCCGAACCGTTGGCGCCCAGGAAGCCGTAGACCTCACCTGTCCGGACCTCGAGGTCCACTCCGTCAACGGCCCGCAGCTCGCCGTATCGCTTGGTAAGGGCTCGGGTACGGATAACGTGTCCGTTGCTGGCGGCGCCACTCGTCATTGACGCTCCAGCAGTTCGGTTGCGGCCTGCCGCAGCGTCTCGGTTGTCACGGTGCCGGCCAGTAGGAAGGCGCCGCCGCGGTCTCGAGGTGTGATCAACAATCCGACCGGCCCTGCCGGTGCCAGGGTGCCCACCTCGGTTAATTGCGCGGAGCCGCGATCCTGCAGCTGCCGGCGCAGCGGCCCAGCGACCTGGCCGCGTAGTGGCAACGCGATCAACGTTGTCGGACCTCGCCCGTATATCCCCACCGGCCCAGGATCCTCGCCATCGCGTGAGCTGAGTCCGGCAAGAGAACGAGGCAGGTCGTAGGGGGCGAAGGCGTTGGCCGCAGCAGCAACGTCGACCGATTGCTCATAGACGACTCGTACGCCTTCGGCCAGGGTGAACCTGGTGGCCGTAGCCGGGGGTGCGCCGAGCTTGAGCTCCCGAACTGTCGTAGTGAGGATCGGACGCTTGTCGCCCAGGCCGTACAGCTCCACCGTGAGCGCGAGTCCGCTGGCGGCGTCGGCCCAGATATCGACATGCTTGACAGTGGTTGCCCTTTCCTTGGGCGTAAGGCGCAGGCCAGGTGCGTCTACACCAGCGACCCGCCGCGCCGGCAGTCGACTTAATTCGTTGTCGCGTACGCCGTGCAGCAACGCGCGCGCAAGGCTTGGTGGCAGCAGGTCCGAGGCGTCGGGCAATCTGATTTTGGAAACCGGTGAATAGGTCGCGGTCTGGGACTCGAAGACCCAACGAACCATGCCCCTGCCTTGGCGAAAAATGTTGGTCTCGCCCGTGCTGCGGAGGCGGTCGACCCGCCAGTCATCCGCGCTGCGCCACCAGACGCGTAGCTGGGTGGTCTCACCAAGCAGTTGGCCCAAGGTGGCGAATGACTCACTGTCGGGAATCTGAAGTGTTCCGACCGTCTCCACGAACCCGGACCACCCAACATTGCCGGCTTGATGGATCCGTCCGGCCAAATCGGTGGCCGATATATCTGAAGGTGCCGCAGATCGGGCGCTGATTACCAGAGGCGTTGCGACGAACGCAACCGCGGTGAGCAGTACGACGAGCCAGCGCGCCGACATGGCGCCACTGTAGGTCGGCGGCAGAAAGCAAGCGAAATGAATCTCGTCCGCGGCGTCTAGTCAACGTTTGTCATCTCTTGATGGCCAACGAGTGTCAAATGCGACCTCTGATGCCTCGCTAGTCGTCTCGGGATGGCTCGCGTAGCTGACCCGGCCCCAATAATGAAGCATGAGAAATGGTCATCGTTGCTGGCGACTACACGCTAGCGACGATGACCATTTCGTTGAGTGAGCCTGTGGCGCCGCCGGGCAGCGGGCCCGACGACGTATGGCTTACTACTCTGAGACCTCCTCCAGAACCTGTCCAACGACGTCGTTCGGGAGTGCGCGAGCCACATCGGCCTGGGCCACGATGCCGACAAGCTGATGTCCGTCGATGACCGGCAGGCGGCGTACTTGATACTTCGCCATGGTCCTGAGGGTTTCCTCCGCCGAGTCATCAGCCCCGATCGTCACAGGCTTGCCCTGGGCGAGGTCAGCGGCCTTGACGTCATTGGGGTCCTTGCCCTCGGCAATGCACTTCACGACAATGTCGCGATCAGTCAGCATCCCCTTCAGGCGCTGATCTTCGCCGCAGATCGGCAGTGCGCCGACGTCGAGGTCACGCATCTTCCGGGCGGCTTCGACCAGGGTTTCCGTGGAGTTGACGCACTCTACGCCCTGGCTCATCAGTTCTCGGGCTGTTGCCATAGCAGACTCCTCCTTGAGTTGGGTTCGTCAGGCTCCTACCCCATGCGGAGGGTCACAAACGAGTTTCCTGCGGTTCGCGACGCGGGGGCTCCTGTTACGCGGTCATCGGGTCAGCAGCTGATCTTCTGGCGTACTGGCCCCGAGGTCGGTGTCGGGAGCTTGTTTCCGTGAGCGTTGCAATCTTCAAGACGATTCCGAAAGCAAGGAAAAAGATCTTGCCCGGTCCCGCAACGAATCAACAGTGGACCGTTGATTCCCGTCACAAACCGTCCATTTGCGCAATTGCCCACTTTGGCGCTCCAGCACGGCTTCGGTAGAGTACTCCGGACCTCGCGAGCAAGCATTTTAGCCCCGAGATGCGGCCGCACCAGTGTCGTGAACCCGCCCGACGCCAGTCGCTTTGCCAGGAAACTTTATGCCGCAAGCTGCACCACCAAGATCGCAACAAAGCTATCGGCACGAGGCTTTCATGTGGCGCGATGCAGACGACTACGCCTCGGTTCTGACGCCATTCGTGGAAGAAGGATTGGCCGCAGGTGAGGCGGTCATGGTTGCCGTCGTGCGACGGCATGCCAACTGGTTGCGTGAGAACCTGGGCCCTCAAGCCCGGAAAGTGAAATTCGTTGATATGGCCAAGTTGGGCCGTAATCCCGCCCGAATTATTCCGGCTTGGCAAAAGTTTGTTGATCAACATTCCGGTTATGGGCGTCCGGTGCGCGGTATTGGTGAGCCTATTTGGGCGGGGCGACGCCCAGAGGAGATTCTGGAGTGCCAGCTGGATGAGGCACTGCTGAACCTGGCGGTGGATCCAAAGATTCCGCTCTGGCTGATCTGTCCGTACGATGTCCGCGGCTTGGACCCATCGGTGATCAAGGAGGCCCATCGCAGCCACCCGGCCGTCATGGACGGTGACAGGTATCAGGGCAACTCTGACTACGGCGGTCGCGCCCATGTCGAGGCCATGTTTAGTGCGGAGCTGCCCGATCTCAGCGCCGAACCGGCGGAGTACCCCTTCAGCCCAGAGTCAGTGGATCGAGTCTTCAACATCGTGACGCTGGAGGCCTACGGCGCCGGACTTTGGTCGGACAAGGTGACCGACCTTGCAGCTACCTCACGCCGCCTTGCCTCGTGCAGCCTCCGGCGCGGAGCGGTCCAGGGGACTTTGCGGATCTGGGACCTGCCATACGCGCTGATCTGTGAAGTATCCGATGAGACCATGATCGACGATGTGCTGGCGGGCCGGCG